>DOWL01000138.1:8984-22159 GCA_003519585.1 Nocardioides sp. | reverse complement strand
GCCGAACTTCTGGTCCTCGTGGGCGGTGGCGATGTACTCGTGGGTGTGGGCCTCGACCCCGGCCTTCACCCGCACCATCACCGACTGGGTACGACCCAGCCGCTCGGCGGCCTCGGCCACTCGCTCGATCTCTTCGAAGGAGTCGAGGACGATCCGGCGGACACCCAGGGTGACGGCCTTCTCGATCTCGGCGAGGCTCTTGTTGTTGCCGTGCAGACCCACCCTGGCCATGTCGAAGCCGGCCCGCTCGGCCACGGTCAGCTCGCCGAGGCTGCAGACGTCGAGACAGAGCCCCTCATCGGCCACCCACTGCGCCACGGTCGTGCAGAGGAACGCCTTCCCGGCGTAGAACACGTCGTAGTCGGCGAACGCGGTGCCGAAGGCACGCGCTCGGGCTCGGAAGTCCTGCTCGTCGAGGACATACGTCGGCGAGCCGTGCTCAGCGACCAGGTCGGTGAGTCGCACACCCCCGACCGTGAGAACGCCATCCCGCTTGTGCGCGGTCTGCGGCCAGAGCTGGCTGACCAGTGCGTTGGGGTCGCTCGGCTCGCGCAGCCAGGACGGCGCGCGGAGGGCGCCGGGCGCGTGCGCCCAGCCGGCCTCGTGGGTCATCGGCTGCTCACATCCGTTCGGGGGCGGTGACGCCGACCAGATCGAGGCCGTTCTCGAAGACGGTGCGGGTCGCCTGCACCAGCAGCAGGCGGGCCCGGTGGAGGTCGGTCGGCTCCTCGTCGCCCTTGGGCAGCACCCGGCACCCGTCGTAGAAGCGGTGGAAGGTCGCCGCGGTCTCCTCGAGGTAGCGCGGGATGCGGTGCGGCTCGCGCAGGTCGGCCGCGCCCTGCACCACCCGGGGGTAGTCCGCGAGCGCCCTCAGCAGCTCGCCCTCCTTCTCGTGGGACAGCAGTTCGGGGTGCGACTCGGGGTTGAGGCCGAGGTCGTGTGCGTTGCGGAGCAGGCTCGCGGTCCGGGCGGCGACGTACTGGACGTAGTAGACGGGATTGTCGTTGCTGGCCCGGGTGATCTGCTCGATGTCGAGGGTGAGCGGAGAGTCCTGCGGGTAACGCGCCAGCGAGTAGCGCAGCGGGTCGACGCCGATCTCGTCCATCAGCTCCTGGAGCGTCACCAGGTCGCCGGCCCGCTTGGAGAGCCGGACCTCCTCGCTGCCCCGCATGATCTTCACCAACTGGCCGATCAGGACCTCGATGTTCTTCTCGGGGTCGTCGCCCACGCACGCGGCCATCGCCTTGAGACGGCCGACGTAACCGTGGTGGTCGGCACCGAGCAGGTAGATACAGGTGTCGAAGCCACGGCTGCGCTTGTTGACGTAGTACGCCGTGTCGCTGGCGAAGTAGGTGAGCTCACCGTTGGACCGGATCAGCACCCGGTCCTTGTCGTCGCCGAAGTCGGTGGTCCGCATCCAGAGGGCGCCGTCGGCGTCGTAGAGGTGGCCGAGCTCGCGGAGCTTCTCGAGCTGGGCGGCCACGTCGCCGCGGTGCAGGTCGCGCTCGGAGAACCACACGTCGAAGACGGTGTTGAACCGAGTCAGCTCGTCGCGCTGCTCCTTCAGCTGGAGTGCATAGCCCGCCTCGCGGAACGCCTCCATCCCCGCGACGCCCGGATCGTCGGCGATCACCTGCCGCGCCAGATCGGCGATGTAGGCGCCGTGGTAGCCGTCGTCGGGCACCGGCTGACCCAGGGCGGCCGCGGCCAGCGACTCACCGAACAGGTCCATCTGCCGGCCCCGGTCGTTGATGTAGAACTCGCGGGCCACCTCGGCGCCGGCAGCCTCGAGGACCCGCGCCAACGCGTCTCCGACCACCGCCCACCTGGTGTGGCCCAGATGGAGCGGACCGGTCGGGTTGGCCGAGATGAACTCAACGTTCACCTTGCCGCCGTACGGCTGCGTGCTGCGGCCGTACGAGCGCCCCGCGGCCACGATCTGCTCCGCCACGACCCCCTGCGCGCCGGCCTCCACGCTGATGTTGAGGAATCCGGGACCGGCGATGTCGACCGCCGCGATGCCCTCGATCTTGACCAGCCGGTCCTGGATCCGGCCGGCCAGGTCGCGAGGGTTCTGGCCGGCCTTCTTGGCCAGTTGCAACGCGACGTTGGTCGCGTAGTCGCCGTGCTCCTTCTGCCGCGGACGCTCCACCGTCACCGCGCTGGGTACGCCGTCGGGCAGGGCGAGCGCACCCTCCTCGGACAGCGCCGTCAACACCTCGACGATCGCGGCGGACAGCTGCTCGGGAGTCACCGGCCCAGGGTATCGGCGCGTCGACCCGCCTCTCGCACCAGTTTCCCCGCGCGGACACCGCACGGGTATGGTTCCGGTCGTCCCTGGCCCCCGTAGCTCAGGGGATAGAGCACCGCCCTCCGGAGGCGGGAGCGTAGGTTCGAATCCTACCGGGGGCGCTTCCCGAACATCCGCTGTGACCTGCGGAAACGCTGTTCTTCCTCCGTGGCCCCCACGTCGTCGTCACCATGGGCTGGTTCCCGCGACTGTTCGTCGGCCCCGGTCCAATACATCGGGGCCCGGCGTGGTACCCGACCGGGGCGCTCCGAAAGCACTATCGTGCAGCCGTCGTCGGCGAGAGTCTGTGGCACCGCGTTCGCGGCGCCACCACCTGGTGAGGGAGCAGCGATGGTCGGAGAAACCACGACAAGTTTCGGCGTCGCATTCACCAAGCCCGACTGGAAGTCGCTGCTCGTGCGTGGTCTCGTCGCCGCGGCGATCGGGATCGCCGTCATGGTCTGGCCCGACATCACCCTGAAGATCTTGGTGATCTTGGTCGGGATCTGGGTCCTCATCGACGGCATAGGCTTGATCGTCGCGGCATTTCGCGCCGAGTCCGGAGCCGCGAAGGGCTTGTACGGCCTGCTTGGTCTGCTGGCACTCGTCGCGGCGTTCTTCTGCATCTTCCGGCCCGGTGTCGCCGCGAGCACGGTGATCTGGGTGCTCGGCGTCTGGTTGATCATCCGCGGCCTCTTCGAGCTCTTCGCCGCCTTCGGGAGCGGTCTGGGCATGCCACGCTGGCTCGCGTTGCTGGGCGCCGTCGTCGACTTCGTGTTGGGGATCGTGTTCGTGACGCACCCCGACAAGTCGGCGACCGGCCTGTCGTGGCTGTTCGGTCTCTTCATCCTGCTGGGCGGCATCCTGCTGGTCTCGCTCGCGTTCGTCGCGCGCAAGGACCCGAGTGGTCCCTCGGCTCTGTGAACGATCCCGGCCGACGGCGCCGGTCTGGTCGCCGACCACCGGTCAGGTGCACAGCGGGCCCACTGTTCGGTCAGTTCGAGTGGGGTAGGACGACGTCGTCGGCGTGCTCACCGGCGTCCGGGTAGAGCACTGAGGTCACGACGACACCGACCATCAGGCCGACCAGCTGCATCGCGATGAACGGCGGCACCGACGCGGGCGCGATCCCCGCGAAGGTGTCGGAGAACATCCGGCCGACCGTGACGGCCGGGTTGGCGAAGGAGGTGGAACTGGTGAACCAGTACGCCGCGCCGATGTAAGCGCCGACGGCCGGTGCAGCGATGGCGCCTCGTCCCGTGCGGGCCAGTGCGAAGATCAGTGCGATCAGCACTGCGGTGGCGACGATCTCGGCGACAAGGTGTCCTTCTGAGACGCGGTCCTTGGTGGAGAGCCCGGCGTCGATGTCGAACATCTCGTTCGCGAGCAGCGCGCCGCAGACTCCGCCAGCGAGCTGGGCTACGGCGTATGCCGCCACGTGCGAGAGAGTCAGACCGCGCCCCGCCCGACGGCCCAGGAACCAGTCGGCGAGTGAGACCACCGGGTTGAAATGCGCGCCCGAGACCGGGCCGAAGAGCAGGATCAGCGCGGCGAGCCCGAACACGGTCGCTGTCGAGTTCTCGAACAGCTGGATGCCGACATCGCCGGGCGACAGCTGCTCGGCCGCGATGCCGGAGCCGACCACGACGGTGACCAGGAGTGCAGTCCCGAGGAACTCGGCCAGCAGGCGTCGCGTGAGATGTGGAGTCACGGCGGCATCTTGACGGCACTGAGATGCCTCAGTCAAACTTGCCTCAATGAATGCTGATTTAATTGCTGATCGGGAACGGCGAGCAGGGGCCTTTGCCGCACTGGGCGAGCCGGCGCGGCTGGCGATCGTCGAGCGACTCGCGCTCAGTGACGCGCTCCCCTCGCAACTCGCTCACGACTTGGGGATCGGCAGCAACCTCCTGGCCCACCACCTCAAGGTGCTGGAGTCAGCCGGGCTGATTCAGCGGCAGCGTTCGGAGGGTGACCGACGCCGGACCTACGTGCAGTTGGTGAGCGAAGGGCTGCCCGTGGTGGCCGGTACGTCGCTGGCCGCACCCCAGCGGGTGCTATTCGTGTGCACCGCCAACACCGCTCGGTCACAGCTGGCTGCCCTGCTCTGGGCCGCGATGTCCGACCTGCCGGTCGCCTCCGCGGGAACGCATCCCGCTGACGCCGTCGACGCCGGCGCGGTCGCGGCGGCCCGCCGTCACCGCCTGCGGCTGGCCAAGACCACCCGGCCCCAGCACCTCGACGAGGTGCTCAGGTCGGGCGACCTCGTCGTCACCGTCTGTGACCGCGCCTACGAGGAGTTGGCCAGCCCTGCCGCGCTGCATTGGTCGGTGCCCGACCCGGTGCCACTCGGCACCGTCTCTGCCTTCGAGGGCGTACTCCGCGACCTCGACTCCCGCGTCCACGGGCTGGCCGAGCGCCTGTCCGAGGCTTCGTGACCAAGACCTAGGAGAACCACATGCTCGACGACCTGTACAAGCGCAGCGACATTTCACTCGACCAGCAGCTAGCGCTGCGACGTTCGGCCACCCGCCTCGCGCAGGAGTACGACGGCATCTTCGGCAGCGAGACCGTCGAACGCTTCCTGCACACCTCCTACGACGAGTTCGGCGAGTCCTCGACGGTGGCGAACTTCCTGCCCCTGCTCGCCGAGCGATTCGCACGTCAGCGGCTCGAGGCGCTGGCCCGCGTCGAGGGCAAGGCGCGCGACGGTAAGCCCATCGTGTTGTTCCTGTGTGTCCACAACGCCGGGCGTTCCCAGATGGCCCTCGGCTTCTTCGAGCACCACGCCGCCGGTCGAGCGGTCGCCTGGTCGGGAGGCTCCGAACCCGCCTCGCAGATCAACCCGTCGGCGATCGCGGCCATGGCCGAACGTGGCATCGACATCAGCGGCGAATACCCCAAGCCCTGGACCGACGAGGTCGTGCGAGCCGCTGACGCGGTCATCACGATGGGCTGCGGCGACGCCTGCCCGATCTTCCCCGGCAAGCGGTACGAGGACTGGGAGCTCGATGACCCGGCGGGGCAGGACCTTGCTGCCGTGCGACCCATCCGCGACGAGATCGAGCGACGAGTCATCCACCTGCTCGAGGACAAGCTGGGCCTGCCGGTCGAGCGGGCGGACGCTCTCCGCTGAGCGCTGCTCAGCAGGGGCCGCAGTCCTCGCCCTGTCCGTCGTCGTCCCTCCGGCGCTCGAGGAGGACGGTGTCGCGCCAGACGCCGTCCAGTTGCGCGATGCGGCTGCGGACCGCGAGAGTGCGGTAACCGGCCGAGTGGTGAAGCGCGATACTGGCGCGGTTCTCGGGGAAGATCGAGGTCTGGAGGGTCCAGAGACCGCCGGCGTCGGCCTCGGTGACCTGCCGGTACAGCAGGGCCTTGCCGATGCCTTGCCCGCGAACACCGTCGGCGACGTACACCGAGGTCTCAGCCACTCCCGCGTAGCAGGCGCGGTCAGAGACCCGGGTCGCCGCGGCCCACCCGACGACCCGTCCGTCGACCTGAGCCACCCAGCGGTGGTCGGGCAGCCAGGAGGCCCCCAGCTGCGCCACGCCGGGGACCTCGGTCTCGAACGTGGCGTTGCGAGTCGCGATGCCCTGCGCGTAGATCTCCCTGACGATCGGTAGATCGTCGTCCGCCATGGCGCGCGTCGTGACCGATGCCGGCCAGTCCGTCGGGCAGCACGGACTCGTCACCATCGTGCCCATCACGACGTCAGCCGCGTGCGGCAGACCGGTGCAGCACGCCTGGTTGACCGACACGACGCTCGCGCGACCCACCCGGTCTACGACCAGGAACCCCACCTCGGACAGCTTGCGCACGTGGTGAGAGCAGGTCGATTGCGAGATCCCCAACCGCTCGGCGAGGTCGCCGACCGTCAGGGCGCCCGAGGCGGACGAGGCTACGGCGTGCAGGAGTCTCAGCCGCGTGGGGTCGGCGATGGTGCCGAACCACTCGGCGTACGTCGCCGCAACGTCGTCGCCGAGGAGCTCGAGGTTGTCGGGGCGGGTGATGCGGTCCATCGCAGAGGCCGTCATGGAAAGATCATATCGATCTGCATCGATGATTGCATTCATCGACGCGTATCGATATAGTCCGATCACGTGACATATCGACGTTCATCGATGCAAGGAGTAGGCATGAACCACCCCGTCGCGATCATCGGTGCCGGACCCATCGGCCTGGCCGCGGCAGCCCACGCCCAGGCTCGAGGGTTGGCCACGATCGTCCTCGAGGCTGGGCCGGTGGCTGGTTCCGCGATCCGCCAATGGGGTCACGTCCGACTCTTCTCGCCGTGGTCCGAGTTGACCGACGGCGCGGCCACCGAACTGCTCGATCGAGCCGGGTGGGACTCGCCGGCAGCCACCCGCTATCCCACTGGCGACGAGTGGGTCGACGCGTACCTCCAGCCTCTGGCCGATGCACTCCAGGCGACGCCCGAGGTCGACGTCCGCTACCTGCACCGTGTGATCGGCGTGGCCCGCGCAGGCCGCGACCGCCTGGTCGACGCGGGCCGAGACACCGAGCCGCTCGTCCTGCAGGTCCAGACGCCCGAGGGGCTGGTCCGGGTCACCGCTGCCGCCGTCATCGACGCCTCGGGCACCTGGGGTGGTCCGAACCCGCTCGGCGGTGACGGCCTCCCGGCGCTCGGGGAGACCGAGTACGCCGATCGGATCAGCTACCGGATCCCCGATCTGCGCAGCAACGAGGGCCGGGCTCGGTACGCCGGCAAGCACGTGGTCGTCGCCGGCACGGGTGCCTCGGCGCAGAACACGCTGATCGAGTTGGCGAAGCTCGCAGAGACGGCCCCCGGCACCCGGGTCAGTTGGCTGCTCCGGCGACCCAGCGCGAGCAACGCGTTCGGCGGTGGCGACAACGACCAACTCCAGGCGCGTGGCGCGCTGGGCAGGTCCGCCGAGGAAGCCGCAGCCAGCAGCACCGTCACCCCGATCGCCTCCTTCCGGGCGGCGTCGGTCGAGGCGCAGCCCGACGGTCGCCTGTCGGTGTCCGCGTTCGACGGGCAGGTCGTGGCCGACGTCGACGAGATCATCGCCGTGACCGGGTTCCGGCCCGACCTCGACCACCTCAGCGAGATTCGCCTCGACCTCGACCCAGTGCTCCAGGCCCCGCGCGAGCTAGCGCCGATGATCGACCCCAATGTCCACTCGTGCGGGAGCGTCGAGCCGCACGGCGCGAAGGTGCTCGCGCAGCCGGAGCCGGGCTTCTACCTCGTGGGCATGAAGTCCTATGGCCGCGCGCCGTCGTTCCTGACCCTGACCGGCTGCGAGCAGGCGCGGTCGGTCGTGGCCGCGATCGCCGGGGACCACGCGGCCGCCGACCGGGTCGAACTGGTCCTCCCCGAGACTGGGGTCTGTGGTGGGTCCGGGGTCTTCGACGACACCGTCGAGAGCGGCGGATGCTGCGCGCCGACGCCGGAACTCATCAGCATCGGCGGGCTCGGAACAGCGCGCGGCTAGTGCGGTGGGGTCGGGTGGTCGCGTGACGTCCGACATCGCGCGGACGACGCCCCCCGGCCTCCCCGCCGGACAGCTGCGCGGGGTCGTCGCTGTCCTGTGCGCGACCGAGATCATCTCCTGGGGCATCCTCTTCTACGCGTTCCCGGTCCTCAGCACCACGATTCGCGACACCGAGGACTGGTCGCTGACGTGGCTGGTGGCCTGCTTCACTGCCGCCCAGTTGGTCGCGGCGGCCGCCGGGCTGTGGGTCGGCCGGCGCATCGACTCCCACGGCCCCCGCTCGGTGATGACGGCTGGGTCCTGCCTCGGCGTCGTCGCGGTCGTGCTCATCGCTGCCGCGCCCAATCTCCCCAGCTTCCTGCTGGCCTGGCTCCTCGCCGGGGTGGCCATGTCCGGCACCCTCTACGCACCGGCGTTCGCAGCCGTTACCGGCTGGGCCGGCGACCAGTGGGTCAAGGCGCTCACCGCGGTCACACTCGTCGCGGGACTGGCCTCCACTGTCTTCGCGCCGATCACCGCGGTACTGGTCGACCACGTGAGTTGGCGCACGACGTACGTCTGCCTGGCGGTGGTGCTTGTCGGCACCATCCCGCTCCATTGGCTCGGGCTCGCCGCTTCCTGGACGCCGCTCACCGGCCACCTCGCCGGGTCCGTGCTCCACGACCCCGCGCGGCGCCGCGTCGTACACCAGCCGGAGTTCGTGCTGCTCGTGGCGGCGATGACGCTCGGCGGGTTCTGCGTGTACGCCGTCGTGGTGAACCTCGTCCCGCTGCTTATCCAGCACGGGCTCACCACCACCGAAGCCGCGGTGGCACTCGGCATCGGGGGCGCCGGCCAGGTGGTCGGCCGGCTGTTCTACAGGCCGGTCCTCATCCGGTACTCCGCCCGGGTCCGTACGGTGGGCACCTTGGGGGCGGCCAGCCTCACGACGCTGGCGTTGGCGGTCGTCCACCAACCGGTGCTCGTCGTCTGCGCCCTGTCCTTCGCAGCGGGGACGGCCCGCGGCATCTTCACCCTCATCCAGGCCACCGCGGTCAGTGACCGCTGGGGAACCCATGATTTCGGGGCGCGCAACGGCATCCTTTCCGGCGCGGTCATGGCCGCAGCCGCCTTCGCCCCGTGGGTCGGGACCCTCCTCGCGTCCGCAGTTGGTGGATACGCCGCCGCGTTCGTCGTTCTGGCCCTCGGCTGTCTCGGCGCGACCGCCCTCGTCCGTCCACACGACCCCGCCGCGGAGCCGGTGCCCGCCCCGAACGGCCCGCGATGAGCGCCGTGTCTCCCGCGGGCGGCGAGGTCTGCTCGCGTCGACCGGCGAAGCCCTGCCGACTTCCCGGCTACGACTGCTGCGAGGCCGAGGACCCGGCGAACTGACGCCGCTGGCGCCCCACGCGGCGCCGTCGCTCAGTCCTGCCCTCTCGACCTCGACCGGAGTCTGGTCATGCCTCCTCGAACCACCCCCCGCCGTTCCGTGCCACCCATCGCCGTGGCCTCGCTCATCACCGCGGCCGCCTGCTGGGGACTCGGCACCGTCGCGTCCAAGCAGGCCGTCGACGATGTCGCGCCCCTCACCCTGCTACCCATGCAACTGACCGCGAGTTGGGCCTTCTTGCTCGTCCTCGCGCTGATGCGCCGCCAGACGTTCTCCTGGACTCCCCCGATGCGACGGCTGAGCGTGCTCGGAGTCATCAACCCCGGCATCGCCTACGCACTCGGCCTCGTCGGGCTCACCACCATCTCCGCCAGCATGTCCGTCCTGCTGTGGGCACTCGAACCTGTGGCCATCGTGCTGCTCGCGGCACTCGTGCTCCGCGAGCACATCCCACTCGGACTCGCGGTCTCCCTCGGCTTCGCGGTCACCGGCGCACTTCTGGTGGTCTATCAACCAGGTGCCACCGGCGACGTGCGAGGCATCACGCTCACGGTGGTCTCGATCGGCTTCTGCGCCGTCTACACCGTGCTCACCCGAGTGCTGTTGCTCGACGACTCCTCGTCGATGGTCGTGCTCGCGCAGCAGGTCGCGGCCCTGGCGTTCGCCGTTGTCCTCGCGACAGTCGTCGCTCTGCTCGGCGGCACCGGATGGGACGCGGACGGCCTGGCGTCTCCCGGGGTCTGGTTGGCTGCGGGTACATCCGGTGTCCTGTACTACGGCCTTGGCTTCACCTTCTACCTCGCGGGACTCCGGCAGGTCCCTGCGTCGTACGCGGGGGCGTTCTTGACCCTCATCCCCGCGTTCGGAGTGGCCGCCGGTTACCTGACCGGTGATCGACTCGACCCACGGCAATGGGCCGGCGCCACGGTCATCGTGCTGTCGACCGTTGTCATCGCGCTCCGCGAACCTCACGCAGACCCAGGTGCGCGACCCCAGGCGCGCGCCAAGCCGTCGAACCGAGGCTAGGGCGTGTCAGCCAGGACGTGGGGTCGGCCCGCAAGCTCGAGGCCGACGGGCGTGTACGGCGGTGCCTGACAGCGGTCTACCTAGGCATTGCATAGGTATTGTGATTGTATCGACGTCATGGGAATGACCGGCGGAGTGCGGCTCTTCGTCGCGCTGACTTTGAGTGCGGCGGCGTTCGTGGCCTGCGGCGATTCGGGCAATTCGGACGGGGACGGCGGAGGTGACACGACCCTGACCGTGTTCGCGGCAGCGTCACTGACCTCCACGTTCACCGAGATGGGCAAGGACTTCGAGGCCGATCACGATGGCGTGAAGGTCGAGTTCAGCTTCGGCGGCTCTTCCGACCTGGTCTCGCAGATCCAGGAAGGTGCGCCGGCCGACGTGTTCGCCTCGGCAGACACAGCGAACATGGACAAGGTCACCGCCGACGATCTCCAGGACGGGGAGCCGCAGGACTTCGCGACGAACACGCTCGAGATTGCGACACCGCCCGGCAACCCGGCCGGTGTGACGTCGTTCGCGGACTTGGCGAACCCCGACCTCAAGGTCGTCGTGTGCGCTCCCGAGGTGCCATGCGGTGCCGCGACCGAGAAGATGGAAGCGGCGACGGGCGTCACCATCAGCCCGGTCAGTGAGGAGCAGTCGGTCACCGATGTGCTCGGCAAGGTGACCTCGGGGGAGGCCGACGCCGGCGTCGTCTACGTGACCGACGTGACGGCGGCAGGCGACGCGGTCGAGGGCGTACCCTTCCCCGAGTCCGACCAGGTGGTCAACACCTACCCGATCGTCGCGTTGAAGGACTCGGAGAACAGTGACCTGGCGCAGGACTTCATCGACTTCGTCCTCGGCGACCAGGGCCAGTCGATCCTGGAAGAAGCAGGCTTCGGCAAGCCCTGACGACCGCGGGCGCGGCGCTCGCGGAGCACCACCTCAGGTGGGGCTGCCGCGTTGGATCTACGTGCCGGCCGTCCTCGGGGCGGGCTTCGTGCTCCTCCCCCTGCTGGCGATCGTGGCTCGGGTCGATTGGCCCAACTTCGGCACGCTGATCACCTCGGAGAGTTCGCGTGCGGCGTTCTGGTTGAGCCTGAAGACCTCGGCAGCCAGCACCGGTCTGTGTGTCGTGTTCGGGGTGCCACTCGCGCTGGTGCTGGCACGACGCGACTTTCCGGGCCTGGGCGTGCTGCGATCGCTGGTCCTCCTGCCACTGGTGTTGCCACCGGTCGTGGGCGGGCTGGCACTGCTCTACACCTTCGGCCGGCGCGGGTTGCTGGGCTCGGAGCTCGACGCGCTGGGCATCCAGATCGCGTTCACGACCGTGGCCGTGGTGATGGCGCAGACCTTCGTCGCATTGCCTTTCCTGGTCGTGTCCCTCGAAGGCGCACTACGGACAGCTGGGCAGCGGTACGAGGTCGTGGCCGCGTCGTTGGGCGCGGGGCCCACCACGGTGTTCCGCCGGATCACCCTGCCGCTCGTCCTCCCCGGATTGATGTCCGGCGCGGTGCTCGCCTTCGCTCGTTCGTTGGGTGAGTTCGGAGCGACCATCACCTTCGCGGGGAGCCTGCAAGGCCGGACCCGCACCCTTCCGCTCGAGATCTACCTGCAACGGGAGACCGACCCGGACGCCGCCGTCGCGCTCGCTCTGGTCCTGGTGGTCGTGGCCGTGCTGGTGATCGGGCTGGCGCGCCAGAGTCGGAGCGCACTATGAGCTTCCAGCTGTCGTGCGCGGTGCGGAACCGCGATGTCGATGTCGCCTTGGCTGTCGCCTCCGGCGAGACGCTGGCACTGCTCGGCCCCAACGGTTCCGGCAAGTCGACCGCACTTGCCGTCGCTGCCGGACTGCTGGTGCCCGACCGAGGCCGGGTGGTCCTGGACGGCGAGACGCTCACGGATGCAGCGCCGTCGGGCCTCTCGGTCAGCGTCCCGCCGCACGCCCGCCGTACGGCGCTGTTGGGCCAGGAGCCGCTGCTCTTCCCGCACCTGAGCGTTCTTGAGAACGTCGCCTTCGGACCACGAAGCCGAGGCATCAGGAAGGCCGCTGCGCGGGAGAGCGCTCACCGCTGGCTCGAGGAGGTCGGTGTGGGAGAGCTGGCCGAACGTCGCCCCGCCCAGCTGTCCGGTGGGCAGGCGCAGCGCGTCGCCGTCGCGCGAGCGCTGGCGACCGAGCCCGCGTTGCTGCTCCTCGACGAGCCGATGGCGGCCCTCGACGTCGCCGTGCTCCCGGCCCTGCGCCAGACCCTCCGCCGGGTCCTGGCCGACCAGACCGCCATCATCGTCACCCACGATCCCCTCGACGCGCTCCTGATGGCCGACCGCGTCGTGGTTCTGTCACAGGGACGAGTCGTCGAGGAAGGCGCCAGCAACCACGTCCTGACGCGGCCACGGAGGCCGTTCGCGGCCCGCTTGGCCGGCCTCAACCTGGTCACCGGCACGTGGCGCGCGGGCGCGGTCGAGACGGCCGACGGAGTGCGCGTCCAAGGTCACGCCGAGGGCGACACGCCCGTCGAGGGCGCGGAGGCGATCGCGACATTCCGGCCCGGTGCCGTGGCCGTCTATCGCAACCGGGTCGAGGGCAGCCCCCGCAACACCTTCGACGTGACCGTGACCGAGGTGGAGCCGATGGCCGAATCCATCCGGGTGCACGCGGGATCTCTGCACGCCGACGTGACCGTGCAAGCCGCCGCCGAACTCGAGTTGGCTCCCGGGCTCCGCGTCACCTTCTCCGTCAAGGCCACCGAGGTATCGGTCTACGGCCGCTGAGCGTCAAGGGCGCCAGTGCGGCCCGAGGCCGAAACCGCCCGATCGGGTCAGCCAATCCAGGGCAAGGACCTCGCCAAGGGCACGATCACCAGCCGCGAGCTCGCGTCCAAGAGCGTGACCAACGCCAAGCTGTCGAAGAGCCTGCGGAACCAACCTCGCTCCGTTACCGCAACTCGCTGGATGTACAGGTGGAGCGTCGTTCCTGCGCCTCGCGATGCACGCACCTTGAGCACGCCAACCATCCAACAACTTCCGACAC
>DOWL01000138.1:1019-8867 GCA_003519585.1 Nocardioides sp. | reverse complement strand
CTTGGCGCAGCACGCGCGGGTACTGTCGACGCAGTGAGCAGGACATGGGGATCCAGGCGTGAGTTGCTCCTCGAGGTGGCGCGCTTCCTCACCGTGGGCGGCGTCGCGACGCTGGTTTCGTTCGTAGGCTTCAACGGCCTGGTCCACGGACTCTTTCTCGGCGTCGCTCCGCTGCGGGACCAGCCGATCGCCGCATTCGTGCTGGCGAACCTGGTGGCCGGGTTGGTGGCGTACGCCGGGATGCGGGCCTGGACGTTCCGGGACCGGACGTCTGGTTCGGCCGCCGACGGGCTGGTCAGGTTCTTCGTGCTCGGCGCCCTGACCATGACCATCCCGGTGATCTGCCTGGGCATCAGCCGCTACGGTCTGCGGTTGACCGGTCCGGTGGCCGACAACGTCTCTGCCAACGTGATCGGCCTCGGCTTGAGTGCCGCGACCCGGTTCTGGGTGTTCCGGCGCTACGTGTTCGACCAGGCCGCGCCTGCGAGCTCGTGGTGAGGCGCGACGATGACCCGCGGTGACCATCTCTACGTACGCCGCGGTCGCCGCTACACCCACCACGGGATCGACTGCGGCGACGGGACGGTGATCCACTACGGCGGTCTGCGCCGCGCCGGTCGACGGGTCGAGCGGACCTCGCTGGAGTCGTTCGCTGCGGGCGGGCCGGTCCTGGTCCGCAGCTACCGTCGGCGTCTGCCCGTCGACGAGATCGTCGCTGCGGCGGAGTCGCGGCTGGGCGCCAAGGGATATCACCTGGTCAGGAACAACTGTGAGCACTTCGCGACGTGGGCCTCGACCGGTTCCGCGCGCAGCCGTCAGGTGCGTGGCTGGGCGGTGGCGGCACCCAGTGCGGTGGCCTCGGTCGGCGTCGCCGACGCGGCCGGCGTGCACATGATGGTCCTCGGCACGATCAGCATGGGCGCCTACGCCCTGACCAAGCCACTGCGACGCCGTCGGGATCGATCAGCGGCTACCGATGAGGCGGATCGCTCGCGACGCCAGCGTCACCAGCACGGAGACCGCTACCCCGACGACCAGCGACGCGAGGATGGCCAGCAGCTGGTGACCGCTGTCCTCGAGCGGCGGGTAGACCTGCCAGTGCGTGAGGTAGATCCACAGCGATGCCGACGCGAGGACCGCCAGCGTCGAGGCGAGCCACGCCGGCAGCCGGACCGGGCGTCCCCACAGGAGTAGGAGCACCCCTCCCACGACGATCGCCTCACGCAGTGCGTCGCCGAAGAAGCCGGCGGTCGCGACGACCGCGAGCAGCGCGACCAGCAGACGCTGCCAACGCTCCTGCGCGTAGGCAGCACAGATGCCGAGCGCGAGGCACCAGGCGACGACGCCAGTGGTGTAGCGCTCGGTGGTCCCGGCCTCGACGCCGGTCCACCCGTAGCGCAGCGCGAGCGCGAGCGCGAGCACGACGAGCGCGGCGACGAACGGCGCTGCTCGCTGGGCTCGACCGACCAGGGGTACGGCGAGCAGTGTGGCCAGCGCGACGTAGCTCCACACGAGCGTCTCGAGGAACCAGAACTGCCACTGCGGGTCCCACGTGTCTCCGCCGAGCGCGCCGTTCAGGAGGAGCGCGGTCGGCCAGCGGTACTCGTGGCCGACAGCCGCGAGCGCGCCGATGAACAGCATCGCCGGGATCGCGACCGACCGGGCGCTCCGCAGCAAGGCGCCCACCCGTGCGCGACGCCCGGGAAGCGCGAGCTGGAACCGGGCGAGGTTGTAGCCGGCGATGGCGAGCAGCACGTGTGCCCCACCCTGCAGTTGGAAGAGATCGGCGTGCGTGACCACGACCAGCGTGATGGCGACGGCACGGAGCGCCACCGAGGTGTCCACCGGCACGCCGCGCCGTCGAGGCGCCGGGTCGGACGCCGCCCTGAGTCCGGCAAGCTCGGTGGCGCTCCTGGTCGGCCAGTCCCGGGGGAGGTCGCCCAGCCGCGCCCCCAGCCGGGTCGAGACCTCGACGTAGGACAGCGAGTCACCACCGAGCGCGACGAACGAGTCGCCGACCTGGGCCTCGGGTCGCCCGAGGACCACCGCGTAGAGGTCGCGGATCTCCGCGGCAGTCACCGGCCCGGTGGTCGTCGGGCCGGCGAGCAGCTCTTCGCGACGTACGTGCTCGCAGAGCAGTGAGTCGTCCGGCTTGCCCGCAGCCGTCTTCGGTAGCCGATCGAGAACGACCACGCGCACCGCCGCTCCGCGCAGCCCGGTCGCGCCGATCACCAGGTCGCGCACCCGGCCCCGCAACCGGGCGCCGACGACGAATGCCCAGAGACAGTCGGGCCGGGCCAGGAGCCGGACGTCGAGCCCCGCATCGGCCAACCCGCCCTCGACCCGATCGACGTCGACCCGATGGCCCAGCACCTTGGCCTGCCGGTCGAGCCGGCCGACCACCTGGAAGAAGCCGCCGTCGAGTTCGCGCGCCAGGTCTCCGGTGTGCAACTCGATCAGCTCCGGGCCGCGAGCGAGGTCGGCGGCCGAATCGGCGTACCCCATCATCACGTTGGGACCGGCGTAGACGAGCTCACCGGTGCCCGGCGGAGTGTCCGGCAGCGGCTCGATCCGCAGCGTGCCACCGGGGATCGGTACGCCGATCGCCTCGGGGTGGTCGAGGGCGAGCTCGGGTGGCAGGTACGCCATCCGCGCGGTCGCCTCGGTCTGGCCGTACATCACGACCAGGTCGACACCGCGCTCGTGCAGCAGCCCGGCGTAGTGCCGGACCCGCTCGGGCGCCATCCGGCCGCCGGCTTGGGTGAGGTAGCGCAGCGAGGGCAGCCGCGGGAGGACGCAACGGCCGAAGGAGATCGCGTCGAGGAGCGCGAAGGTGTGGGGCACGCCGGCCAGGCCGGTCACCCCGGCGCCCTCCGCGAGGTCCCAGAAGCATGCGTCGGCGACCGAGAGGTCGGTGAGGACCACGGTGGCACCGACGAGCAGGTGGCTGTGCAGGACCGAGAGGCCATAGCAGTAATGCAACGGGAGCGACGTGATCGCGACATCGGTGTCCCGCAGGTCGAGGTAGTCGGCGATGCTGCGTGCGTTGGCGAGCACGTTGTCGCGCGATAGGCGCACCAGCTTGGGAGACCCGGTCGAGCCCGACGTCGACAGCAGCAGCGCCAGGTCGGGGTGCAGCCCGGTGCGGATCCCGGGGCGGTAGGTCTTCAGCAGGTGCGCGTGCCGGTCTACGTCTCCTTCGGCCAGGAGGAGGACGGGGTGACCATCGGCGAGCGCCGCGAGGTAGGAGACCACGAAGTCGACCGTTGCGGAGGCCTCCAGCGCGACCAGGTGCCTGGCGCCGAGCCGCTCCCGCTCGGTGTCCACGAGGGTCAGCAGTTCGGCGTAGCTGACCACCCGGTCACCCTCGACCAGCGCCGCCTCGGACCCCGCGCCGCCGAGCAGCCAATGGGTCGGCTGGGTGATCGGCTGGGGGCTCGGCTGGGGGCTCGACCGCGTCTCCGGACGGCCCACCGGCCGCCGTACCGGGACGGTGGTCACGATCGGTCACCGCCGAACGCCAGGACCTCGCCCGCGACCCGGATGCCGATCTGGGTGCCGGGCTCGGGTACGCCGTTGGCCGGCACCCGGGCGGTCACCTCGACCACGTCGTCGCGGCCGGACACCCTGGCACGGACCGTGGCGTCGTGGCCGAAGAACGAGACTTCGAGCACCTCGGCCGGCCGGCAGCCCGGCTCGTCCTTCGTCGTCACCTCGACCTGCTCGGGGCGCACCGCCAACAACACGCGACCTTCACGAACCCCGCGCACGGAGACCTGACCGAGTGCCGTCTCCGCGAGGCCGGCCACGGCCGTGCCCGGGACCAGCGCCGCGTGACCGACGAACGACGCCACCGCCGGCGTCGCGGGGTCGAGGTAGACCTCGCCCGGTGCGGCGACCTGGAGGAACCTGCCCGCGGCCATCACCGCGACCTGGTCGGCCAGGGAGAGCGCCTCGCCCTGGTCGTGGGTGACCAGGATGGCGGTCGACCCGCTGGAGCGCAGCGCCCGTGCGACGGTCCGCCCGGTCTCCTCCCGCAGCCCGGCATCCAAGGAGGAGAAGGGCTCGTCGAGCAGCACCACCTCGGGGCCTGGTGCGAGCGCGCGGGCCAGCGCCACCCGCTGCTGCTGCCCGCCCGAGAGCTCGTGCGGCTGCCGAGTCGCCACCGCATGCGGCAACTCGACCAGGTCGAGCATCTCCTCGACCCGTCGCCGACCCTCGGCACCACCGCGGCCCGACCGTCGCCCGAGCCCGAAGGCGATGTTGGCCGCCACGTCGAGGTGTGGGAAGAGCGCACCCTCCTGCGGGACGTACCCGATCCGCCGGGCCCGCGGAGGCACCGGCCGACCTTCGCCCGCGACCACCCGATCGCCGAGCCGGACGGTGCCGGCGTCCGGCTCCAGGAATCCGGCCACCAGCCGCAACAGGGTGGTCTTGCCGCAGCCGGAGGCACCGAGGACCGCGGTGATGCCCTCGGGTACGTCGAGGTCGACGCCGTCGAGGACTCGTACGGATCCAGCTGACCCGAACGACTTCGTCAGCCCCCGCACCCAGAGCCCGGTCATCCAGACCTCCCCGCGTCCGTGCGGACCGCGGCCCGGCCGAGCAGCCAGGTCGCCGGCACCGAGAGCAGGATCAGGGCCAGCGCGTACGGCGCCGCGGCGCCGTACTCGACCGCCGAGGCGCGGGACCAGAACTCCGTCGCCAACGTCGAGGTGCCGATCGGCGACAACAACAGAGTGGCGGTCAGCTCGGTGCCGACCGCGAGAGCGACCAGCGCCATCCCGGCGGCCAGGCCGGGGAGCATCAAGGGCAGAGTGACCCGGCGGGCGGCGCCGGCACGGGAGCAGCCGAGCGAGGTGGCTACGTCGTCGAGCACCGGCGGTGCGAGCTCCA
The DNA here is from genome assembly GCA_003519585.1 of Nocardioides sp. GTDB lineage: Bacteria > Actinomycetota > Actinomycetes > Propionibacteriales > Nocardioidaceae > Nocardioides. Next base: position 3,971 of record DOWL01000138.1, on the reverse strand, counting down.
GCGTGGCGCGCGCGCTCACGACGGCGCGCGGGAGGAACAGGATCGTGTAGCCCGCGATCAGCACCGGGAGGGTCTGGTAGAGCGACGGGACCGCTCGGATCGAGATCGTCACCAGCGCCAGGGCGACCACGATGCCGGGCAGAGCGTTGGCCGGGTAGACCGCGCGCTCGATCAGGGTGACGAGCGCGCCGCGGTAGCGGACGGCGAGCCAGGCCACCGGCAGCGCGGCGATGGTGGTGAGCAGACCGCCCGCGATGGCGAGGCCGAGCGTCGTGCCCAGCGCAGCACCCAGATCGCCGTCCGGCAGCGACGAGGAGTTGCCGCGCACCAGCCAGCGCACCAGGCTCAGGAGTGGCACGCCCAGGGTCAGCATCACGAACGCGACCAAGGCTCCCGTCCAGGCCGGGGTCGCCCGACCGAGCCGGTGCCGGGTGGCCGTGCGGGCCACACCCGAGCCGACCCGCGAGCGCCGCCGCCGCCCCCGCAGCAACAGCTCGAGACCGAGCAGGACCAGGCAGAAGACCACGAGCACCAGGGCGAGCGTGGTCGCGGCCGGGCCGTTGAACGAGAGGCGGTACGTCTCGAGGATCCCGGTGGTCAGCGTCGGATAGTTGAGCAGTTGGAGCGCGCCGTACTCCGCCAGCAGGTGGAGGCCGACCAGCAGGGCGCCGCCGAGCACCGCCGGACTGATCGCGGGGAGCACGACCCGCGTGAACGACGACCAGGCGCCGGTGCCGAGGCTGGCCGCCACGTCCTCGACCGACGAGTCGAGGCGGTGCAGCGCGGCCACCGTCGGGAGGTAGACCAGCGGATAGTAGGAGAGGCTCACAACGAGCACCGCGCCGGGATAGGACTGCACCGCATGTGTGGTGGACACCCAGGCGTAGCCGTTGACGAACGCCGGCACAGCCAACGGCGCGCACAGCAGGCCGTGCCAGAGCCCGGTGAAGGGCAGGTCGGTGCGGACCACGAGCCAGGCGCCGCCGACGCCGAGGACCACGCTGAGCGCCACCCCGCCCACGAGCAGGCGGGTGGTGTTCCAGAGCAGGTCGTCGAAGCGCGGCTTGGTCAGCAGCTGCCAGGCGTCGGCCAGACCCAGCTCGACCGACTCCACGATCACGAAGGCCAGTGGGAGCAGGCTGGTCGCGGCGACCAGCAGGCCGAGGGTCACCAGCACCGCCGGAGGTCGCGGCGAGCGCCCGCCCGGGCGAGGTGCTCTCGCCCGCGGGTCAGCGACCTCGACGACGCTCAGAGGACGAACCCCGCATTGGAGAGCAGCTCTACCACCTTGTCGCCGTCGAGGTCACTGATCGCGACGGTGGGCGGCTGCAGCTCGTCGAACGGCTTGACGGTGTCGGGCAGGCTCGCGGCCGGGTTGAGGGGGTACTCGAGCGCATAGCTGTCGGCGAGTGCCTGCTGCCCCTCCTCGCTCGTGAGGTAGGCGACGAACTCCTGGGCCTCGTCGGGGTGCTCGGCGTTCTTCAGCACACCGGCGCCGGAGATGCTGAGGAACGCCCCCGGGTCCTGGTTGCCCCAGAAGTACAGCTCGCTGTTGTCGCTGTTCTCCCCGGACTCCGCCTGGTCGCGATACCAGTAGTAGTGGTACTCGATGCCGGTCGCGATCTCACCTGAGTTGACCGATTCGAGCACGACGTTGTTGCCGTCGTACACCGTGCCGTTGACCTTGAGCCCGTCGAGCCAGGCGACGGTGGCGTCCTCGCCCTCGAGGTCGAGCACCGCGGCGACGATCGCCTGGAAGTCGGCACCGGTCGGCGAGAACGACACCTTGCCGGCCCACTCGGGATCGGCCAGATCCATGATCGACGGCGGGAGCTCGTCGGCGCTGATCAGGCTCGGGTTGTAGACGAGCACGGTCGACCGGGCGACGAACCCGGTCCAGAGTCCGCTCTCGGGCCGGTACTGCGCCGGGATCGGATCGGTCGCGGCCGCCTCCAGCGGCGCGAACAGGCCGGCCCGCTCGACCGCCGACATCGCGGGGCTGTTCTCGGTGAGGAACACATCCGCCGGCGACGCATCGCCCTCCTGGATCAGCTGAGCCGCGAGCTCGGAGTCCGAGCCGTTGCGGAGCTCGACGTGGATGCCTGTCTTCTTCTCGAACTTCGGCGCGATCTCCTCCAGCAGCTGTTCGTGCTGGGCGTTGTAGACCACCAGCTTCGGGCCGTCGTCGTCGCTGGAGCAGCCGGCTCCGGCCACGGCGACGCTCACCACGAGGGACAGGGCGACCAGGGTGCGCTTCAAGATCTTCGCTTTCCGGTATGTCAGCTGGAGCGTGTCATTAGGGCAGGCTCACCTTACAGAGAACGCGTCAGTTGTTGAAGTTCGGTTCAGGGACTCTCACGAAAGGGCTCGAAACCGGCTCTTCACGATGGGGGGGTGCAGCCGTGGTCTGAAGCCGCGGTGTCGAGCAGGGATCGGGCGATGTGGTTGCTGAGATTGCGGAACCCGAGTGCGGATCCGCGGAGGTGTTCGAGCCGGGACGAAACCGGGGATGGAGCCCGTGGCGCTCGCGGTCGCCCTCGCTGAGCCGTGACGGTCCACTAGGCTGACCCACACTACGTCTCGTGGACCAGGAACCCGGTGTGACTCCGGGGCGGTTCCGCCACTGTGAATCGCGCGTGCAGCTCGCGTGCGACCAGCCAGACACTGGCCACGGGACCTCCGCCGACAGGGGCGAGAACCCCAGGAGAAACGATGCGCATCGCGTTGCTGTCCACGTCGGACACCGATCTGCTCTCGGCCCGGGCGTCGGGTGCCGACTACGTCTACGCCAACCCTGCACGACCCGGCCACCAGTCGATGGCCGAGGTGATCGAGGGCTGCGACCTGGTGGTCGGCCGGATCCTCGGCTCGCCGCAGGACCTCTGCGCCGGGTTCACCCGGATCCGCGCCACCGGCGTGCCGGCCGTCCAGGTGAACACCGGCAAGGGCTGC
>DOWL01000138.1:269-956 GCA_003519585.1 Nocardioides sp. | reverse complement strand
GGATCCGCGCCACCGGCGTGCCGGTCGTGATGCTGGGCGGTGAGCAGCAGCCGAACGCCGAGCTGATGGAGCTCTCCTCGGTCCCGATCGGGGTGGCAGCGGATGCCCACCGCTACCTCGCCGAGGGCGGCCCGGACAACCTCGCCCAACTGCATGCCTTCCTCTCCGACACCGTGCTGCTCACCGGCGAGGGCTTCGAACCACCGCGAGAGATCGCGGCGTGGGGCATGGCCGAGCGGCCGTCGGACCGGCCGCGGGTCGGCGTCCTCTACTACCGCGCCCACGAGGCCAGCGGGAACGCCGCGTTCGCACACGCACTGGCCGACGCGGTGGACGCGACCGGGATGGCGGTCGGAGTCCCGGTCTTCGCAGGCTCGCTGCGCTCCGCGCCCGACGAGCTGTACGCCGCGCTCGGCACCCTCGATGCCCTCGTCGTGACGGTGCTCGCGGCCGGAGGCAGCACCCCCGCCTCGGCGAGTGCCGGCGAGGACGACGAGGCCTGGGACGTCGAGCGGATCGAGGCCCTGGACATCCCGGTGCTCCAGGGGCTCTGCCTCACCACGAGTCGCGCCGAATGGGAGGCCTCCGACGACGGCGTCACGCCGCTCGACTCCGCCACGCAGATCGCGATCCCGGAGTTCGACGGCCGGATCATCACCGCGCCGTTCTCGTTCAAGGAGATCGACG
>DOWL01000138.1:0-158 GCA_003519585.1 Nocardioides sp. | reverse complement strand
CGTTCTCGTTCAAGGAGATCGACGAGGACGGACTCCCCCGCTACGTCGCCGACGCCGAGCGCTGCGCCCGGGTCGCCCGGATCGCGGTCAACCACGCCCGACTTCGGCATACCCCGGCTCCGGAACGGCGGGTCGCGCTGGTGCTGTCGGCCTACCCC
>DOWL01000234.1:4495-11139 GCA_003519585.1 Nocardioides sp. | reverse complement strand
AGGTGGTTCGTGGGCTCGTCGAGGAGCAGCAGGTCGGGCTGTTGGAGCAGCAGTTTGCAGAGCGCGACGCGGCGGCGTTCACCACCCGAGAGCGTGTCGACGAGGACGTCGGACGGCGGGCACCGCAGCGCGTCCATCGCCTGCTCGAGGCGGCTGTCGAGCTCCCAGGCGTTGGCGTTGTCGAGGTCGGTCTGGAGGTCGCCCATCTCCTTCATCAGGGCGTCGAAGTCGGCGTCGGGGTCGCCCATCGCCTCGGACACCTCGTTGAACCGGTGGAGCTTGCCCATGATGTCGCCGACCGCCTCCTGGACGTTCTCCAGGACGGTCTTGCCCTCCGTGAGCGGCGGCTCCTGCTGGAGCATGCCGACGGTCGCGTCGGGGTCCTTGATGGCGTCGCCGTTGTTGGCGTGTTCGAGGCCGGCCATGATCTTGAGCAGCGTCGACTTGCCGGTGCCGTTGGGCCCGACGACGCCGATCTTGGCACCGTGCAGGAACGAGAGGGTGACGTTGTCGAGGACGACCTTGTCACCGTGGGCCTTGCGCACGTTGCGCAAGGTGAAGACATATTCCGCCATGGTTCCGGAGCCTAGTTGTGAGCCACGAACCATCCACAATCGCCTCGCACCGGCCGGTCATCCACAGGGGGTACGGCGGCCGCGCCCGATTGTCGGAGCCGTGCCGGAGCGTCGGGGTCAGGCCAGGAGGACTGGCACCGACTCGAAGGAGACACCCCTGATGAACGAGACCTATGTGACCCTGCGCGGCTGGCTCGGCGGCGACGTCCGCCACCGACTCGCGGGCGACACTCCGGTGGCGGAGTTCCGCCTCGGCGTAACCCCGCGCCGCTTCGACCGGCAGCGATCCGAGTGGGTCGACGACCCGACGCAGTGGTACACCGTCAAGGCCTGGCGTCAGCTCGCCGACAACTGCCGCGACTCCCTCCGCCGATCCGACCCGGTCGTGGTCCACGGGCGGCTGGCCCAGAGCACGTGGATCAAGGACGGCATCGAGCGCACCTCCGTCGAGGTCACCGCAGTCTCGGTGGGCCACGACCTCGGCCTCGGCACCAGTGAGTTCCGCCGGACGGGCACCAGCCGGCGCGAGGGAGTGGTGGCCGAGACGGTGGCGGCGTAGGGGTGGATCCGAGCTCAGCTGGCCAGGGCTGCGTCGAGGCCGGTGCGCACCGTCGCGAACGCCTCCAGCTCGGCCTCGATGGGCGCCACCACGAGCTCGGCCGAGACGCGGTGCACCGCGTCTCGGAGCTTCCGGTCCGCCGCAGCCGCGCGGTTGCGTGCGGTCAGGTCGACCAGGAGCCGACAGAGCAACGCCAGCAGGATGCCCACCACGACACCGCCGAGAAGCAGGAGGATCGGGAGGTCGATGCCACCAAGAGCCGGCACCGAGTCGTCGCCGAGCGACCCGGAGACGGCGAGCGCGACGGTCCACGCGGCGCCCACCAGGGCGGCCACGATGAGCACCCACTGAAGCACCCGCACGACGTTCGCCCAGGCCGGGATCCGGGCCACGCCGAGATCGGTGCCGGCGATCTCGGCGTCGAGGCGGTCGCTGACGTCACCGAGCTGAGAGGTCGAGGCCCTCCGGACGGCCTCGGCCCACGGTGGGGTCATCCCGGCCGATACGTCGTCGGCCAGGGCCCGCACCTCGGTGTCGACCTTGGCGCGCTGCACCGGTGACGCCTCGGGGATGGACGTCCGGGCTCGTCCGGTCAGGTGCTTGCCAGCCGCGCCCAGGTCGAGGTGGAGGCGGCGCAGCGGGTCGGGCTTGAGCCGGGAGATCCACGAGACGACCGGCCAGCCCGTCGCCTGGCGGGCCCGCATCCGGGTCGAGCGCTCGATGGCGGAGACCACCGTCGGCACGCCCGCGGAGTCGGCCAGCGCCTCCTCCAGGGCACCCACCCGGCCCGAGGCCAGGGTGCGGGGCTTGCCGCTGCCGCACTCCTCGTTGAGGCGACCGGCGACGGCGCGGAGGTCGGCCTCGATGCGCTGCCGGGTGGCTCGCTTGTCGGCGACGCGGTGGGCGATCTCGCTCCGCAACTCCGCGATGCCCTGCCCGTGGCGCGCGCTCAGGGCCAGCACCGGCACCTCGGCCAGCCCGTCCTGATCGAGGAGCCGGCGCACATCGGCGAGCATCGCGCCCCGGCGCTCCTCGGGCACGGTGTCGATGTGGTTGAGCACGACGAGCATCACGCCGGCGTGGCTCGCCAGCGGTGCGAGGTAGCGGTCGTGCACGGCTGCGTCGGCGTACTTCTGCGGGTCGAGGATCCACACCAGCAGATCGGCGAGCTTGACGATCCGGTCGACCTCGAGGTGGTGGGCGACCTCGGTGGAGTCGTGGTCGGGCAGGTCCAGCAGGACCACGCCCTCCATCTCGCGGTCCTCGCGCGGGCCGGCGATCAGGCCGGCGCTGTCGAGCATCGAGTCGCGAGTGATCTGGTGGCGCGGTGGGATGCCGAGCCACTCGAGCAGCTCCTGGGCGCCTTCGCTCCCCCAGACACACGCGGTGGCCCACGAGGTCGTGGGTCGGCGGACGCCGACGGCCGACAGCTCGAGTCCGGTGAGGGCGTTGAACGTCGACGACTTGCCCGACCCGGTCGCACCCGCGATCGCGACCACGGTGTGGTCGGCCGAAAGCCGGAGCCGGGCGGCAGCGCGTTCGACGACCTCCTCCGCCTCGTCGACGACCGCGTCGTCGAGGCGGCCACGGGCGGCCCCGACCGCCGACTGGAGCGCCTCGATGCGGCCGCCGAGGTCGGATCCGCGGGCCACGAGCCTGCGGGCACCCTCGAGCAAGGAGGTCATCGGCTCCCTCGGTCTAGCGGCGTGTTGGCGGTCCTGGCCGTGTTGGACGGGCCAGCAGATCCACCCTATCGGTGCCTACTCGGCGCGCTGTCCGGCGTACCTCGCGTCCTCGACCCGGCGGGAGGCGCGGCGCAGCTGCTCCGGGACCTCGGCGTCGAGGCCGAGGCTGTCGAGCAGGTCGGTGTAGCGCGCCTGTTCGGCGGCGAACAGCTCCCGGACGCGCGCCTCGAGTGACGTGCGCGCCTGCTCCGCGAGGCTGCGCACCGCCTGGTCGCCGAAGACCGCTTCGAGCAGCTTCTGGCCGAGCAGCGCCGAGCCGCCGGCGATCCCGACCTCGGCCCCCATCAGGCCGTAGGAGTAGGAGAAGACCACGATCATCAGGGCGACCGCGAGCCCGTTGACCCCGAAGGCCAGGAACCGCGCGGTGGTGCGCTTGTCCTGACCCTGGGTGCGTACCAGGTTCAGTACGTCGGCCTGCCACTCGCGCACCGAGCGCTCGGCGTTGCGGCGCAGCTCGCGCGAGGCCCGGCCGAGCTCGGTGCCGGCGTCCTTGAGCAGGGCCTGCCCGGACGCCACTTGGCGCCACGACGCCTCGGCCCGCTCGGCAGCGGCCTCGGCGTGCTCCAGGATCAGCATCTCCAGCCCGGACTCGACGGCGACGGTGACCCGCTCGGCCTGTTGGGGCTTGCCCTTGACGGTGTTGACGATCCGATCGCGGAGCCGGCCCACCCGGCTCTCCAGCCCCTTGAGCAGCTCACCGGTGCCGACGAACTCCTGCCAGCGGGCCAGCACCTCCCCGCGCAGCAGGGTGCCGTCCTCCATGCCGGCGATCACCGCCGAGACCGCCTCGTCGTAGGCCGCCACCGCGTCGCCACGCAGCCGGTCGGCCGCCTCGGTCTGCTCGGCGGCCGCGTCGGCGACCGGGTAGGTGCGTCGGGTGAGCGTCCGCACGGCGCCGTCGAGGGTCTGGATCACGACCTGCTGCCGGGCGGCGATGTCGCCGGCCAGCGTCTGCAGCCAGGTGCGGATGTCGACGACGTGGTCGTCGGGCAGCAGCCCCTCGTCGCTCACCAGCCCCTCGTGGACGATGAACAGCGGTGAGTCCTTGAGCCCCCGGCTGGCCAGCATCCGGGCCAGGTGGGTCGCCACCGTCTGCACCGCCTCCTCCGGCGTCCGGTCGAGGACGATCGCCACGGCGGTGGAGCGTTCGGCGGCCTGGCGCAGGAACTCCCAGGGGACCTGGTCGGCGTACCTCGCGGCCGAGGTCACGAACAGCCAGAGATCGGCGGCGGCCAGCAGTTGGGCGGCCAGCTCGCGGTTCTCCTCAACCACCGAGTCGACGTCAGGCGCGTCCAGGATCGCCAGCCCGGGCGGCACCGAGTCGGCCGCCACGAGCTGGAGCGCGGAGGGGTCGGTGGTCATGTGCTCGACCCGTTCAAGGTCCGGTAGCAGCCGGTCGGCCCCGAACCACGCGGCATCGTCGGGATGGTGCACCAGCACCGGCGAGCGCGTCGTCGGGCGCAGCAGTCCGGGCTGGGTCACCTTGTGGCCGACCAGTGAGTTGACCAGCGTCGACTTGCCCGCGCCGGTGGAGCCGCCGACCACGGCGAGCAGCGGGGCCTCCAGGGTGGTCACCCGCGGGATGACGTAGTCCTCGAGCTGGTCGACCATCTCCTTGAGCCCGGTGCGCTGCTCGGCGACGCCGGGAAGTTCGAGGGGCAGCCGCACGCCCTGCAGCGCGTGATGCAGCCGGACGAGCGCCGTCAGCATCACCGTGCCGTACGAGCCGGCGGTCGGCGTACCTGCGCCGTGGGCGACGTTGAAGGGGTTCGCGGGGCCGGGAACGGTCGTCATCGGACGGGAACCACCTGTCCTGGGAAGGCAATGCCGGGGCGGATGGCGTTGATCCGGGCGAGGAAGTCCTGGCCGCGGACGGCATAGTCCTTGGGTGCGGTGCCGCGCAGATAGCGGTGGTGCAGGAAGCCGAGTTCGATCGCGGCCTGTTGGTAGTCGCGCATCGCGTCCTCCCCCGGCTTGCCGGCGGTCTGCTTGGCGTAGGCCCGGGCGGCGCGCCGGGCTCGCAGGTCCACGACCCAGCCGATGTCGGTCGCCGGGAAGAGTCCGCGTCGCGCCGCGTCGTCGAGCGCTGCCGCCAGCATCCTCCGCTCGGAGTGGCGCGACCAGACCCCGAGCCAGATCAGCCCGGCGAAGGCCGGGACCATGATCAGGAAGTAGGCGAAGATGAACCCGTCGTTGCCCCAGATCGTCGAGGCGTTCCACAGCGCGTGAGCCAGCACAGCGCAGAGGTACCCGACGATGGGGGCCACCCAGCGCACGACCGGATTGCGGGTGGACACCGCGATGCCGACCCCGATGCCGGTGAAGGCCGTGAACAGCGGGTGCGCGAACGGGCTGAACAGGCAGCGCCACACGAACGTCTGGGTCAGGCCGGCGACGCCACCAGGCCCGAGGCCGTCGGTGCCGTTGTAGGCGGCGCCGAGGTAGAGGATGTTCTCGGTGAAGGCGAAGCCGATGCCGATCATGCCGGCGTAGACGATGCCGTCGAGGATCCCGTCGAGCTCCGCCCGCCGCCACCACAGCAGCAGGAGCAGGAACAGCCCCTTGCTCGCCTCCTCGGTGACGGGCGCCAGCAGGGCGAGGCTCGTGTTGGAGCTGACGCCGGCGAACAGGCCGCCGATGCCCTGCACGACCAGCGCCCCGAAGGTCGCCGCGAACGCTCCCCACAACAGCCCCATGAGCAACAGCCGTCGGGGTTCGGGCTCGTAGCGGTCGAGCCACAGATAACAGAGCACCAGCGGGACGACCGGGATCGCCGCCAGGATCGTGGCCACGATGGCGATCGAGGGGGCGCTGGAGAGGGCGATGATCAGCAGCATCGGCAGCGCGCCGAGGCAGACCAGGGTGATCACCACGACGGTGAACACCCGGCTGTCACGACGCGGACCGGCGGCCATGGCGGGGAGTCTAAGTCGAACGGGACTCGGGCCCGCGCCCCGGCGTACAGTGACGAAGGTGAGCGAGCAGAACCACGACGCCGTAGCCGAGGACGACATGAAGACCCCACGTGAGCTGCACGTCGAGTCCCACGACCCCGCGGTCCCGGAGGCCTACGCCGCGTTCATGCGCACCGGCTGGGGCGACCGCGAACTCGACCTCCCCCGCCAGCCGGTCGCCGATCGGGCCGCCGAGCGGCGTGCCACGTTGGCCTCGATGTTCCCGGGCGAGCAGATCGTGCTGCCGGCGGGCACCTTCAAGGTCCGCGCCAACGACACCGACTACAAGTTCCGCTCCGACACCGCGCACACCTACTTCAGCGGCAACCAGACCAGCGACGCAGTGCTGGTGCTCGAGGACGGCGAGGCGGTCCTGTATGCCCGCCCGCGCTCGTCGCGCGACACCGACGAGTTCTTCCGCGACCGCCAGTACGGCGAGCTGTGGGCCGGTCGGCGCCCCTCACTCCACGAGCTGTCGTCCTCGCTCGGGATCGAGTGCCGCCATATCGACCGGCTCCAGGACGCGTTGACGTCCAACGGCACTGCCAAGACCCGGGTGCTCCGCGGCGTCTCGGCCGAGGTCGACCGGATGGTGGCAGCCGACGAGTCGCTCGACGCCGACCTGCAGCGCGTCGTCGGCGAGCTGCGGCTGATCAAGGACGACTGGGAGATCGCCGAGCTCCAAGAGGCGTGCGACATCACCACGCTCGGCTTCGAGGACTGCGTCCGCGAGTGGCGACAGGTGCTCGCGTACGGCGAGCGGTGGATCGAGGGCACCTTCCACCGGCGGGCTCGCGCCATGGGCAACGAC
>DOWL01000234.1:3868-4365 GCA_003519585.1 Nocardioides sp. | reverse complement strand
CAGGCTACGACTCGATCGTCGGCGGCGGCCACCACGCGACGACGCTCCACTGGATCGACAACACCGGCCCGATCACTCCCGGTGAGCTGGTGCTGCTCGACATGGGCGTCGAGGGCAAGAACCTCTACACCGCCGACGTGACCCGCACCCTGCCGATCGACGGGCGGTTCACCCCGCTGCAGCGCGACCTCTACGACCTCGTCTACACCGCCCAGCAGAAGGGCATCGAGGCGACCGTCGCCGGGTCGCCGTTCCTCTCCGCGCACAACGCCGCGATGGACGTGCTCGCCCACGGGCTGGAGGACCTCGATCTGCTCCCCGTCTCCGCGGAGGAGGCGCTCGACCCGGAGTCGAAGGTCTACGCACGCTGGACCCTGCACGGGACCAGCCACATGCTCGGCATGGACGTCCACGACTGCAACGGCACCTCGCCGGACATCTACCCCAAGGGCGACCTCGAGGTCGGCATGGTGCTGACCGTCGAGCCCGGCCTCTAC
>DOWL01000234.1:0-3849 GCA_003519585.1 Nocardioides sp. | reverse complement strand
CACCGCACCGGCCACTGGCTCGGCCTGGACGTTCACGACGCCGGCGAATACAAGACCGGCACCGCCGATGACGACTGGGTCAGGCTGCTCCCTGGCATGACCCTGACCGTCGAGCCCGGCCTCTACTTCCAGCAGGACGACCTGCTCGTCCCCGAGGAGCTGCGCGGCATCGGCATCCGCATCGAGGACGACATCGTCGTCACCGCCGACGGTCCGGTGAACCTCTCCGCATCCCTCCCGCGCACCTCGGCGGACGTCGAGGAGTGGATGGGTCAACACCTGGGCTGACCTAGGCAAGGCCGGTCAGTACGGCGTGGTCCGGGCCACCGCGAGCGCCCGCTTCAGATCGAACGGGTCGGCCTGCATGAACAGCCACGGGCGCCCGATCCACAGGTAGCCGTCGACGTACGCCGCGGCGTTGGCCGCATCGGTCGGCGAGAGCCCCCAGGCCGGGTTGGCGACGTCTTAGGTCGGCGGGATGCCGAGGGTGACGCAACCTTGCTGGCCCCTGGTCTTGCAGGTCGCGGCGTTGTCGAAGTTCGGGCCGCGGTAGTCGTAGCCGTTGAACGGGGCGCCGTTCGCGGCGGTGTTGATCACGAAGTGCTTGTCGACGTACCCGGCGGTCGCGAGGGCCTGCACCACCGCGGTGCCGTACGCGATCTCGTCGGAGGTCGCGGCGTAGTGCGTCGGGTTGAGGGCGAAGCCACGTGCGGTGTCGATGCCTGCGGGCACCAGGATCCGCAGTGCCCTGGCCGGGTCCTTGCGCAGCCAGTCCGACGCGCCCGCGTCGATGTAGACGCTGGTGTTCGGCAGCGCGCTGAACACGTGCGAGGCGTACCCGACCAGTTGCGAGGGAAGCTGCGAGCCGTGCGGCGCGCAGAGCGCGAACGGCCCGTCCGGCTGCAGGACCAGCGCGACGTGCGCGGCCCCGATCCCCGAGGCGAACTGGTCGATCCACTTCTTGTACGTCCGCTGCTCCTTGGCCGTCGGGAGCCGCCTGCACGCCTCTTCCTCCCACGGCTTGAGCCGGAAGACCGTCAGCTGGACCAGCGCCTCGGGATCACCGGCCTGCGCGTTGGCGATGTGGTCTCGCACCTTCGCCGCCACCTGGTTCGTGGGGATCCACTGGCCGTACCACTTGGCCTTGGGAGCCAGCGCGATCTTGGCCAGCAACTGCTTCCGCTTGCCGGATGCGCGCAGGTACGGCGTCCAGGCCTGGTCACCGCTCCCCTTGTAGACCCCCCAGGTCCGGTTCGCGAGCGGGTTGATGTCAACCGGTGTCCGCTTCGCGACCGCCGCAGGGACCGGCGCCTGCTCGCCCGTCGCCGTGCTGGGCGCCCCCATGAACAGCGCACCCGTGAGCGCAGCCGCGCCCAGCACGGACGACATCGACAACACGGCTGTTCGCCGTGCGGACTTCCATGACACCTCCCCAGATGACCACGCCCGGGAGGCCCGGCGAGGCGGTTCGCCGAGGAATCACCCTTTCGGTCAGCATCCCTGGTCCGGGCCAACCCGAATCGCCCGCCCGCCCCCGCTGGGCCACAATGGGCCGCGCGCCTCCGTAGCTCAGTTGGATAGAGCGAGTCACTTCTAATGACTTGGTCGCAGGTTCGAGTCCTGCCGGGGGCACTGCCGGGGGCACTGCTGTGCGCGCTAGGGCAAGAAATCGTCCGGCTCGGCGCCGAGACTCGGACTGTGACTGCCCAGGACGCACTCAAGGCCGCCCTCCGAGACATTCTGGGGCCGGCCGCTCGCGGCAACGGGTACAAAGGATCTGTCCCGACATGGCGCAAGTCATCGACACTGGGCGACTGGGCCGTCGTCAACGTTCAAATTTGGTCCTACAGCAGCGCCGAGAAGCGTGAGTCCCCTGGAGTGGTGGGGTTTTGGGGTAGGACGGCGGGGCTCCGACAGGTAGAGGGCCATCGGCGGGATCTTCGGTGTGAACGGCGAAGAACACACTCGAAGGAGAACCCACCGATGGCCTTACCCCAGTCTGCCGTGTCCGAGCTGCTTGAGGCGTTCCGTGCCGGTGATGGCGTTGATCTGGTCCGTGAGTCGGTCCGGATCGTGATGCAGGAGCTGATCGAAGCCGAGGCGACCGAGCGGATCGGCGCCGGCCGGTATGAGCGCACCGAGGACCGTCTCACCGACCGCAACGGGGCGCGGCCCAGGTTGTTGGCCACCCAGGCCGGCGACCTCGAGCTGCGGATCCCCAAACTCCGCAAGGGCTCGTTCTTCCCCTCGATCCTCGAGCCCCGGCGCCGGATCGACCAGGCGTTGTACGCGGTGGTGATGGAGGCCTACGTCCAGGGCGTCTCGACCCGCAGCGTCGATGACCTGGTCGAGGCGCTCGGCGTCGGGTCGGGGATCAGCAAGTCTGAGGTCTCGCGCATCTGTGAAGGGCTCGACGAGATCGTCGGTGCCTTCCGGACCCGGACCCTGGGCCATATCGACTTCCCCTACGTCTACCTCGACGCCACCTACCTCCACGTCCGCCTTGCTGGCACCACCGGGCAGCCCGGCCAGGTCACCTCGATGGCCGTCGTGGTGGCCACCGGCATCGCCGCCGACGGGTCCCGGGAGGTCCTCGGGGTCGATGTCGGCGACAGCGAGGACGAGACCTTCTGGCGCGGGTTCATGACCAGCCTGAAGCAGCGCGGTCTGGGCGGGGTCCGGCTGGTCATCAGCGACCAGCACTCCGGGCTGGTCAAGGCGCTACGGCGTTGCTTCCAAGGCGTCGGGCACCAGCGCTGCTGGGTCCACTTCGCCCGTAACCTGCTCACCCACGTCCCCAAGTCCCACGCCGACATGGTCGCCGCGGCCTTCCGCACGATCTTCGCCCAACCCGACGCCCAGGCTGTTGACCAGGCCTGGGACGAGGTCCGCGACCAGCTCGCCGCCCGGTTCCCCAAGGTCGGGCCACTGATGGACGACGCCAAGGCCGAGGTCCTGGCCTTCACCGCGTTCCCCCGCGCGCACTGGCGCAAGATCTGGTCGACCAACCCCCTCGAGCGGGTCAACAAGGAGATCAAGCGCCGCGCCCGCGTGGTCGGGATCTTCCCCAACCCCGCCTCGGTGATCAGACTCGTCGGTGCCGTCCTGGCCGACGCCCACGACGAATGGCAAGCCGGCGACCGCCGCTACCTATCCGAAGGCTCCATGGCGCTGCTCTTCCCCGACCGCGATAATGAACTCACCGCCGCCCCCAAGGACGGCGAGTAGGCACCGAGGATCACCTCAAAGCCCACCACCCCGCGGGACGCCGCCCGCCGAGAATCTGCGGTGCGTGCTGAACCTCGCTTTCGCACCTGAGCCGTGGCTGAGATGGCAGGCGGAGGTCCTTGGCCTCGCGATGCCCAAATCCGTGTCTGAGGCACTGGGCCTATATCGGGAGCGACTTCACCCAAGCGAGACCCCAGACGGCGTCGACGGCTGGTGGGAAGTATCCGACGATCGCTCAGCACGTGCGGCGGTAGCCGATATGACCGATCAACTGGACCGTGCCGGGTGGCACGTGCTGGAGCGAATGTTCCCTCGGGAGGCGCTGACGACCCGACTTCACGACCGTGATCTTGGTCCGATGCGACCTCCCACCTTCGACGCGTTCTTCGTTCGCGCCGAAGCTCTCTTGTTGATGGACGACGGACCGTCCGAAGAACTGGATCGTCGGCTCGACTCCTTGCTGAGCAACGGCATGCCAGAACATCGAGAGCACGACGAGCAGTTCGATGCCTGGGTTCGCGCCCAGGCGGCCGCCTGCTAGGGCGGGTCGTCCTCGGGGCCCGGTTGGTCAAGCACATACGTGCCGGTGCGGTCGACGAGTCGGTAGAGGCCGTGGGGTGT
>DOWL01000163.1:18535-19099 GCA_003519585.1 Nocardioides sp. | reverse complement strand
CCGGGCAGGAAGCCGGGCACGTCGACGAAGGTCAGCACCGGGATGTTGAAGGCGTCGCAGAACCGCACGAAGCGGGCCGCCTTCTCCGAGGCGTCGATGTCGAGGGTGCCCGCGAACTGCATCGGCTGGTTCGCGACCACGCCCACCGAGTGCCCCTCGACCCGGCCGAAGCCGACCACGATGTTCGGGGCGAACAGCTCCTGGACCTCGAGGAACTCACCCTGCTCGTCTCCATTGGCGTCGACGACCGCCCTGATGACGTCGTGCATGTCGTAGGGCTGGTTCGGCGAGTCCGGGATGAGGGTGTCGAGGGCCCGGTCGAGGTCGGAGAGCTCGAGGTCTGCTTCCTCGTTGTACGACGGCACCTCGTCGAGGTTGTTCTGGGGCAGGTAGGAGAGGAGCGCCTTGGTGTACTCGAGCGCGTCCTCCTCGTCCGAGCCCATGTAGTGCGCGTTGCCCGACTTGGTGTTGTGGGTCCGGGCGCCGCCGAGCTCCTCCATCGTGACGTCCTCGCCGGTGACGGTCTTGATGACGTCGGGGCCGGTGATGAACATGTTGGAGGTG
>DOWL01000163.1:3169-18420 GCA_003519585.1 Nocardioides sp. | reverse complement strand
CCGGTGATGAACATGTTGGAGGTGCCGTCGACCATGATCGTGAAGTCGGTGACCGCGGGGGAGTAGACGTGCCCGCCGGCGCAGGAGCCCATGATCAGGCTGATCTGGGGGATCACGCCGCTGGCGTGCACGTTGCGGCGGAAGATCTCGCCGTAGAGCCCGAGCGAGACCACGCCCTCCTGGATGCGGGCGCCCGCGCCCTCGTTGATGCCGATGATCGGGCAGCCGGTCTTGATGGCGAGGTCCATCACCTTGGTGATCTTCTCGCCGTACACCTCGCCCAGCGAGCCGCCGAAGATCGTGAAGTCCTGGGAGAACACGCAGACCTGGCGGCCGTCGATGGTGCCGTAGCCGGTCACCACACCGTCGCCGTACGGGCGCCGCTTCTCGAGCCCGAAGGCCGTGGAGCGGTGCCGGGCCAGCTCGTCGAGCTCGACGAAGGAACCCTCGTCGAAGAGCAGCTCGATCCGCTCGCGGGCGGTCTTGCGACCCTTGGCGTGCTGCTTCTCGATCGCCTTGGCCGAGCCGGCGTGGACCGCCTCGTCGAGCCGCCGGTCGAGGTCCTCCAGCTTGCCCGCGGTGGTGTGGGTGTCGATGTCCTCGTGGAGGTCCGTGCCTTCGCCGGGGTGGGTTGCTGATCTCGACACGAGCTCCTCCTTGGGATGGTTGAGGCGTGTACCGTATACGGAATATTGCAATCCTTGACTCTCTTGTCGCTATTCGTATACGGTACACGAAAAGCAATCGCCGTGCTGAGGCCGGCTGACACAGGAGGAGTCACATGCCCGAGGTTCCGCAGGTAGCGCTTGGCATGATCGAGACTCGCGGCGTGGTGCCGGCGCTCGAGGCTGCCGACGCGATGGTCAAGGCGGCGAACGTCGAGTTGATCGCTCGCCAGGAGTCCGGTGGCGGACTGGTCGCGGTGATCGTCCGAGGGGATGTCGGGGCGGTCAAGGCAGCGACCGACGCCGGCGGCGTGGCCGCGAATAAGGTCGGCGAGGTGCTGGCCATCCACGTCATCGCGCGTCCCCACACCGACCTGGTGCGCGCGCTGCCCGAGATCGAGTCCTGACCTTCACACCCAGACGGGGCACGACACGCGAACCCCGCGTGACCGGCAGTCCAGGGGTGGCGTGAGTGACCCGATCGCGATCGGAGGAATCCATGTTCGAGCAGATGCTCGCGCAGCTCGAAGACGCGCCGCCGGCGACGCATTCGCCGACGGTGTCGTCGGTCGCGGTCATTGGCGCCGATCCGATCGGCCAGGTGCTTGCTTGCGCGGCGCTGGCGGCCGGCTGTGACGTGACTCTGCACTCGTCGTTCGGTCTCGAGGCTCGCAGGCTCACAGACGCCGACGACATCAAGGTCGAAGGTGGAGATCTGTCTGGCACGTTCCGAGTGATCGCGGGGGACGCCAGTAGCCGTGAGCCGGCGATCCGAGTGGTGCCTGAGCTCGACCTGGCCGTGAAGGGCGCCGACGCCATTCTTCTCTCGGTGCCCGCCTTCGCGCATGCTACGTACGCGTCGCTTCTGGCGCCGGTGCTCCGGACGGGGCAACTGCTCGTTCTGGTGCCCGGACGCAGCTTGGGAGCGCTCGAGGTCGCGCGGGTTCTCCATCGTCAACGCGCACGCCACGACCTGAACGTGGTCGAGCTCTGCGCGGCCCCATACCTCGTCCATCAGCCTCAACCGGGGCGGGTGGTGGTGGAGGGTGAGCATCGCGTTGTCCTTGCCGCGGCACTAGCGAACTCAGCGACCCCGACCGCAACAGACGCGTTGCGCACCATCATGCCGATGCTGCGGCCGGCGAGTGGTGTTCTCGAGGCCAGCTTCTCCAACATGGCCGGACTACTGGTGGGCGCGCCTGCGCTCCTCGCTGCCTCAGCACCTGGCCCTGCGACGCTGCGGGAGCGACTCTCGGCCGACCTCATCGACTCGGTACTGGTGCGCCTGGACCGCGAGCGGCGTCGTACAGGCTTTGCTTTCGGTGTTCGCGACCTGCCCTCGTTCCCGGAGTGGCTCGAGGTGAGCTTCGGGACGGTCGAGCAGGACGTCGCACTCGCCCTCGACGAGGTTGCGGCCTACCGGCAGCTGCCGTGTCCGGCGGTGGGAGACGCCGCGGTTCGAGACGCAGTCGCGACCGGACTGGTGCCGATCGCGAGCGCCGCGGAGATCGCTGGTGTGCCGACGCCCACCACGTCGGGATTGATCGCGCTCGCATCGGCTCTGCACGGCTTCGACCACATGCGGCACGGACGGACGATGGCGGCGCTCGGTCTGGATCGGATGCGCCCCGATGAGATTCGTCGCGCTCTCGATGGTGCCGACCCCGTTCTCGCTCAGGAGGTGCTCGCATGAGTGTCACGTACACGGATCTCGAAAGCATGCTCGAGGCCCGTCGCGCCGCGCAGACCGCCTACGAGGCCTGGCAGGAGTTCCGGCAGTGGAGCCCCGAGGACGTCGACCGCCTCGTCGATGTGCTCGCGCGTGCCGTCGCACCCGAAGCCCGCCGGCTGGGCGCACTCGCTGTGGAGGAGACCGGGTACGGCAACGTCGACGACAAGGAGCTCAAGAACCTGTTCAACACGATCGCAGTCTCGGACTGGCTCCGAACCGTCCGAACGTTGGGCGTGCTCTGGCGCGACGAGGTCACGAGGGTGGCTGGCATCGGCGAGCCGATGGGCGTCGTCGCCGCGATCATCCCGGTCACGAACCCCACCGCGACGGTGATCTTCAAGACTCTGTCCGCGATCAAGGCCGGTAACGCCGTGGTCCATGCTCCGCATCCGCGGGCGGCGCGTTGCTGCGCGGAAACTGCTCGCGTCATGGCCGAGGCGGCGGAAGCCCAGGGCGCGCCTCGGGGCCTGATCCAGTGCTTGGTCGGTGGCGACCTGGCGGGGACGCAGGAGCTGATGCGCCACAAGCGCACCGCAGTCGTCATGGCAACCGGCGGCCCCGCGATGGTGCGAGCGGCGTACTCCTCGGGCAAGCCCACACTGGCCGTCGGTGCGGGAAATGTCCCCGTATACGTCGACCGGAGCAGGGCGGACGACCTCGACGAGGTTGCCGACATGCTGTTGAGCTCGAAGTCGTTCGACTATGGGACCGCCTGCGTTGCCGAGCAGGCGATCATCGTCGACCGGCCGATCGCTGACCGGCTCCGCCATGCTCTCAGATCTGCGGGTGGGTACTTCTGCACCTGGCGCGAGAGCGAGGCGCTCGGCAAGGTCCTGTTCCAACCGAACGGCGCGCTGATGGTTGACAGTGTCGGGCAGTCTCCGCAGCGATTGGGCGAGCTCTCGGGGTTCCAGTCGCCGCCGGAGACCAGGGTGCTGTTGGCTGAGCTCGACTCCGTCGGAAGGGACACACCGCTGTCCGCCGAGAAGTTGGCCCCTGTTCTCGCCTTCTACGTCGTGGACGGCGCAGACGAAGGGATCCGACGGGCCGAGGAGATTCTCCAGTTCGGTGGCTTGGGGCACACAGCTGCTGTCCACGCGGCCGACCCCGAAGTAGTCACGAGATTCTCTCGCGTCCCTGCCGCGCGAGTCCTCGTAGACACGCCCTGCTTGCACGGGGGGATCGGCTGGTCCTGCGACATCGATCCGAGCTTCATGCTCGGCACCGGTTCGGTGTCCGGCTCGATCGTCTCGGACAACGTCACCGCGCTCCACCTGATCAACATCAAGCGTGTGGCCTACGAATCCCGGCCGTGGCGCTCGATCACAGACCTGCTCGACGAGAGGAAGCCCTGATGGCCACCGGATCTGCCTTCGACCTGCGAGCACTGCTCCAGATCGACCGCCTCCAACCGCAGTTTGCCGCCTACACAGGCGCCGTGGTCCAAGGGGCCGTGCCCCTTGCCGGCGACACACTTCTGATCGGGGAAATGGGTCCCGGCAATGAGGTGTTCCGCGTGGTCGACGTCGCGCTCAAGGCGGCAGATGTGCAGGCGTGCTCGCAGGTCGTCGAGCGTGAGTTCGGGTTCTTCGTGCTGCGCTCACCGGTGAACTCCGAGATCACAGCCGCACGGGAAGCGCTCCTCGCCTACCTCGATCTGCCACTGGAGAGCCGACGGGCCCCCACCGTCGAGTCGCGCCAGGTCATCACGTCAGTCGAGCCCTACCAGGCGCAGCTCCTGAACAAGAGAAAGGCGGGTTCGCTTCTCGTGCCGGGCAACACGCTCGGCATTGTGGAATGTGCCCCCGCCGCGTACGTCATGGCGGCTGCAAACGAGGCCGAGAAGGCTGCGTCGGTCAACTTCCTCGATGTCAACTCAGTCGGTCGGTTCGGTCGGCTCTTCATGACTGGCTCGGAGGCGGACGTGCGCGCGGCGGTCGAGACCGCGGTCGCGGCGCTGGGGGAGTTTGAGGGCCGGACATGACAGCCGTCGTCGGGGAGGATCTCGTTCGTGCGGCCTACCGACGCGGACAGCGGAAGATCGTTGCCGACCCCCGCGACATCGTCACGCCGCAGGCGCTTGACGCGATCGATCGGCTGGGCATGCGCCTGCTTCGCGCGCCGACGACCCCATCGCCCCCGTTGGGCAGCTCACCCGGTCGTGCACTGAGTCGCACGCTCTACCGACGCCATCCGGGCTTTGTGCCCTCGGCCCGACCGAGGAACGTGCGGGCGACGAAGCTCCAACGGGTCGCGATCCTCGGTTCCGGCGGGATCGGCAGCGTGCTGGCCAGCACCCTTGCGTCGAGCGCGTCAGCGGCGGAGGTCGTGTTGATCGACCTCATTCCGGGGTTGGCCGAGGCCGTCGCGGTCGATATTGAGGAAGCCGCCTCGATGACGGCAACTGGGACCTTGGTCTCGGGTACGGCTGACATCGGCGAACTGGCAGCGGCGGATGTCGTTGTCCTCGCTCCAGAAGCCGGTGGGCTTCCGGGGCGGACCGCAGCTCTGGTCGGCGAGGTCCAGATGGCCGCAGAGGCCATCGCAACCCACGCACCTGACGCCGTCGTCATCTTCAGCGGGTGGCCCTCCGAGGTGTTCACCGGTGAGCTTCTGCGATCCGGGAACCTGGCGCCCGAGAGGGTGCTCGGCACCGGAGCGACGCTTGCGTCGTCCCGGCTCATCGAGGCGCTCGCGGCGCACTCGTCTGCGCCGCGCGAGGAGATCGAAGCGCTCGCGCTAGGAGCCGACGGCGCGTACGTCCCGATCCTGTCTGCGTCGCGCGTTCGTGGCCGACTGGTGCGCGATGCGCTTCGGCCGGCCGAGGTGGGGGCGGCCGTCGCCGCAGCGGCTGCGGCCCCGTCGTACGTGCAGAGCCTACGACCGTCCCGCCCGCCTTCGTTCGCGCCGGCGTATGCGGCTCTCGAGGTCATCAACGCCGTGCGCGGAGCACGCCCGGGCCCGATCCCCGTGTCGGTGATGAGCGAGGGCAGTTACGGCATCGAGGGCGCCGTGGTGGGCGTGACCGCGCACCTGACTGTCCAAGGCCTGCGGAACATCGTGGAGCTCCCGCTCGAGAAGGGTGAGCTGGGCGCGCTCCGCGATGCGGCCAACGGAGTGCTGCGTCAGAGCCAAGAACTAGCAGAGCTCTCAACGTGAGCCCCGGTGCGATGGGCGAGTGGCTCTGAAGGGAGCGCGGAGACGATGGTGACAATGGCCGACGACGGCGGCTTGAGCCTTCGACGCGCGGGACGAAGCCTGGGTCCTATCAGCGCAGAGGTGTACGAGACTCTCCTCGACGCCTTGATGGAGGGTCGGATCCAGGCCGGTGACCGCCTGATCATGGACCGGCTCGCCGAAGAGCTCGACGTCAGCCGTACACCCGTCCGAGATGCCCTGCAGAGGCTATTTCGTGAGGGCCTTGTCGAGCCGGCCGGCCGGCGAGGCTACCTGGTCAGGGAACCCTCGAACCGAGACACGACCGACTTCTACGAGGCGAGGATGGCGGTGGAAGGTGCCGCTGCCGCGCAGCTGTCGATGTCCGACTCCGTCGATCTCGTGCCTGTCCGACACCTGCTGGAGACGATCGGGCGGCGGTCACCGAGCTCCACGTGGGAGTCCTTCGAGGTCAACCGCCAGTTCCATCGTGGCGTAGTCCTCGCCACCGGGAACAGCTACCTGCTCGACATGTTCGACACCATCTGGAACCGCAGCCGCACGGCACTGACGTACAGCCAGTTCGCTGCGGCGAATCCCTCCCAGGACTTCCGCTGTGAGCATGAAGAGCTGCTCAGGGCCATCGAGGGCGCCCGTCCCGAGGCTGCGCGAGCCTCGATGACCACACACATTCGGTCTGGCTTGGACCGGACCCGACGAGACGCCAGGCAGGAACGAGGTAGGCGACATGGGAGCTGAAGGGCTGAATGGGATGCGTGGGCCGATGCCCACGTCGGCCGACGTGGTGGTCGTGGGTGCGGGGTTGTTCGGCGCGTCGGTCGCGTACCAGCTGACGCGCGGGGGAGCGGGCCGGGTGCTCCTCCTGGACCAGGCGATGCCTGCCTCGGGTGACTCGGGACGGACGGTCGGTATGGTTCGTCACCACTATTCCAACGATGTGACCGCACAGCTCGCGATCCGCGGCGGCCAGGCGATCCGCGACTGGTCAGACGTCGTCGGTGTTGCCGACGCGGGCTTCGTCCGCTCCGGCTTCATGCTCGCCGTACCGGAAGAGCGACTCGAGGCGTGTATCGGCAACGTGCGTCGACTTCAGCGTCTTGGGCTCAACACTCGGTTCGTTACCCCAGACGAGATCTCCGACATCGAACCGCTCATCAGCCTGGAGGGTGTCGCCGGAGGCGCGTACGAGCCGGACGGCGGGTTTGCGAACTCGTACCTCATGATCCTGGGCTGGATCACTGCGGCGGCTTCCATGGGGATGGAAGCCCGTTTCGGGGTCTCGGTCGATTCTCTGGTCGTGAGGCACGGAAAGGTCGCCGGGGTCAGGACGTCCTGTGGTGTCATCGAGGCGGGAACCGTAGTGATCGCCTCGGGAGCGTGGGCTCGTCCGATGCTGGCGGAGGTTGGTTGGGAACCTCCCATCCGGCTCAGGCGCCTCGAGGTGTCGGTCTGGAAGGTGCCAGCAGGGCAGCTGATCCCCCAGGTGGTGTGTTCTGACGGGGTGTCGGGCTTGGTTGTGCGACCTGACCGCGCCAATGAATTCCTGGCCGTGGCCTACTCGCCTGAGCGTCCAGCTGACGTGCTTGGCGACTACGACTACACGATCTCGAACAAGCACGACCAAGTGCTCCGAGAGCGGTTCCGCCTGCGGTTCCCCTCGCTCACCAATGCGCGCCCTCTGCGTGGCTGGGCAGGACCTTATGACTTCACGCCGGATTGGCACCCCATCGTCGGCGCCATTCCTGGGATCGACGGGCTCTACGCGTCGGTGGGCACCAGTGGCCACGGGTTCAAGCTCGCACCGTCGATCGGCGAATGCCTCGCGGCACAGATTCTCGGCCAGGAGTCGCCCGTCGACATCAGCCAACTGGCCGCTGATCGCTTCATCGACGGCACCAGCACCCTCGAGCTGGCCTACGGGCCTAGTGCGCGTGCCTAGGCACCGCACCTGGGCCGAGGCAGTCAGACGCTTCATGAACAACAACACCAGCAGGCAAGGAGCACACCATGACTGAACCAGTAGTTCTACCGTCATCGACTGTCGACGAGATGTCAGTCCTGTTCGCCGGCTACGCGCCGTGGCCGGTTCCCTGGCCGGTCGGGACGACGGCGGATGTGGCGTCGACGGTCGCCTTCCTCCGAGACGGCGACCAGCTCATGATCGTGGACCCTGGGTTCGTGCCCGATCGCAAGGCGATCCTCGACCCTCTCGCCGCCCTGGGCTACTCGCCTGACGACATCACGGATGTGATCTTCAGTCACCACCACCCCGACCACACGCTGAACGCTGCGCTGTTCCCGAATGCGCAGGTCCACGACGTGTGGGGCATCTACAGGAACGACAAGTGGACCTTCCGGCCGTCCGAGGGAGCCCCCGTGTCTCCGGGGATCCGCCTCCTCGCGACTCCTGGCCACTCGGAGGCTGACATCACCACGCTGGTCGCCACCGACGACGGGATGGTGGCGTTCACCCACCTCTGGTGGGACGCGACCACGCCTGCAACCGACGACCCTGTCGGCATGGACCAGGAGGCGTTCCACCTGCACCGTGAGCGCGTCCTTGCCCTGGATCCCGCCCTCGTGGTCCCTGGCCATGGGCCCGCCTTCGTTCCAGGGCCCGACACTCCGCGCTGACCGATGTCAGGCGAGCCTGGCTGACTCCGCTTCGAGGGCGTCGGCGAGCCGTGGTCCGGTTGGGGTGATGGCCCCAGCCGGACTCGCTCATTTGGCCGTGGCGGACCATTGCCCCGGCTCCGCATATCGTATACGGTACGCGGAATTAAGGCGGCGACTGTGACCTGGTCATCCCGGGTTCGAGCTGGGGGAGCCGTCGCCATGGCATCCAGGTCAGCTGGAAAGCGACAAGGAGCACACACCTCATGACAACCTTCAAGGATCGCCAAGGCACGGGTCGCCGGCACGAAGCGCCGGGAATGCTCAAGGCCAACGCACTCGGGCTCTGGGACGTGGTGTTCATGGCGGTGGCCACGTCGGCCCCCATCACCGCCATGAGTGGGAACCTGCCCGTGGGGGTGGGCTTCGGAGTCGGGATCGGGGCGCCAGCCACCTACATCTGGGCGACCGTGATCCTCTCGGTCTTCGCAGTCGGTTACGTGGCGATGGCTCGCTACGTGACCTCGACGGGGGCCTTCTACGGATTCATCTCCCGCGGGATCGGTCGCGTCCCGGGCCTCGGCAGTGGGTACATGGTGACCTTCAGCTACTCGGTGTTCGAGGCCGCGATCGTCGGCATCTTCTCCTAGTTCGCGCACAACACCTTGTCGGACCAGCTCGGCCTCGACGTTCCGTGGCTCGTGTGCGCGATCGTCTGCGTTGCGGCCATCTCGGTCCTGTCGTTCTTCGAGATCGGCGTGGCAGCAAAGCTCTTGACGGTCCTGCTGCTCACCGAGATCGCGATCCTCGCGGTTCTCGCCGTTGCTGTCCTGTTCCAGGGCGGAGGCCCCGACGGGCTGATGCCGGAAGTGCTCAACCCGACAGCGGCGTTCAAGCCCAACGGCCTGCCCGTGGCCTCCATCGGCCTGGCGATGTTCATCGCGTTCTGGTCCTGGACTGGCTTCGAGTCCACGGTCATGTACGGCGAGGAGTCACGCAACCCCAAGAAGATCATTCCCATCGCGACCATGATCGCCGTGACGGGGGTGGGGGTCTTCTACATCTTCGTCTCCTGGATGACCATCGCCGGCAACGGCGCCGACCAGTCGATCAGCCTCAGCACCAGCGCCAATCCTTTGGACCTGTTCTTCGCTCCCACGGAGACCTTCGTCGGGAACTGGGCCGTCACGACGATGGAATGGCTGATGATCACGGGGTCGTTCGCTTGCGCGATGGCTTTCCACAACGCAGCGTCGCGGTACGGGTACTCACTCGGGCGCGAGGGCCTGATGCCGCGGGCACTGGGCCGAACCCACCCGCGTCACGGCTCGCCGTACGTGGCTTCGTTCACGCAGACCATCGTGGCCGCTTTGTGGCTGTGCGGGTTCGCAGCGTTCTCTAAGGATCCCTACCTGGACGTCTTCGTTCTGCTTGCCGTGCTCGGCACCTTCTCGCTGTTGATCGTGCAGACCATCACGATGGTCGCCGTCTTCCGCTACTTCTCGCAGCACCACCCCGAGGAGAACGTGTGGCGAACCAAGGTCGCACCGGTCGTGGGCGGGCTCTCGATGGCGGCGGTGGTGGTTCTCATGATCGACAATCTCGACACCGCGGCCGGGCCCGCGGCGACCTCGCTGCTGTTCAAGCTCGTGCCCTACATCTCGGCCGCCCTGTTCATCTGGGGCGTAGCGCAGGCCCTGTACCTGCGGCGCGCCGATCCCGTGAAGTACGCGACGATCGGCCATGTGGTGCTCGCGGACGACTCGCACGGTGCGGTCGTCGACGATGACGACCCGAACACAGTCGACCCCGACCTCGCGAACGTCATCGAGCAGGAGAACTAGCGCCTCCCTGGGCCCGGCTTGGCGAGCACGGCCCCGGGCCCAGGGGTACCAGCACCAGACGTGGATGCCACGGACCAGGCGATCGCCTGGTCCGTGGCATCTGCGCGCACTGGGTGATGGGTAGGCGTCCCGCCAGATCGTTTTGGCCGACATACCCGCTTGACCAGTCAAACGAGTTTCGTATACGGTGTACGAATGCAACTAGCAGATGTTCTAGGTTCGGTGACGGCGCCAGAGCAGGTGCCGGGCTTGAGGTCTCATCGCCTCTTGGTTGTCCAGCGAGTCGACCTGGCGGGGGATGCCGACGATGACTGCGAGGTCGCTGTGGACCTCGTCGGCGCAGGCCCGGGCGACCGCGTCCTGATGGTCACCGGATCGGCGGCGCGGCAGGCCCCGGGGGCTCGCACGATCCCTACGGACCTGGCCATCGTGGCCATTGTCGACTCCGTGGACCTGACCGAGGGCGTGAGCCCGCGCGTGGTGGTCACCACCCGAACTGCGAGCTGACTGATCGGTTGCCGGCGCAACCGGATCCGCGTGGAGCGGAACACGAACGAGCTTCATCGCGCCTCGCGGTGCAACCCCACTAGGAAGGACATGACAGATGTGCGGAATCGTCGGATTGCACCTGCGCAACCCCGAGTTGCACCCACGGTTGGGTGAGCTTCTCACGGGGATGCTGATCGAGATGCAGGACCGTGGTGACGAGTCTGCCGGGGTCGCTGTCTACGGGGACCCTCGCTGGTCGCCACCGGGTCACATGACGGTGTCCTTCGTACCTGACGCGGCATCTCGCGACCTGTCGAGCGGGATCTCTGAGCACGACGCGATGACCGCCCTGAGCCAGGCCCTCGGAAGCCCCGTCGAGGTCGTCGACGCTGGTCCGACGCTGGTTGCTCACGGGCCGCGGTCCGTCGGGGCCGGAGCGATGCGAGACGCGATCATGACGGCCTTCCCGAAGGCGCTCATCGCCGGGTTCGGTGAGCACCTTGCGGTCCTCAAGGGCGTCGGTCACCCACGGGACCTCGCGGAGGCCTACGGACTGCCGAAGGCGCAGGGCTGGCAGGGGGTAGGCCACACCCGGATGGCCACCGAATCAGCTGTGGTCGCTGGAGGATGTCACCCGTACACGGTGGGTCCCGACCAGTGCCTCGTCCACAACGGCGCGTTCCACAACTTCGCCTCGGTACGCCGGCACCTGCGGGAGAAGGGCATCACCTTCTACTCCCAGAACGACACGGAGGTCGGCGCGTGGTTCGTCGCTGATCGTCTTGCCGAAGGCTATGACATCGAGACAGCGCTCAAAGAGCTGCTCGACACCTTCGATGGTGGATACACCCTGTTGGTCAGCAACACCGAGTCTTTCGCAGTCGTACGCGACGCGATCGCTCTCAAGCCGGCGGTCATCGCAGAGCACCCCGACTGGGTCGCCGTGGCATCCGAGTATCGCGCTCTTGTGCAGCTTCCGGGGATCGACGATGCGCTCATCTACGAGCCGGAGCCCGAAAGGATCTACGCATGGACGCGATGACCGAGACAAAGGTGCGTGAGCTGGACCTCTCGGAGACCACGCTCCGCGCCGTCAACAGCCTTCTCCAAGGCCGCTCAGTAGAGGGTGTGGATCCTCTCGAGGCCGGAGAGTCGGTGGTGATCCGCCATGCTCGCGGGGCGCACGCTGTCGCGGTCGGCATGGACGACCCGCGTCGCGTGGTGATCCAGGGCAGCGTCGGCTACTTCGCCGCGGGGATGAACCAGCAGGCTGAGGTCGTCATCGAGGGCAGCGCCGGTGTGGGTGTGGCCGAGAACATGATGAGCGGGATCGTGCGCGTTCTGGGCAATGCCTCGCAGTCCGCAGGTGCCACTGCTCACGGCGGCCTCCTCATCATCAAGGGAGACGCGGGTGCGCGTTGCGGCATCTCGATGAAGGGCGTGGACATCGTCGTCGGCGGCTCGATTGGCCACATGAGCGCATTCATGGCCCAGGCGGGGCGACTCGTGGTGCGGGGGGATGCCGGCGACGCTCTGGGCGACTCGATCTACGAGGCGCGGATTTACGTCCGCGGTGCGGTGAAGTCCCTTGGTGCCGACTGTGTCGCGAAGGAGATGCGCCCGGAGCACGTCGCCGAGCTCGAGGAGCTGCTCACCGCCGCCGGCTTTGACGACGACCCCCACGAGTACACGCGTTACGGCTCCGCGCGCAAGCTCTACAACTTCAACGTCGACAACCACTCGGCGTACTGACGCTCAACCCCGGAGGCACCTCATGGACGACATCGACCTGGCCCGCCGCGGCCTGCGCCAATCCGCGACCTATGACCCCGCAACGATCCACGCGATCCAGCGCGCGGCCGAGACGGGCATCTACGACATCCGTGGAGGAGGCGCCAAGAAGAGGGTGCCGAACTTCGACGACCTGCTCTTTCTCGGCGCCACCCTGAGCCGCTACCCGCTGGAGGGCTATCGCGAGCGGTGTGGCACCGATGTGGTCCTGGGCGGACGACACGGCGCCTTCCCCCTGCACCTCGACATCCCGGTCACGATCGCTGGCATGAGCTTCGGCGCGCTGTCGGGTCGAGCCAAAGAGGCGCTCGGACGGGGCGCGAGCGAGGCGGGGACGTCGACGACGACCGGCGACGGAGGGATGACCCCCGAGGAGCGGGGCCAGTCCAAGCACCTCGTGTACCAGTACCTCCCCTCGCGGTACGGCATGAACCCCGACGACCTGCGCAAGGCGGATGCGATCGAGATCGGCATCGGGCAGGGAGCGAAGCCCGGGGGCGGCGGAATGCTGCTCGGGCAGAAGATCTCCGAGCGGGTAGCGGGGATGCGCACCCTCCCGATGGGGATCGACCAGCGAAGCGCGAGCCGTCACCCGGACTGGTGTGGACCGGACGACCTGGCCATCAAGATGGGAGAGCTGCGTGAGCTCACGGGTGGGGAGAAGCCCATCTACGTCAAGATGGGTGCCTCTCGCACCTACTACGACGTCAAGCTGGCCGTCAACGCAGGCGCTGACGTCGTCGTCGTCGACGGGATGCAAGGTGGCACCGCTGCTGCTCAGGACTGCTTCATCGAGCACGTCGGCATCCCGACCCTCGCGGCCGTCCCTCAGGCGGTCCAGGCACTTCAGGAGCTGGGTGTTCATCGCAAGCCGGATGGCGTTCAGCTGATCGTGTCCGGTGGTATCCGATCCGGCGCTGATGTTGCGAAGGCGCTCGCCCTGGGGGCCGACGCAGTGGCGATCGGTACCGCAGCCATGATCGCTCTCGGCGACAATGATCCTCGCCTCGAGGACGAGTATCGGGCGATCGGGTCGTCTGCGGGGTACTACGACGACTACCAGGACGGCCGGGACCCGAGCGGGATCGCGACCCAGGACGAGGAGTTGGCGTCGCGGTTTGATCCCATCGAGGGCGGTCGTCGGCTCGCCAACTACCTACGGGTCCTGACCATGGAGGCTCAGACCATCGCGCGGGCCTGCGGAAAAGCGCACGTCACGCACTTGGAGCCCGAGGACCTGGTCGCTCTCACGGTCGAAGCGGCGGCCATGGCACGGGTGCCTCTCGCCGGGACCACGTGGGTGCCTGGAACCCCCGTCGGCATGTGACGGGGCGAGACTCTCCACGCAGTTGCGCGAGAGAGCTCGCACCGGTCCTCACGCAAGCGCGCAGGAGCACATGGTGACTGATGCCACCACCCCGTTGCAGAAGGTACTGATCGCCAACCGCGGCGAGATCGCGGTCCGCGTGATCCGCGCGTGCAAGGACGCCGGGATCGGCAGCGTGGCGGTGTACGCCGACCCCGACCGCGACGCGGTGTTCGTGCGGCTCGCGGACGAGGCGCACGCGCTGGGTGGCTCGACGCCCGGCGAGTCCTACCTCGACATCGCGAAGATCATCGCGGTGGCCCAGAAGTCCGGCGCCGACTCGGTGCACCCCGGCTACGGCTTCCTCGCCGAGAACGCCGACTTCGCGCAGGCGGTCCTCGACGCCGGGCTGACCTGGATCGGCCCGCCACCCTCGGCCATCGAGGCGCTGGGCGACAAGGCCAAGGCCAAGCACATCGCCGAGCGGGCCAAGGCGCCGCTGGCCCCCGGCACCATGGACCCGGTCCAGGACGCCGAGGAGGTGGTGGCCTTCGCGAAGGAGAACGGGCTGCCCGTCGCGATCAAGGCGGTCTTCGGCGGTGGCGGGCGCGGCCTCAAGGTGGCCCGCACGATCGAGGAGATCCCCGACGCCTACGAGTCGGCGGTCCGCGAGGCGGTGACGGCGTTCGGCCGCGGCGAGTGCCTGGTCGAGAAGTTCCTCGACAAGCCCCGCCACGTCGAGACCCAGTGCCTGGCCGACCAGCACGGCAACGTCGTGGTCGTCTCGACCCGCGACTGCTCGCTGCAGCGGCGCAACCAGAAGCTCGTCGAGGAGGCGCCCGCGCCGTTCCTCAGCGACGAGCAGGTGGCGCGCCTCTACGAGTCGTCCAAGGCGATCCTGCGCGAGGCCGGCTACTACGGCGCCGGCACCTGCGAGTTCCTGGTGGCCCAGGACGGCACCATCTCCTTCCTCGAGGTCAACACCCGCCTCCAGGTCGAGCACTGCGTCTCCGAGGAGGTCACCGGCATCGACCTGGTCCGCGAGATGTTCCGCATCGCGGCCGGCGAGGAGCTCGGGTACGACGACCCGGAGGTGAGCGGCCACTCGATCGAGTTCCGCATCAACGCCGAGGACGGCGGCCGCAACTTCATGCCCGCCCCGGGCACGCTCTCGCACTGGCACCCGCCCAGCGGCCCCGGCGTGCGCCTGGACGGCGGCTACGACAACGGCGAGACCATCCCGGGCTCGTTCGACTCCCTCATCGCCAAGCTCATCGTGACCGGCCGCGACCGCACCCAGGCGTTGGAGCGCTCGCGCCGCGCGCTGGACGAGTTCGTCGTCGACGGCATGCCCACGGTCATCCCGTTCCACCGCGCGGTGGTCTCCGACCCGGCCTACGTCGGCGCGTCGAACCCGTCGGGCGAGGGCTCGTTCGATGTCTACACGCAGTGGATCGAGACCGACTTCGACAACCAGCTCCAGCCGTACGGCGGCGAGGTGGCCGAGGGCGAGGAGCCCGGCGAGCGCCAGACCGTCGTGGTCGAGGTCGGCGGCAAGCGGCTCGAGGTCGTGCTCCCCGGCGGCCTCGGCGCGGTCGCCGCCGGCGGCGGGGGCGGCGCGGACGGCGCCGGCG
>DOWL01000163.1:0-3018 GCA_003519585.1 Nocardioides sp. | reverse complement strand
GTCAAGGTCGTGGTCGAGGAGGGCCAGGAGGTCGCCGAGGGCGACACCGTGGTCGTCATCGAGGCGATGAAGATGGAGCAGCCGCTCAAGGCCCACAAGGCCGGCGTCGTGACCGGGCTCCAGGCCGAGGTCGGCGCCACGGTCACCAACGGCGCGGTGATCTGTGAGATCGGAGATGGAACGTGAATGAGTGGATCGTGACCTCGCGGCATCTGGATTCAAGGAACAGCAGCGGTCGATCTCCTTGGGGGGCGCAGCATGCGCGCCACACCGAGGACACGTGGACAGCATGTGGGCAATCGACACTCGGATGGCGGGTCTTCTGGCACCTTCCCTTCGACTGCACGTCAGACATGGCGTGCAAAGCATGTCTTGCCGCGCTAAGTCGCAAGCTCGCGGCAAGAGTCGCCGTCCGCCACAGCACCCCCGTCCGCTAGCTATTGGCCCGGTGACGCTGGCTTTCACGGGGCTTGCCTGGCTCGTTGTTGTCATGGCTCGCATCGCAGCTAGCGCGGCAACAGGCTTCGGCAGCAGGCGCCTTCTGTGCGGCAGCCTCTTGGTGATGGTCGTGGCCCTGGCTTCCACGGTCGCGCTTGCTGCCGCTCATTGAGACGACCTACTGGCTACGGAGCTGATCCGGCGCGCGGTCGTTCCGTGAGCGGCGGACAACCTGCGACCGTCATTCGCTTGACCCTGGTCGCGTTCGGTCCAGCCCACCCGTGATGTGCTGCACCATGAGATTTCGGGCCGTCTTGGGCCTGGCGCGCTCGAGCGCGTCCAGCAGCTCGGTGTGCTCGGGCACGAACTCGTCGTAGGGGTACGCCGCGGCGAAGTCGCGGTAAGTCAGGGCGGTCCGGCTTCGATTCCAAATCGTGTCGAACATGTCGACGAGATACGAGTTTCCGGTGACCTCGACGACTCCCCGGTGGAACAGTCGGTTGGCCTCGAACGACTCGCGGACGGACGCCGTCGCCTTGGCGGACAGGCTTTCGAGCAGGTCGCGAAGAAACACCCATGCATCTGCTCCGGCACCTTGTAGGAGCTCTGCGGCGAAACCCTCAACTGCCATCCGTGCGGCGTAGAAGTCGTGGATGTCACTGTCGGAGGCGGCGCGCACGAGGTAGCCGCGCTTCCCGCCCGGCTCCACGACCCCCTCGCGGTGCAACCGCAGCAAAGCGTCCCGGACTGGTGACCGACTGACCCCCAGATCGTCGGCCAAGCGATCCATTACCAGGCGATCCCCAGGGGACAGGCGCCCGTCCATGAGCGCATCCAACAGATTGTCGTAGACCTCCGCAGCCAAGGCGTTCCGAGTACGACCGACCGGGGCCAGACTCGGGGTGCCGTTGGTAGTTGGGTCAGGCATGTTCGTTCCTCGCACTCGGTTACGTCTCGATGACGTGGACGCGCCCTGGTTGCCTCCGCTGGACTTCTGTGTGGATGCTGGCCCGACCAGGAGCAGGGACGGTGTTTCGTATATGCTACGGCACCCTCGGCTCCCCGGACCGCTAGTACTGCTGCCGGCTAGCTTCGAACCACACGCGCGAACCGTCTGGCCAGCGGTTCAGTCGCCGTCGCAACGTAGCGCGTGGTGGCCGCGAACTCGGCGACACCTTTCTGTACGCGCTGCGTCGTCTCTGGATCGTCGTGGATGTACTCGGCCCAGCGGACGAAGCGCGACAAAGAGACCTCTGGGTGGAACTGGAGGCCCCAAGCGTGTCTCCCGATCCTGAAGGCCTGGTGTTTGTACATGCTCGACTCAGCAAGCCACACCGCCTCGGCAGGCAATGTCACGATTTCGTCGCGATGCATGGTGGCGAAGCGCGCCGGCCACGAAACCGCGCTAAGGAGCACGTCGTCCTCAACCTCTGGGCGGGCGTGGATCTGAGGTGCGCCGACCTCGGTACCATGCGATCCGCGAGAAACCTCGCCTCCGGTCGCTACTGCGAGAAGCTGGCCGCCCAAACAGATGCCGAGCGTTGGCACGTCGTGCTCCACGGCGCTCGCGAGTAGCGCTCGGACATCACGAAGCCACGGGTGAGCGGCGTCGTCATTGGCGCCCATGTCACCACCGAGGACGACCAACCCCGCCGCATCCGCGACGTCTGGAACCGGGTCGTCGGCGAAGGGCCGAACGACCTTGGTCGTCAGTCCCTCGTCGCGGAACCACGAGTCGAAGGTGTCCAGCGGATCCTCGTGATCTGGTTGCACGACGAGAACGGAGCGCGTCGCCGCTGCAAAGGGTGACATGAAGACCTCTTTTCGTAGTTGGCTTGGCGTACGGGAAGGAGCCGGTGCCCCCTGAGGTCACACCGACCCGGGTGGCGCTCCAGAAGGTCCCCGGATCGCGGCGGCCACCGCCTTCGGCACCTCGGCGTTGAAGACCGTCGGGATGATGAAGTTCGGGTTGAGCTCCTCGTCGCGGACCACGTGGGCGATCGCGTCGGCGGCGCGGAGCAGCATCTCGATGGTGATGTCGTGGGCCCGGGCGTCGAGCAGGCCGCGGAAGACGCCGGGGAAGGCGAGCACGTTGTTGATCTGGTTGGGGTAGTCCGAGCGGCCGGAGGCGACGACGGCGGCGTACTTCTCGGCCTCGGTGGGGTCGACCTCGGGGTCGGGGTTGGCCAGCGCGAAGACCACGGGCTGCTCGGCCATGTCCGCGATCCACTCGGGCTGCAGGATCCCGGGAGCGCTGACGCCGATGAACACGTCGGCGCCGACCAGGCACTCCTGGAGGCTGCCGCGGACCTCGCGGGGGTTGGTGACCGAGGCGAGCTGGGTGTGCGCCTCGGACAGGGTGTCGTCACCGGTGCAGATCGCCCCGGCCTTGTCGACGACCACCACGTCGCTCACGCCGGCGGCGAGCAGGAGGGTGACGATCGCCGTCCCGGCCGCGCCGGCCCCGGAGACCACGACCTTGCTGTCGGTGAGCTGCTTGCCGACCACCCGCAGCGCGTTGGTGAGGGCGGCGAGCACCACGATCGCGGTGCCGTGCTGGTCGTCGTGGAAGACCGGGAT
>DOWL01000246.1:1885-32518 GCA_003519585.1 Nocardioides sp. | reverse complement strand
GCTCGGCCGCCGGTTGTTGGAGGTCGTCGACCAGGACGCTGCGGACGCGCACGAGGCGAAGCTGTTGGAGAAGGAAGAACGCGACGCGCAGGCGGCCATGCGGTTGACGATGTACGACGACGGCCACGGCAAGGTCCACGGCCGGTTCGTCCTCGACACCGCCACCGGCGCGGCGTTGCGGAAGATGGTCCTGGCCATCGCCGCCCCCAAACACCAAGCAGCATCCGGTCCCCTCGGGGAGCGGAAGCCCACCGCCGAACGGATGGGACAGGCCTTCGGCGAACTCATCAACCGCTACCCGGTCGACAAGCTCCCCCAGGCCGGCGGTCTCAACGCCACCCTCGTGGTCACCATGACCCTCGACACCCTGATGGGTGGCCTCAAAGCAGCCCAACTCGACACCGGCCAAACCATCTCCGCCTCCCTCGCTCGCCGGATGGCGTGCGAGGCGGGGATCATCCCCGCCGTCCTCGGCGGCAAATCCGAAGTCCTCGACCTCGGCCGATCCCGCCGGTTCCACTCCCGCGCCCAACGCATCGCCAAACTCCTCACCGCCGGAGGCTGTCAGGTCGACGGCTGCGACGCCCCACCCGGACTGACCCACATGCACCACAAGATCGAATGGTCACAAGGCGGACGCACCGACCTCGACAACACCATCATGATCTGCGCACCCCACCACACCCGAGCCCACGACCCGACGTACACCCTCACCCCGATACCCGGCGACAAATTCACCTTCCACCGACGAACGTAAGACCTGATTCGACCACCGGCGGTGGTCGAGTAGGTGCCCTCCCTGCGGCGGTTTCGACACCGATCGGCGCTGACGCGCCTCCGGGCTCAACCACCGTCAAGCGGGCGATCGTGCAGGAGCTTCTGGAACAGCACGTGGTCGCGCCAGGCACCGTTGAGGAACAGCAGCTTGGGCGCCATGCCGTACTGCTCGAAGCCACGCGCCAACAGGACCCGCTGGCTCGGCAGGTTCTCGACCATGGTCCCGGCCTCGAGCCGGTGCAGCCCCAACCGCAGCGCCTCGCCCTCGAGATACTCGACCGCCGCCGTGGCCACCCCGCGGCGGGTGTGCTCCCGGTCGACCCAGTAGCCGAGCACGCCGCCCTGCATCGGCCCGCGGACGATGTTCTGGATGTTCAGCCGGCCCACCAGGTCGCCGCCAGGTCCCACGGCGACATAGAGCGCGAACAGGCCGCGCTCCTGCAGGTCGAGCCGCTGTTCGGCCTCCTTGCGCTGGCCCTCGACGGTGTAGAACTCCTCGGGGCGCGCCGGGTCCCACCGTTCGAGATGGTCGCGGTTCCGGGTGTACGCCGCGGCGAGCGCGGCGGCGTCATCGAGGACGAAGGGCCGGAACGAGTAGCCGTCGGGGGCGGGCACCGCCACACCCTAGATCGCCGGTCGATGGTCCGTCTGCGTCATTCCTCGACGTCCATCGCCTGTGGTCGGCTATGCCCATGCCTCGTCTCTGGATCCCCTCGCTTGCCGTCGCGCTGGCCGCAGCCGCTGCTCTGACCGTCCTGGTCGCCGTACCGCCCGCCTCTGCCGACACCGGCCAGCGCACCGACCGGGCGGGCGATGCTCCGGGCATCATCGACATCACCCGCGTCACGGTGCGCAACGACCGCAGCCGGGTCGTCATCACCTCGCACGTCCCGGGGTTGAAGACGCGCGGTGGCTTCGCGTGGGGCTACAGCACCAGCCCGAACGGCGGGCTGCTCGTCTTCGCGGACAAGATCGCGGGCCGGCTCGTCGTGGAGGCGACGTACTGCGGCGAGATCACCTGCCATGACGTCACCTGTCGCGGGCTGCGGGTGCGCTGGATGACCGCGAAGCACAGGCTCTCGGCGATCATCCCGCAGCGCTGCTATCCCGCCCCGCTGCCGTCGCCCGGTGTCTTCACTGCCACGTCAGCGTCGAAGGACGACTACGACTACGCAGGCGTGCTGCGGGTCCCGCGCGGCTGAGCACGGTTCCGGCCCAGGGGCACGAGCGCTCAGAAGAAGGCCTGCGCTCCCACGAAGGTCGTCACCGCGCCGGTCAAAGCCGTCGTCGCCACCACGAACGCCGCGCCGCCGCCGAGGCCGAGCAGCTTGCGTCCCGCCGTCGCGTCCTGGGGCAGCACCGCGCGACGTACCCGTCCGACGAGACTCCCCAGGGCTCCCATCACACCGCGGGCCCAGTTGTACTCCAGCGCCAGCAGCGCCAGGCCGAGGGCGATCACCACGAGGCCGGGGCCGGGCAGTACGAGCATCGCCACGCCAGCCACGACGAGGAGCGGACCCGCGACGGTGACGCCCGCGCGGACCAGCACCGACCGGAGCCGGCTCTGGCCGGACCACGCGTCGATGCGGTCGAGGAAGGCGGTGGCGCGGGGCGAAAGCTGATGCGTCATCGGGGTCCTGAGATCGGGGTACGGGCGCCTCAGGGTCCCGCATCCGCCTGAGACGTTGCTGAACGTCGGGGCCGCTCAGCCGAGGTGCAGCTGCTCGGTGGTCTCCTCGCGCATCTGGACCTTGCGGATCTTGCCGGTGACGGTCATGGGGAACTCGTCGACGACCAGCACGTAGCGCGGGATCTTGTAGTGGCTGAGCCGCCCCTCGCAGAAGGCGCGCACCGCGGCCGCGTCGAGCGGCGTCGCACCGGCCCGCATCTTGATCCAGGCGCACAGCTCCTCGCCGTACTTCTCGTCGGGTACGCCGATCACCTGGACGTCCTCGACGTCGGGGTGCTGGTAGAGGAACTCCTCGATCTCGCGCGGGTAGATGTTCTCGCCGCCGCGGATGACCATGTCCTTGATCCGGCCGACGATGTTGCAGTAGCCGTCGGCACGCATCTCGGCCAGGTCGCCGGTGTGCATCCACCCGTCCGCGTCGATCGCCTCGGCGGTCTTCTCGGGGTCCTCCCAGTAGCCGAGCATCACCGAGTAGCCACGCGTGCAGAACTCCCCAGGCTGGCCGCGATCGACGGTCTCGCCGGTGGCGGGGTCGACGATCTTGATCTCCAGGTGCGGCCCGACCCGTCCGATCGACGCCGTACGGCGCTCGAGGTCGTCCTCGACACGGGTCTGGCAGGACACCGGTGAGGTCTCGGTCATGCCGTAGGCGATGCCCACCTCGGGCATGTGCATGTCGTTGACGCAGCGCTTCATCACCTCGACCGGACAGATCGAGCCGGCCATGATCCCGGTCCGCAACGAGGTGAGGTCGTGGTCGGCGAAGCTCGGGTGGTTCTGCATGGCGATGAACATCGTCGGTACGCCGTAGACCGCGGTGCAGCGCTCCTCGTCGACGCAGCGCAGCGTCACCTCGGGGTCGAACCCGGGCGCCGGGATCACCATCGTGGCGCCATGGGTGGTGCAGCCGAGGTTGCCCATCACCATGCCGAAGCAGTGGTAGAAGGGCACCGGGATGCAGAGCCGGTCCTCCTCGGTGAAGTTGATCAGCTCGGTCGTGAAGTAGCCGTTGTTGAGGATGTTGCGGTGGCTGAGCGTGGCGCCCTTCGGGTAGCCCGTGGTGCCGGAGGTGTACTGGATGTTGATCGGGTCGTCCGGCGAGAGCGACCAATCCCCCACATCGGCCATCAGCTCCAACAACGTGACCCCGGGGTCGCTGACGTTGTGGTCGGTCCACTCCGGACTGCCCAGGAACCACACCTGCTCGACGTGCACCTGGTCGCGGACCTGCGCGACCATCGCGCGGTAGTCACTGGTCTTGAACTCCGTCGCCGAGATCAGCAGCTTGGTGCCGGACTGGTTGAGCGCGTACGCCAACTCGTGGGTGCGGTACGCCGGGTTGATGTTGACCAGGATCGCGCCGATCTTGGCGGTGGCGAACTGCGTGAGGGTCCACTCGGCGCAGTTCGGCGACCAGATCCCGACCCGGTCGCCCTTGCGGATCCCGGCCCGGATCAGGCCGATCGCGAGCGCGTCGACGTCGCGGTCCAGCTCCGCCCAGGTCCACCGGCGCCCCGTCGCGAACTCGACGAGCGCCTCGCGATCGGGGTAGGCCGCCACGGTCGCCTCGAAGTTCGCCCCGATCGTCTGCTCGAGCAGTGGCGGCTCGAGCTCGCCGCGCGCGTAGGACTCGGTGGTCGGCTGGCCCATGGCCCGAACGTACGCCGGGATGGTTGGCCGGCGGTAGGGCCAGCTAGCAGAGCTGCGCCACCACCGCCTCGGCCTTGGCGAGCTTCTTCTTGGCCTTCTGCTTCTTCTTCTTGGCCTTGCGCTTCTCGGCTGCCGTGTCCGCGCGCTTGAGCGCTTTCTTGGCGGCCTTCAGCTTGTCCTGGGCCGTCGTGACGGAGTCCTGAGCCTTGAGGCAGGCACCGGATCGGCCGTAGTAGACCGTGAGGCTGCTGCCGTACGACGCCTGCTGCGTGGCCGCTTCGGTCTCACAGTTCTGGAACGGCATGCTCGATGTCTTGGAGACGATCTGGAGCGCGACCTTGTGCATCCCCGGCTGGTTCAGGGTCTGGTCGTGGAAGAGCATGCTGTCGTCGTAAGGCGGCGCCAGGACGTGCGAGTAGCTGCTCGGCGGGTAGCCGGGCGCGGTGAGCGTGCCCCGGTAAAGCTGCGGCTCCCAACCCTTGATGTCCGCGAAGTAGATCAGGACCGTCGTGTAACACGCCTGGTTGAGTCCGCCGTTGTACAGCCATGTGTCCTTGGCGTAGACGATCGGGACCGAGACCGGCATCTGCTCGACCGCCCGGTCGCCGCCCGGCTCGAACGGCGCGGCCGCGGCGTGTGCGGGTGAGCCGGAGAGACCCACCACCAGCACCGGACCGAGCAGCAGCAGGAACAGCGCACGGACGACGTGCTTGAGCATGGGCCCTCCCCCAGGGTCGCGACCGCCCGACCGTATGACGTGCCTTGACAGCTGGCCATGACCCGATCACGTCATCCGGTGACTACCCAGTGGGTAGGGTCTGCGGCGTGACCAGCACGGATTCGGACAAGGTCGAGTCCGAGCGCAAGCCGAGGCCGTTGAAGGCGATCCGCGAGACCGTGCTCCTGCTCGCGTTCGCGATCGTGCTGGCGTTGGTCGTCAAGACCTTCTTCGTGCAGTCCTTCTACATCCCGTCGGAGTCGATGGAGCCCGGGCTGATCGTCAACGACCGGATCCTGGTCGAGAAGCCGTCGTACTGGGGCAGCGGCGGCCCGAGCCGTGGCGACGTCATCGTCTTCGACGACCCCGGCAACTGGCTCCAGGGCCTCGAGGCCCAGCAGCCCATGTCGCTGCTGGCGCGCGGGCTGGCCAAGATCGGGCTCTACCCGACCGGCGGCCACCTGGTGAAGCGGGTGATCGGCGTCGCCGGCGACACGATCGAGTGCTGCGACGACCAGGGGCGGATCCTGATCAACGGCCAGCCGATCGACGAGAACGGTTTCATCGAGCCGCAGCCGGGTCCGCCGAAGTCCTGCGACGGTCCGATGCCCTCGGGCAAGATGAACTGCAACTGGACCGCCGGCCCGGTGCCGGCCGGGACCGTCTTCGTGATGGGCGACAACCGCAACGACTCAGCGGACTCGAGCGTGCACCTGTGCCGCCCCAACGCGACCCACTGCGACCCCAACGACGCCTACGTCCCCGTCGAGGACGTCGTCGGCAAGGTCTTCGCGCTCGCCTGGCCGCTGGGCCGGGCGCACTTGATCCACACCCCCGACGCGTTCGACGACGTACCGGACCCGAAGAGCGACTGACCGCTCAACGCACGACGTCGAAGACGTTCAGCTGCACGCCGTTCGTGTAGCTCCGCGACTCCCGCAGCGTGAGCTTCTGCTTGTCCTCGGCGTCGGACGGGAACAGCCGCTTGCCGCTGCCCAGCACGACGGGGAAGACCATGAGGTTCCACTGGTCGACCAGCCCGGCCCGGTGCAGGGCTTGGGCCAGGGTGGCGCTGCCGGCGACCTGGATCGAGCCGCCGTCGCCCTCCTTGAGCTCCCGGACCGCGTCGAGGTCGCGGACCACCCGAGTGTTGGTCCAGCTCGGCTCCTCCAGCGTGGTCGAGACGACGACCTTGTCCATGGTGTTGAACTTGTCGGCGAACTCGCCCTCGCGCTCGGGCCAGGCGGCCGAGAATCCCTCGTAGGTCGTCCGCCCCAGGAGGAGGGACTCGGTGCCGAACAGCTCCTCGCCCTTGAACGCATACATGGTCGGGTCCTCGTCGATGTCGAAGGTCCAACCGGTGTGGCGGTAGCCCTCCTCTCCTCCGGGCGCCTCGACGACGCCGTCCAGGGAGATGAACTCGGTGACATAGAGAGTGCGCATCTGCTTGCCTCTTCTTCTCGGTAGTGGTGGTGGTCTCTGCCCTCTCCACGAACGACGTCACCGCCGTACGACACCCTCAACCCAGAGAGCTCAACCAGAAAGTTCTCGGATCAGCGCGGCCGTGGCGGGCACCTGATCGGCACCCTCGCGGTGGACGATCCCGAAAGTGCGCGTCCCGAACGACGGGTGCTCACGCACGCGTACGCCGGGGTGCGGGTGCGCCTCGAGCGCCGAACGCGGCAGCAGAGTGACGCCGAGCCCGACCGCCACGAGGTTCTGGACCACGACGTAGTCGTCGCTCACGTGCCGCACGGTGGGCTCGAAGCCGGCCTCGGCGCAGACCCGGACGGCGTGTGCCCGGCAGCGCTCGCACCCGACGATCCACGGCTCGTCGGCGAGGTCTGCCAGGGTGAGCCGCCGGCGTCGGGCCACCGGATGCTCGGGAGCGACGACCAGCGCGACCGGCTCGTCGCCGAGCGGCCGCCAGGTCAACCCGGGCCCCTCGGCCGGCGCGTCGTCGTCGTAGGCGAAGACCAGCGCGAGGTCGGCGTCACCGGTGCCGAGCAGGGCGAGCGCTTCGGGGGGCTCCGCCTCGGTCAGCTCGACGTCGACGTCCGGGTGCCGGGCCCGCAGCCCCGCGATCGCCCGCGGGACCAGGGTCGCGGCCGCCGAGGGATAGGCGGCCAGCCGCACCCGACCCCGGCGCAGCGCGGTCAGCTCGGCCAGCTCCTCCTCGGCCATGTGGAGCTGTACGGCGAGCGCGTCCGCGCGCGCGAGCAGCATCCGGCCCGGCTCGGTGAGTTCGACCCCGCCGGCCCCGCGGATCAGCAGGGCACACCCCGCGGAGCGCTCGAGGGCCCGGAGGTGCTGGCTGACCGCGGGCTGGGTCCAGCCCAGGTCGCGCGCCGCGGCGCTGATCGAGCCGGCCCGCGCGACCGCCCGGAAGATCAGCAGCCGTCGAGGATCCATAAGCAGATGTTATGGCTTGTCCTAGAAAGAGCGGACTTCCTTGGATCTTCGTCCGCCGCCACCATGGATGCATGCAGACGATCGGCCTTGTCGGCGGCATGAGCTGGCACTCGACAGTGGAGTACTACCGGGTCTTCAACGAGCTCGTAGCCGAGCGCCGCGGCGGCCACGCGTCGGCGAAGGTGGCACTCCAATCGCTCGACTTCGCGGAGATCCGCGAGTGCCAGGTCAACGACGACTGGGACCGCGCCGCCCAGCTGCTGGCCGAGGCCGCGCGCCGCTGCGAGCGCTCCGGCGCCGACCTGGTGCTCATCGGGACCAACCTCATGCACCGCGTCGCCGACGACGTCCAGGCCGCGATCGACGTACCCCTCCTCCACATCGCCGACGCGATCGCGGACGCTGCGCACGAGCGCGGCTGGGAGCGGCTGGGGGTGCTCGGCGCCCGCTGGGTGATGGAGGAGGACTTCTACGTCGGCCGGTTGGCCCGTCGCGGCCTCGACGTCGTCGTCCCCGGCGCCGCCGACCGCACCGAGGTCGACCGGGTGATCTTCGACGAGCTCACCCAGGGGATCGTCCGGGAGGAGTCGCGGGCGTCGTACACCGCGATCCTGGAGCGGCTGCGCGACGCCGGCGCCGAGGCAGTGGTGCTGGGCTGCACCGAGATCGAGCTGCTGGTCCGCCCGGAGGACGCTCCGCTGCCGGTGATCGCCTCGATGCGCACCCACGCCGAAGCTGCGGTTGCGGTCGCGCTGGGCGACCGGGTGCTGATCTAGATCAGATTCAGCGACCCTCGGCCATGGCGCAGAGGGCGTCCATCGCCTTGGGTGCGTCGGCGGTGACCATCGGTCCGATGTCCTCGGCGCCGGGACCGGTGACGTAGGTGCTCACGGTGACTTCGGCTCCACCGGCGGCGTCCTTGACCACGTGGTCGACGTGGATCCGCAGGTCACCCATCTCGAGCCGGTCGAGGTAGCGCGCCCCGGGCTCGACGAGTTCGAGGGTCACCGGGACCTCGATGCCGCCGGCGAGGACCATGGTGCCGGCCGCGCCCTCGGCGAAGTGTCCCTCCAGCGCCACCGATTCCACTGACGGGTCCCAGCAGTGCCAACTGCCCGGATCGCTCCACAGTTTCCAGACGTCGTGTGCGGTGGCGGACGTGGTCACGGTGCGGGAGTACTCGAAGCTCACGGGACGAACTTGTCACGGAACGGCTTCCCCGTCGAGGGATCCGGGGTCATGACAGGCGGGCCACCCGCATCTCACGGTCACCGAATCGCACCCGGTCGCCGTCGCGGAGCGTCGCCGGCCGGCCACCGACCAGGGCCTTGGTCACGCCTTGCCGGATAAGGGTCGAGCCGTTGGTCGAGCCGCGGTCCATGACCACGAGAGCACCGTCGGGGGCGACCTCGAACTGCGCATGGGTCTTCGAGAGGCTCAGGTCGCCGGAGGGCAGGGCCACCGTCAGCGGTGCGGGCTCGCCTGCACGGGCTTCGGGCTGCCGGCCGACCAGGGTCACGCCACGGACCTCGAACGCCTCACCGGTGTCGAAGGCGACCTGCCAGCGCGCGGGCGCCGTCGGAGCTGTCTGCCGTGGGCCGCGGAGGTCGGCATGCTCGGGCGGAGTCGGAGCGGCAGGCACCAGCCGCATCGCGGTGAGGTTGACGACCGTCTGCGGCGGCTCGACCGGAGGTACGGCGAGCACCGGCGTGGTGCGGACGTCCACGACGACCGAGCCGGTCCGCAGGTCGTGCCAGCCACGCCGCCAACCGCTGGGGTCGACCAGCGCGGTGCGGGCGAGCGCGGCCGCGCCCAACCCGGCTGTCGGGAGGGTGGCCATACCGAGGATGGCGGTGCGCAGAGCGGCTCGCGGGAAGCCGATCGGCCGCGCATCCTCGACCGACAGCACCCGCAGGCCGAGCAGTGCCTTGCCCGGGGTCACACCGAACCCGCCGGCTAGCAGGGCGCCGAAGACTCCGACGAGCGCGACCGCGCCCAGGACCGCGGCGGGCGCTTGGGCGGCGTACGCCGCAGCGGACATGGCGCCCGCCACCGCCAACGTGTCGATCACGAAGGCGTAGAACCGGCGGTCGGCGTCCGCGACGAGAAGCGCGTCGGTCTGCCCCTCGACCGGACGAGGAGCGAGGGAGGTGTCGGTCACGGTGCCATGACCTGGATGGTCACGCCGTCGCCGAGGTCGATGAGCGCACCGGGCATCAGCTGCACGGCCACCCCGGGCGCGAGCTCCTCGGGCCCCAGCCCCGGTTGCACCAGCACGGTGCCGTTGGTCGACCCGAGGTCGGTCGCCACCGCGGTGCCGAGGTCGGCACCGGTGCCGGGTCGGACCTCGACGTGCGTCGAGGAGATCTCGAGGTGCGGGCTGGGGACGGTGACCAGTCGCGGCTGCTCTCCGTCGTCGAACCTGCGCGTCTCCGGCGCCCGGCCGATCACGATCGCCCGGTCGACGTCGACGACATCACCGTTGGAGATGACGAGCCGCGCCACCGGGACCGCGCTGTCGGGAGCCGCGGGTTCGCCCGCCGGAGGATGCCAGGCACCGGTGATCGTGAGGCCGTCATGGTCGGTCTCGTCGGCCGGTTCGAGCGGAGCGTGCCCGGAATCGATCGGCGGCGGTGGCGGTGGGATCGGCGGCGGTGGCGGTGGCGGTCCGACCGGGGCCGGCGTCCAACTCGGCGGCTCGGGCGAGCGGACCGGCGCGGCCGGCTCATCGGCATCGTCGTCGTACCCGAACCCGGGAATCAGGTCGATGCCCAGGGGGTCGTTCTCGTCGAGCGGGAACTCCGCCTCGTACGCCGGCACCTCGGACAGCTCGTCGGGACCCTCGTGCGCGGGAGTCTCGTCGAGTCGGGAGATGCGGAACAGCCCGCCGTCGACCGTGTACGTCGGCGGCTCGTCGGCGAGCGGGTCCTCCGGACGCAGCACGATGCTCATCCGGTCG
Source organism: Nocardioides sp. (assembly GCA_003519585.1). Lineage (GTDB taxonomy): Bacteria > Actinomycetota > Actinomycetes > Propionibacteriales > Nocardioidaceae > Nocardioides. Next base: position 22,312 of record DOWL01000246.1, on the reverse strand, counting down.
ACGTCGGCCAGCGAGCGCTCCACCCAGGTCGTGGCGTTGGACCCCTCGAGCCGGACGGACTCACCGCCGACGCGGAACTCGGCGCGGGCCGGGCCGCGGATGACAACCCGGGTCTCGCCCTCGCCGGTGCTGACCAGGACGAACGCCGGCAGGTCGCGCAGTCCGCCGGAGATGAGGGCATCGAGGGTGACGTCGAAGCCGGCACCACCGTCGACGAGCTCCCACAATGCAGCGACGCGGGACTTCTCGGTCGGCGGCAGGATGACGACCGCGCGCTCACCCACGATCGCGAACCACTCCCCCGGGCGATAGGAGCGCACGGACCTGCCCTCTCCGCTCACGGCAACGCCCCCAGTTGCTCGAGACTCGCGCGCTGTCGCTCGGAGTCGTCGTCCTCGTCGGGCACCAATCCCACCACATCGACCACGACAGCGGTCGCGTTGTCCTCACCCCCTGCGGCCAGGGCAGCCGCGACCAGTGCGTCGGCGGCCGCACCGGGGTCGGGCGGGCCCGCGAGGACCTCGGCGATCTGCGCGTCCCCGATCAGGCCGCTGATCCCGTCACTGCACAGCAACAACCGCTCGACCTCGCGCACGGGCACCACGAAGTAGTCGGCCGGCTCGAGGCGCGGACCGCCCAGGGCCCGGGTGATCACATGGCGTTCGGGGTGGCGGGCGGCCTCGGACTCGGTGATCTGCCCCGCGTCGATCAGCTCCTGCACCACGCTGTGGTCGGTGCTGACCTGGCGCAGCACGCCGCCGCTGAGCGCGTAGATCCGCGAGTCGCCGAGGTTGACCAGCAGCCAGGCCGGCGCACCCTCGCTCTCGACGAGCAGGGCGGCGACGACGGTCGTGCCGGGGGTACGGCGCGGCCCGCCGCCGCGGATGCCGTCACCCGCGGCGGCGTACTCCGTGATCCGATGTTGGCTCGCCTCGAGAGCGTCACGTACGGCGACGTCGCCCGCGGTCGGGTCGTAGCCCGCGTCGGCCAACCGGGCGAACTCCTCCACGACGATCCGGCTCGCGACGTCGCCGCTCTCGTGTCCGCCCATGCCGTCGGCGACGACGAAGACGGGTGGGGCGACGAGGAACGCATCCTCGTTGGTCTCGCGGAGCAGCCCGACGTCGGTGGCCGCCCCGTGGTGCAACTCGACGGGGGTCACCGACTAGTTCCTAGGATTGGTGGGATGACCGAGGGGTACCGATCGCTCGCCGACCAGCTGCGCAGCTGGCCGGACGACCGGCTGTCCCGGCTGCTCACCGAGCGTCCTGACCTGGCCACCCCTGCTCCTCATGACTCCGGCCAGTTGGCCTCCCGGGCCACGACCCGGTCCTCGCTCCTGCGTGCGCTCGACCAGCTCACGCGCCTCGAACTCTCCGTTCTAGATGCCCTGGCCGTCTGCGGTCAAACGTCACGTACGGCGTTGACACCGCTGGTCAACGCCGACCTGACGGAGGTCGAGCACGCGATCGACCGGCTGCTCGACCTGGCGCTGGTCTGGGAGTCGACCGGCGGACTCCGACCGCTCAGTGGGGTGGCGGAGGGGCTGGTCGGCGGCCCGGAGGCCGGAGTGAGCGGGCTGCGGACGTGCTCCTCGCCCACGCCACCGGCGGCCGAGGTGGCGGCCCGGCTGGCCGAGCTTTCGGAGCCCGCACGCGCCATGCTCGACCACGTCTTCGCCGCCGGTGGCGAGGCAACCGCGAACGGTGCCCGGCACACGGTGATGCCCGAGGACGCCACCACTCCAGCCGAGGAACTGCTGTCCCGGCGACTGCTGGTGCCGCGCGGGACCGGCACCCTGGTCGTGCCCGGCGAGGTGGGCCTGGCGCTTCGGGGCGGACACACGACCGCCGACCGCACCGACGAGGTGCCCCAGCCGGCCACCACCTCACGGACCGCCGCGCAGATCGACTCGATCGCGGCCGGGGCGGCGTTCGAAGCCGTACGCCGCATCGAACTGCTGCTCGACCGCTGGAGCGCCGACCCGCCAGGGGCGCTGCGCAGCGGTGGTCTGGGGGTGCGCGACCTCAAGGCGACCGCGACCGCGCTGCACATCGACGAGCCGACGGCGGCGCTGCTCGTCGAGACCGCTTCGGCGGCCGGCTTGCTCGCCACCGTCGCGGACGCCGCCGGCAACCCCGTGTGGCTGCCCACCGATCTCGCCGACACGTGGGTGCTGCGCCCGCCCGCCGAGCGATGGGTCTCGCTGGCCCAGACCTGGCTGGACAGTCCGCGGATGCCGGGGCTGGTCGGCTCCCGAGACAGCGCCGGCAAGCCGTGGAACGCACTGGCGCCCGAACTCTCCGGCATGCACATGCCGGAGACCCGCGCCATGACCCTGGCCGCGCTCGCGGCCCTGCCCGAGGGCGAGTGCCTGGCATCCGGGACCGGCCTACCGTCGGTGGTCGCCCTGCTGCGGTGGCAGCGGCCACGACGCCCCCGCAGCCGCGCCGACCAGGTCCTCTGGACCGTCACCGAGGCAGCCACGCTCGGCCTGACCGGACTCGACGGGATGGCCGGCTACGCCCGCGACCTGCTCGCGGGCGAGCACGAACGGGCGAGCAAGGGGCTGGCCGCACTGCTTCCCGAGCCGGTCGACCACGTGCTGCTCCAGGCGGATCTGACGGCGGTCGCGCCCGGACCGCTGGAGTCACAGCTGGCCCGCCGACTCCAACTCGTCGCCGACATCGAGTCCCGCGGTGGGGCCACCGTCTACCGGTTCACGCCGGGGTCGGTACGCCGCGCACTCGACTCGGGCTGGACCGCGGTGGAGCTGCACGAGTTCATCGGATCGGTCTCCCGGACGCCGGTCCCCCAGCCGCTGAGCTACCTGGTCGACGACACCGCGCGGACCTTCGGGTCGGTCCGGGTCGGCCACGCCGAGGCGTACCTGCGGGCCGACGACGAGACCGCATTGACCGAGCTGCTCCACCACCCGAAAGCCGCCCCACTGGGCCTGCGCCGGTTGGCGCCGACGGTGCTCATCAGCACGATGCCCTTGGACCTGCTGCTCCCTCGGCTGCGCGAGCTCGGCGCCGCTCCGGTCGTGGAGGCCGAGGACGGCACCGTGCACGTGGTGCGTCCCGACGCGCGCCGGGCCCGGACCCCCAAGGAGCATCGGGGTCGCGGAGCCGCGGCGGCACGCCGTACCGCCACCGTCTCCGCGGTCGTCACCGCGATCCGCTCCGGTGACCGCGCGGCGGCATCCCGTCCGGAGACACCCGACACTCCGCTCTCCCCTTCGGGCTCATTGGCCGCGCTGCGGGTAGCCGCCGAGACCGGCGCACCGGTGTTGATCGCCTACGTCGACAACCACGGGACGCGGAGCGAGCGGATCGTCGAGCCGGTCTCGGTCGAGGGCGGCGTGCTCACCGCGCACGACCAGCGCTCGGACGACGTACGCACGTTCGCTGTCCACCGGATCACGACGGTAAGACCCATCCCGGGGAACCACCCGTAGACTCGTGAGGTGGACTTCATCCGCTACGCGGAGCGCTCGGCGGGGCTGCTCAACGCGGATATCAGCGACGTCGACGCGCTCCGGGCACACCTCGGCGATCGCGAGTGGCTGGTCGCCCAGTGCTCCGATCGCGACTGCATGCTGCTGCGCAAGTTCCAACGCGAACTGCGGCCGGTCTTCGAAGCCTCGGCCGCGGGCGACACGGCTGGCGTGGTCGACGGGCTCAACGAGCTGATGGTGCGGCACCCGATCACGCCGCAGATCTCCGCCCACGACCCCCAGCACCTGCACATCCACGCGGCGTCCAAGTCGCAGTCGGTGGCCGAACTGCTGGTGGGCGAGTCGCTCCTCGGGCTGGCCAACCTGGTCTGCGACCTCGGACCGACCCGGCTCGGTATCTGCGCCGCCGTTCCGTGCGCCAACGTCTACGTCGACACCTCGCCCAACCAGTCGCGGCGCTACTGCTCCGACCGCTGCTCCTCGCGCGCCAACGTCGCCGCCTACCGCGCGCGGCAGAAAGCCGTGGCCGCGTCAGCGTGAGCAACGACGGACCCCTCATCGTCCAGTCGGACAAGACGCTGCTCCTCGAGGTCGACCACGAGCGCGCCGCCGACTGTCGCAAGGCGATCGCGCCGTTCGCCGAACTCGAGCGCTCGCCCGAGCACATCCACACCTACCGGCTCACCCCGCTCGGCCTCTGGAACGCCCGGGCCGCCGGCCACGACGCCGAGCAGGTGGTCGACACGCTGCTCGAGTACAGCCGCTACGCCGTACCGCACGCGCTGCTGGTCGACGTGGCCGAGACGATGGCGCGCTACGGGCGGCTGCGGCTGGAGAAGCACCCGACCCACGGGCTGGTCCTGGTCTCCAACGACCGGCCGGTGCTCGAGGAGGTGCTCCGCGCCAAGAAGATCGCCGGCATGGTCGGTGCGCGGATCGACGACGACACCGTGGTCGTGCACGGCTCCGAGCGCGGCAACCTCAAGCAGGCGCTGCTCAAGCTGGGCTGGCCGGCCGAGGACTATGCAGGGTACGTCGACGGCGAGGCGCACCCCATCGCCCTGGCCGAGGAGGACTGGTCCCTGCGCGACTATCAGCGCGACGCCGCCGAGTCGTTCTGGCACGGGGGCTCGGGAGTGGTCGTGCTTCCGTGCGGGGCCGGCAAGACGCTGGTCGGGGCCGCCGCGATGGCCCACGCCCAGGCGACCACGCTGATCCTGGTCACCAACACCGTCTCCGCCCGGCAGTGGAAGGACGAGTTGGTCCGCCGTACCTCCCTCACCGAGGACGAGATCGGCGAATACTCCGGCTCGGTCAAGGAGATCCGCCCGGTCACCATCGCCACCTACCAGGTGATGACCACCAAGCGGCAGGGGGTCTACCGCCACCTCGAGCTCCTCGACGCCCGCGACTGGGGGCTGATCGTCTACGACGAGGTGCACCTGCTGCCGGCCCCGATCTTCCGGATGACCGCCGACCTGCAGGCCCGTCGGCGGATCGGACTGACTGCGACGCTGGTCCGCGAGGACGGCCGCGAGGGCGACGTGTTCTCTCTGATCGGCCCCAAGCGGTACGACGCACCGTGGAAGGACATCGAGGCGCAGGGCTGGATCGCTCCGGCCGACTGCGTCGAGGTGCGGGTCACCTTGCCCACCGACGAGCGGATCGTCTACGCGACCTCCGAGCCGGAGGAGCGCTACCGCATCGCCTCGTGCACGCACCAGAAACTGGGCGTCGTACGCGACCTGGTCGCCTCGCACGCGGGCCAGCCCACGCTGGTCATCGGCCAGTACCTCGAGCAGCTGGACGAGCTAGCGCTGGCCCTCGACGCCCCGGTGATCAAGGGCGAGACCCCGGTCAAGGAGCGCCAGCGGCTCTTCGACGCCTTCCGCCACGGCGAGGTCGAACTGCTCGTGGTCTCGAAGGTCGCCAACTTCTCCATCGACCTGCCCTCCGCGGAGGTGGCGATCCAGGTCTCCGGCTCCTTCGGCTCCCGCCAGGAGGAGGCGCAGCGGCTGGGCCGGCTGCTGCGGCCCAAGAGCGAGGGCAAGACCGCGCACTTCTACACGATCGTCTCCCGAGACACCGTGGACGCCGACTTCGCCCAGAACCGGCAGCGCTTCCTGGCCGAGCAGGGCTACGCCTACCGGATCGTGGACGCCGAGGACCTGCCGGCTTGATTGCGGGACAGGTCTGGACGACTGATCCGTTGTCGCCCGCGCGGCCGCGTAGTCGTGCTGGAGTACGTCCATGAGCCAGCCGCCTCCACCCGGCCCGCCGTTGGGCCGCCCGGGGCCTTCGAACCTGCCGCCACCCGTGGCGCCGCGGCCGATGGGCTGGCTCCTGCTCACCCTGCAGGGAAACCCGATGACCAGCAGCATGATCACGCCCACGGTCCAGGTGAACGGGTGGCGGGTGCCGGCCCACTACGGCGCCAACGTGATCCCCGTGCACGCCGGCCCCAACCGGATCGACGTCAACTGCCGCTGGCTGCGCCCGTACGGCCGCGCGAGCCTCGAGACCACCGTCCCCGACGGCGGCCAGGTGCCGGTCTTCTACGCAGCGCCGATGCACCAGTTCAGCCGCGGCGCCATCGGCCACCACAAGCAGCGACGCCCGGGCGGGATCTTCTTCAGCGTGATGTTGGTCGTGGTCCTCGCGCTGGTCGTCGCCGTCTTCGCGCTGCCGTTCCTGCTGGTCTGAGCCTGCGGTTCGTCACGTCGCAACTGCGCGAGTTTCGTCGGTCAGCCGANNGCCGCTTCCGCCACCAGCTCCCGGTACGTCTTAATCATCTCGGCCCGGCTGCCCGGCCAGCTTGTTTGAATGAGGGCGACTGTTGTGTTTTTCATCACGGAATTATGGGTGTTAATTTTCTTCTTGCTTTTGCATGAGCAATACTTCAATTTCGTATTGGATTCTTACGATTTCTGCAATCAATTTACTTGCAGTTGAATTGTGGATATGAGGTAGAGTGTAGTCAGGCATGTCCTTTAAACCTTTTCTGCGGCCTTTTTCAATTTTTGCCATTACCTCTGCGTAAGATTTATTCAAAGGTTCAGGCAACATTCTCGGTGTTACTACCTTTAACTTTCCGAGCGCAGCAGCTATTCTTCTTCGAGCGTCGCCCTCGTGAATTGTAAAGATGTAAATTGCATCGGTTAACTTCTCGTTAGCATAGTACAAATTGGACATCTCTTAGCCACCCTAAAGCTAAATAGTTGTTATCGCTTACTTCTTCAAATCCCCTAAAATCTGCGTGGCGGCCAGCTTACCCGGCGCGCCCATGACGCAGCCGCCGGGGTGGGTGCCGGAGCCGCACTGGTAGTAGCCGTCGAGCGGGGTGGCGTACTGACTCCAACCCGGTGCGGGCCGGAAGAAGTACATCTGCGGCGCGAGGAACTCACCGGCGAAAATGTTGCCCTCGGTGAGGCCGGTGCGGGTCTCGATGTCGACCGGCGTGACCACCTCGCGGTGCAGCACCAGGTCGCCGAAGCCGGGGAAGTGCGACTCCAGCACCGCCTGCGCCCGGTCGCCGAAGGTCTCGCGCTCGGCGTCCCACGACGACCCGCGCAGCTCGTACGGCGCGTACTGGACGAAGCACGACATCACGTGCTTGCCGGGCGGGGCCATGTCGGGGTCGATCACGGACTGGATCGCTCCGTCGATGAAGGGTCGCTCGGAGTACCAGCCGTACTTCGCGGCGTCGAAGGCCCGCTCGACGTACTCCATGGTCGGGCCGATGTTGAGGAAGCCGCCGTAGTGGTCCACCGTGTCGGGCAGGGCCGGGAAGACGGGCAGTGAGTCGAGGGCGAAGTTGACCTTCGCCGAGACCCCGCGGAACTTCATCCGCCGGATGTTGTCGACCAGGTCGAGCGGGAGCTCGCGCGGGTCGCACAGCTCAAGGAAGGTACGCCGCGGGTCGAGCGCCGAGACGACCACCGGCGCCCGGAACTCGGTGCCGTCCTCGAGCGCGACGCCCACCGCCTTGCCGCCCTCGGTGATCAGGTCGGTCACCTGGGCGCCGAGCCGGATCTCCGCGCCGTATGCCTGTGCCGCTCGGGCCAACACCTGCGTGAAGCCGCCGTTGCCGCCCTTGTGGAACGCCCACGAGCCGAGGTGGCCGTCGTGCTCGCCCATCTTGTGGAAGAGCAGCACCAGCCCTGATCCGGGAGACATCGGACCGACCTTGGAGCCGATGATCGACGACGAGGCGTGGTAGCCCTTGACCGCCTCGTGCTCGAAGTAGTCGTCCAGCCAGTCGGCGGCGCTGCCGGTCAGCAGCCGGACCAGGTCGTGCACGGTCTTCTGGTCGAGGCCGCCGAGGTGGTCGAGCAGCCACTTCACGTCGACCGCGTCCTCGGGGTCGTTCCCGAAGATGTTGGGCGGCGGGTTGTCGAACAGCGGCCGGATCGCCTGGCAGACCCGGTCGAGGTCGCGGTGGTATCGCTCGTAGGCGTCGGCGTCGCGCCGGGAGTGGCGGCGTACCTCCTGCACGTTCTGCTGGTGGTCGTCGCCGAACAACAGGTAGTCGCCGTCACCGGTCGGGTGGAACGACGACGGCATCATCAGCGGCAGGAAGCCGTGGTCGACGAGGTTGAGCTCGTGGATGATCTCGGGGCGCAGCAGGCTCAGGGCGTAGGAGAACGTCGTGAACTGGAAGCCCGGCAGCAACTCCTCGGTGATGGCCGCGCCGCCGACGCCGCCGTTCTTCTCGAGGACCAGCGTGCGCAGCCCCGCCTTGGCGAGGTACGCCGCGTGGGTGAGTCCGTTGTGGCCGCCGCCGACGACGATCGCGTCGTACTCGTGGGAGGTCATGCCTGCTTCCTCATTCCTTTTTCCTGGGCGGGTCGAAGAACGGCATCTTCGTGGTCTGGATCCGGACGGCGGTGTTGTGGTGGTTGACGGCCAGCTCGAGCCGGAGGTCGGTGCCGGCAGCGGCCAGGTCGGGGCGGACCCGGGCGATGCCGATGTGGCGCTGCACCACCGGTGAGTAGACGAAGCTCGTGCAGTAGCCGACCTCGGCGCGGTCGTCGTCCAGGATCATCGACTCGTACGGCAGCGGATGCTCGCTCTTGGGCGGGAACAGGTCGTGCTCGCGGTAGAGGCGGTCCCAGTCGGCCCAGTCGACGACGATGCCGGTCGTCGCCCACCTGCTGGTGCCGTCCTCGAGCTCGCGCCGGATCGCCTCGGAGCCCACGAACCTGCGGCTGCCGTCGCGCACGCCGCGCAGCATCCACCCGAAGCCGAGCTCCTTCGGAGTCACCTTGTCGGCGTCGCTCATGACCAGGCGCGCGTCGTGCCACTCGACGTCGATCAGCGCCAGGCCGGCCTCGATCCGCAACGTCATCAGGGCCTCCTCGCCGAAGGGCCGGATGCCGTGGTCGCGGCCCGCCTCGAGGACCGCGTCGAGCACCTCGACGGCTCGGTCCTCGGGGACGGTCAGCTCATAGCCGAGGTCGCCGGTGTAGCCGGTGCGGCTCAGCGTCACGGGGGTGTCGGCGACCTTGACCGGTGCGTGGTCGAAGAAGGCGAGTGTCTCGGCCTCGGGCGCGAGCGCGCTCAGCACGGTCCGCGACCGCGGCCCCTGGACGGCGAGCATCCCGTAGTCCTCCGTCACGTCCTCCAACTGGACGCGCAGGCCGGCGCCCAGCTCCTCGAACCACGACAGCGCGGGCCGGGCGGCCGTGAGCAGGAACTCGTCGGCCGAGTGCCGGAAGACCACGCCGTCGTGCATGACGTAGCCCAGGTCGTCGCACCAGATCGTGTACTGCGCCTGACCGGGCCGGCACTGGCGTACGTCGCGCACCAGCGCGCCCGCGAGCAGCCGCTCCGCGTCCGGCCCGGTGACGAGGTACTTGTACAGCGGGCTCGTGTCGAAGACGCCCACCGAGTTCCGCACCGCGAAGTACTCGTGCTTGGGCGCATGCGTGTACCGCAACGGCGACAGGGTGCCCTGCCAGTGGGTGTAGAGCCCCTGGTCGTTGAGCTCGCTCAACCGCGAGTGGAACGGAGTCGTGCGCACGGCGGACAGGCTACTCGCTACTGACTCACGAGTCAGTAGGTGATGAGCATCATCTGACGGCACCCATGGGCACCGAACTGTGCGCGTTCGTCCCTTCACAGCCGGATCCAAGGGGTGTCTGCTTGCGAACTGTCAGTCCGCAACGATCTCGGGAGATCACATGACGTTCCTTTTCTCGCGCCCTCGCCTTGGCGTCGCCGCCGGCACCCACGACTACTACATCGAGACGGACACTTCCTCCGACACCCACGCCGAGTCCGACCCACGCGCCCGCAAGTCGTGCGCCTGACTCGGCCGGTGTTGCCGGTCGTGGCCACCGAGGTCGTCGTGAAGTACGGCTCCGTCCTGGCCGTCGACCGGGTGAGCCTGCGGATCGAGCGCGGCGTGACCGCGCTCCTCGGACCCAACGGCGCCGGAAAGAGTTCCCTCGTCGCGGCGCTGTCGGGAGCGCTGCGACCGGTCGCCGGCCGGATCGGCGTCGGACCCCATGACCCCGCCACGGCTCATGGACGACGGGCGCTCCGCGGCCAGGTCGGACATCTGCCGCAGAGCTTCGATCTCGCGAGCGGGATGACCGTGCTCGACACCGTCCGGTACGCCGCGTGGTGCAACGGCCTTCCCCGTCGCGAGCTCGACGGAGCCGCGAGCACCGCGCTCGCGACCCTCGGACTCGCCGACCGGGCCAAGGCGCGCGTACGCACCTTGTCCGGTGGGCAACGCCAGCGACTCGGGCTTGCCGCGGCGGTCGCCCATCGACCCGGGTTCCTCCTCCTCGACGAGCCGACCGTGGGGCTGGATCCGGACCAGCGGATTCGCTTCCGGAACCACCTTCGCGGCATCGCCGAAGGTTGCGTCGTATTGCTGACGACCACCTCCTCGAGGACGTCCAGCTCGCGGCCGACCGGGTCGCCGTCATCGGCGACGGCCACCTGCACTTCGACGGCACGCCCGAAGCCATGGCCGAACTGGGACGGACCGCGACACCGAACGTGCCTGATCTGTCGAGCCCGCTCGAGCGCGGCTACCGCAAAGTCCTCACGTCGAGCGAGGAGGACTGACTGTGAGACGCCTGGCGTTGCCGGTGCCGGTCGGCCCCCTGGTCGTGCTGGCCGTCGGCGCCGGCCTCCTGGTGTTGTCCCATTCCATCGCGCTGGATGGGTGGGCCTACGCCGACTGGGCGGCGGTGTCGGCGGAGACCCGCCAGTCGCTCACCCTGGCTGGTCCGTGGATCGCAGGATGCAGCGCGTGGGTGGCCGGCCCGCTTGGCAGCCCGAGCTCCGCCCTGTGCCCGGCAGGTGCCGCGCGCCGTGGCCGAGGCCTCGTCGGAGCGCAGCTGAGCCGCCTATGCGTAGTGGCGTGGCTCGGCTGCGCTGCCGGCCTGGCTCCCGCACTCGTCCACGCAGCGCGCTCGGCGACCTACGGCGGGCTCAGCGTGTGGGTGGTCGCGTCGAGCGTGACCCTGATCTGTGGGTTCGTGGCGCTCGGCTACCTCGTCGGCGTGCTGCTGCCCCGCGTGGCAGCCGCCCCGGTCGCAGCCGCCCTCGCGTTCGCCCCGGTCGTGCTCGGCCCGGCGGAGGGTTCTGTGGTCGTCCCGGTCTACCCGTTTGACGGGATCGCGGGCCTCGCAGAGGTGGCCACGGCGACAGCATCCCGGACGGCCTTCTTCGCGGTCGCAGCGTCGACCCTCGCCCTGCTGTCCGCCTGGTGGCTCAGGCACCGTTTCGGGCGTGTCTGCCACCATTGCGGCCAGCGCTGTGGTCCTCGCCCTTGCACCCCTGGTCGCGACAGGCGCGGTGGCTACGCACCGCGCGCCGCACCTCGTCGCGCGCGAGCAGGGGGTCACTCCGGACTGCCGGACCGCGGGCGGGGTCCGGACCTGTGTCCACCCGGCCCGTGCCCCGATGCTTCCGGTCCTCAGCGCGGCCGCAGCTGAACTCGCCTCCGCGCTACCGCCTGGAGTCGTCGCGTTCCGCGAGGTCGACGACTCCACCCTCTGGACTGATCCGGCGCCTGGCAGGTTGGTCATCGCGCTCCAGGGCCACGACCGGAGCCGGTGGCGGGACATCGCCGTCCAGAACATCGCTCCTGAGCTGACCGGCGTCTCGACTTGCCGCAACGAACGCATGGGCGAGCTGTACCAGTCTGACCGCCTACCCGATTCGGTAGCAGTCGCTCAGGGCGGCGCGATCTGGCTGGCTCGGGCCGCCGGCGCCGACGGTCGAATGATCTCCCTCGCCGACGAGTCGGTCCAGGTAGCCGATCGACTCGACGCGCGGCCGGAGGATCAGGTGAAGAGCTACCTGAGCTGGGCGCTGCCCGGGATCGTCGAGTGCCAGGGCGAGCTCACCGGGCTGCCGTGACGTCGGTGGCACGGCTCACGCGTATCAGCTGGTTTGCGCACGGCGGCTGGGCGGCACTCGCGGTCATCGCAGTGGGCGCCCTGGCAGCAACCTGGGCCGGCGAGAGAGTCCTGGCCGTCAGCGTCATCGCGTCGCAACCGCGCCGCGTCGTCCCGGTCGGCGAGCTGATTTCCATCCTCGTGGCCGCGCTGGTCCCACCCATGGTCGCGCCGCGGCTGTGGTCGTGGGAGTCGCTGGCCAGGCGCGTCGAGGTGAGGCGGACTGCGGGGGCGATCGCGGCCGTGTCGATCGCCCTCCCGGCCATGGTGGCGGACTCTGAGGGCCGCACACGATCGTGCGCTGCGGGGCGACTCCTGGGCTGCGTCGAGTCGGTGTACTGAGGCCCGCCAGCCGGTCCCGGTCGGCAAAGGCCTGCGCCCTGCGGCGCACTCTCGGAAGTGAGGCACCCATGTCGGTCAGCACTCAGCAGACACACCCGTCCGGTGACGTTCGAGGTCCGCAAGCCGACGAAGCCCCGATTCCGGTGAAGGCGAATCTGGCGCCGGGTTCGATCGAGGTGGTCAGCAATGTGGCTGAGGATTCGGTGATCGGTGGGGTGATGGATATCGCCTCGGGGGTGAACACGGTGGCGTTGTTCGCCAACCCGTTCGCCGCGGGGGCTGAGGAGATGCTGTACGTCGATGAGCGGGGTGATCTGCGGTGGGCGCGGCATGTGAACCCGGGAGCCGAGGCCTCGACGGTCGATGGTTGGTCGATCGACGTGGTGGCTTCGGGTGTGGCCGAGGTGGTGGTGGCGGTGCACCCGTCGGGGTCGGTGTGGGCGTTCGGGCTGATCACCGGCGACGGCTCGCAGGGCCGGCTGGTGGCCTGGGAGTTGGTGGCCGACCCGGCGGTGCTGGGTGGCCTCTCGTGGGCACACCGGGCCGCGCTACTGCCCGGGTCCAGTGTGTTGTCGGGGTTGCAGGTGCAGTACTGCGCGGATCGGGCCTCGACGCCGGTGGTGTTCGTGACCGACCCGGCCGAGCCGCGGTTGTTCTGGTTCACCCCGACCTTCCCCGCTGCGGGTACCGACCCAGGGCTCGACTGGCATCTGGGTGGACAGCTGGCCTACGACCCGGCTGATCGGGGGGTGTCGGTGGTGGCGGGGGTGGATTCCCCGGTCGAGGAGTTCTCCCAGCGTGCGGTGGTCTCGGCGGTGCGGATCTGGACTGTGGTCGACGGCGGCCTGTTCCTGACGTCGTACTTCCCGCGGTCGGGGGACGGCTATGCCCGGGTCCAGATCGGGCACAACCGGTGGACCGGGTTGGTGGGGTTGTGGTCGCGCAACCCCTCGCCGGGGGTGGTGGTGGCCAGTGCCGGGTTCGATGCGGGGGTCTCTTTCGGGTTGGCCACCGCCGAGGTCACCGGGGCGGTCCCCACGGTGAGCCTGGACCAGCCGTTGGGGGATGTGCAGCTCTGGCAGGACCAGGCCGGGCTGTTGCACCTCTACGGGCGGGATGCGAACGCGGATCTGCGGGTGGTCCACCAGATCGGGTGGGTCGAAGACACCGACGCCCCGCCGGGGGCGGTCAAGCCCACGTGGGATGCCCACCTCAACAGCCTCGGCACCACGGTGGCCACCACGAGGGGACTCGTCTCGCAGGTCGCGACCTACGCACTCGATGGGTTCCCCGATGAGCTCCCGAGTCAGCATGTGATGCACCAAGGGGTCCCGGCCGGGCAGGCGTGTGCGATCTACACCCAATCGACCCGCACGAACTTCTGGTGCACCGAACAGGTGAGGCTGATCCCCGAGACGCTCCCGGCGCCGTACCTGGTGCGGCGCTACCAGACCGTGCTGACCGTCAAGGACGGCTACGGGTCCCCGATGGGTGGGGTGCAGGTGTCGTTGACCGCGGACTCGCCGGTCGATCTGGAGGTCGGGGGCCGGTTCTACCGGACCGGGAGCGTGACGCCCGCAGTGTTGACCACCGACCCCACCGGCCGGATCACGCTCCGGGTGGTCGCCTCCGGGCTGTCGGTCCCGGCGCTGTACGCCACCATCCCCGGGCTCGGGCCGGCGGTGACCATCCAGATGGCGGCCGAGGTGCACAAGTTCCTCGGCGGCAACGCCACCCTGCCAAACCACACCGACGGGTTCACCCCCACCACCGTCCAGGCCGCCCAGAAACCCGACGGGGACCCACTCTTTCCGAAGATCAAACCCGCTGGAGCGGCCGATGACAGCGCCGATGCCACGTGGCCACCATCGGCCGAGGAGGTCGTCGCGTGGTGTGCCGGTGCGTTCGCCATGGACACCGGCGCCGACCTGCCCACCCATATGACCGCGGGGCTCGCCGAGGGCGAGCAGGTCCTCGGATTCACCCTGCAGACCCACGACCCCACGCGCCGCGGGTTCGAGGTCTACACCACCGCCGAGCAGCTCGCCGCCCGCGACCAAGCCCTGCAAGCCGTCGGTGGGGTGTGGGGCGAGCTCGAGGACTGGGTCGGCGATGTCTGGCAAGGCATCCGCACCGAACTCACCGCCGTCGGCGAAGTGTTCATCAACGTCGCCGACCGCGCCATCGAACTGGTCATCACCCTCGCCGACGGCATGATCCAAAGACTCACCGCGCTCTGGGACGACATCCTCACCGCCGCCCACGCCATCGAAGGCGCCTTCGTCGCCCTCGGCGCCGCCATCGCCGACGCCATCGCCTGGCTCGCCTGGGCCTTCGACTTCAAAGACGCCCTGGTCACTGCCAAGCACCTCCACGACGCCGTCGAACAACTCCCCCGACTGCTGACCCCCGTGCTGGAGGACTTCCAAAGCCTCGCCCACAACTGGTTCATCCAACAAGAGACCACCGTCAAGGAAGTCCTCGACGGGGCCAAGGCCAGCCTCACCGGCCGCTCGGTCGACTCCTTCAACTCCCCCCTCGCCACCGGATCCACCAGCACCAAGCTCCCAGCCACTGGCGACTTCGGCGAACAGGCACAAGGCCCCCACACCAACTGGTTCACCGACAAGGTCTCCAGCACCGAGAGCCAGACCGCTGTGCTGGCGATCGCTGGCTCACCGGAGCTGACCGACATCATCGACGAGCTGCTCGAGATCCTCTCCAGCGCCAGCGAGTGGGCGGAGCTCGAGGCGGCGGTCGACGACGTCGGGAAGCTGTTCAGCAACCTCTTCGATGGCGCTGACCCCCGGACCATCGCTGCTCAAGAGCTCGCCACCCTCATCGACCTGCTCGAGCACCTCATCCTGGCCGCACTGAAGTACTGCGACGACGTCGTCGGCCACCTCCTCCAATGGGGCATCGACCACGCCGAAGACATCGTCAAGCTCATCGATACGCCCCTGACGGGGGTCCCCCTCCTCGACCTCCTGTGGGCCTTCGTCCTTGCGCAGGCGGGACTCGACCGAGCGGACTACCCCTTCACCGTTGGCATGGTCGGCATGTTCTTCGCCGCCTACCCGCTCACCCTGATCCACAAGATGATCACCGGCGAGACGCCCTTCCCGCACGGCGTCCCGATGCCACCCGCACTCGGCGATCACGACGACCAGCAGGACGGCTACAGCGCCGACGACATCGACGCAATGCTCCGCGTCCAGCTCGCTTGCGGGATCATCCAGACCATCGACCTCGCGTGGGACAGCAGGCTGAACTGGGAGTGCCTCCGGTCCGTCGAGGAAGTCTTCGCTCCGCCGGCGCCCCTCACCACGACGGCGTCGCCGTTCCACCTGTTCGCCTACGGCATCGGCACCTTCCCCTGGTTCTACGGATACCCGCTGACCATCACGAGCGACACCTCGCTCGCCTATGCCCGGTGGGCCGCCCATGCCCTGTTCCGGGTCGTCGACCAGGGCTTCGTGATCGGCTCAGGGATGTCGATCCAGCGCTTCCTGGGCGGCGCGAGCTGGCCCCTGGGTCTCCCGGTCACCACGTCGGTCACCTCCCTGTTCGGCCTGTTCCGGTTTGTCCTCGCCGCAGTGCCCGGTCCGGGGCCATTGTCGAGTTGGGACATCCGGCAGATGTGCATCGAGATGGCCGCCTGTCTGCCCACGCTCACCGCGTTCATGCGATTGCTCGCCGACAGAGACGTGGTCGTGGGCCCCAATGCCAAGATCCTGCTCGGCGCCAAGGAGGTGATCGACGCACTCGCCGACCTCTTCGCCGGCATCGCCACGACCGCGCAAGCCGCCTACGAGCTCGAGCACCCACCGAAGATCGTCTTCACATGGCCGGGGATCCGGCTCACGGACGCAACCGTCGGGGTGGCGTATGTCTCGCAGCAGATCAAGGTCGACGGCGGCATGGAGGAGTTCACCTGGCAGGTGGGCGCCGGCGACGCACTGCCGGCCGGGCTGTCGCTCGCTCTCGACGACACGACGCGCAAGGTCACGATCCAGGGGACGCCCGAGGGAGGGGCGGCTGTCTATCAGTTCAACCTCGACGTACGGGACAGCTTCCGGCCCCGCGGCTATGACAAGGTCTCCTGCACGCTTTTCGTCAAGGAGTCGTGATCGACTCCAGCCGGTCCAGCAGCCACGCATAGACCTCCGCTTCGTAGCCCAGGTGGGCGAACCGCCCCGCCGGGCCCACGTGGGCACCGGCACCGGTCTCGACCCGGAACAGCGCCCGGGGTCCCCACTCGGGATCGGACTCGCGCAGTGCGGCGACCCACTTGGCGGGCTCCCAGACCATGACCCGGGCGTCGTGGACGGCGCCGGTGACCAGCAGGTCCGGGCGACCCCCGGCGGGCGGGAGGTTGTCGTACGGCGAGTAGCGCGCCATCCACGCATAGTCCTCGGGACGCGACGGGTCACCCCACTCGTCCCACTCGTTGACGGTCAAAGGGATGGACGGGTCGAGCATCGTGGTGAGGACGTCGACGAACGGGACCTCGGCGACGACCGCCCGCCAGCGGTCGGGGCGTTGCGAGAAGACCGCGCCCTGGAGCAGCCCGCCGGCCGAGAGGCCGCGGGTGGCGATCCGGGCCGGGTCGACCAGCCCCTCGCGGGCCAGCCCGTCGGCGACCGCGATGTGGTCGTCGAAGGTGTGTTGCTTGTGCTCCATCCGTCCGTCGAGCCACCAGCGCCGGCCGCCCTCGCCGCCGCCGCGGACGTGCGCGTGCACGTAGACCACGCCGCGGTCCAGCAGTGACGGGATCGCGGGATCCCACTCCTGGTCGGGGTAGACCGACTCGTAGGCGCCGTAGGCGTACATCACACACGGCGCGGAGCCGTCGAGCGGCGTGGAGCGGTGGCGCAGGATCGTGGCCGCCACGGGGGTGCCGTCGGCGGATGGGAACGAGCATTGCTCCCCGACGTACGCCGCGGCGTCGTAGCCCGGCGCTTCCTTGCGGAGCCGTTCGGTCCGCTCGCCGGTCGTCAGCGACAAGGCCGACCAGACCGGCGGCATCAGGTAGGACTCGTCGACCACGATGATCTCGTCGAGGTCAGGCTCGACGTTGCGCTCGGCCGGCGCGGACAGCGAGGCGATATCAGAGACCGGTGCGACGACGATCCCCTCGCCGGTGAGGTCGTCGAGCCGCAGGATGCGCAGCCGGTTGCGCCCGCCGGCCCGGGACGTCAGGACGACGTGCCCGGCGAACGCGTCGGCCCGCTCCAGCCGCTCGTCGGGGTCCTCGGGCCGCAACGGCAGCCAGGCCGAGGCGTCCTGGTCGCCCGTGCGTGGCACCGGGCAGCGGGCCAGGCGGTACTCCGTGGCACCGTCGTTGGTCACCAGCAGCAGCTCGTCGGTCCCGTCGGGGTGGCGCAGGTGCTCGGCGACGTACTCGACCCCCCGCCGGCGTCCGCCGACCGAGCGGGGCGCCGCGGTCGGGTCTGACGCGTCGAGGACCCAGACCTCGCTGGTGTCCCGGTTCGCCGAGTGGATGACCAGCAGGTCGCCGGTGCGCGAGGTCTCCACCTCGAGCTCGAACTGACCGTCCGGCTCCTCGAGCACCAACTGGTCCTCGGAGGCGGGCGTGCCGAGCCGGTGCCGCCATACCTGGTGCTGGCGCCACAGCTCGTCGTGGACGAGGTAGAAGAAGTGCGTAGAGTCCGCGGACCACGCGCCGCCCGGGGCCGCGCGGGGCACGACGTCGGGCAGCTCGGTGCCGGTGCGGAGATGGCGAAAGCGCAGCTCATAGACCTCGTCGCCGTCGAAGTCGACCGCGTAGGCGAGCAACTCGGCGTCGGGGGAAACCGCCCACATCCCGAGGTCCACATAGCCCTCGTCGGCCGCCATCTCGTTGACATCCAGCAGCATTTCGTCGGTTCCGCCCGCAACACGACGACGTAACAACTGTTCGTACTCCCTTCCGGCTGGGAGGACCGTGTAGTAGTAATACCCGTGCTGCGGCCAACTGATTGATGAGTCAGTAGCCGGAACCCTGCCGGTCATCTCGGCACGCAGCGCCTGGACGAGGGGGCTCAGATGGCCGGTAGCGACGTCGTACCACTCCCGCTCTGCGGAGAGATGGGCAAGGACGGGGGCGTCGACTCGACGCATCCAGTGGAACGGGTCGGGCCGGTGCACGCCGTGCGCGACGTGCTCATGGGCCTCCTGGGGCGGGACCGGCGGTTGCGTGGCGGGCATGGCGCGCACCGTACTCCTCACCGCACTCCGCGCCGTACCGCTCGCCGAGCCGCTGCGGTCGTCGCAGCGACCGGGCTCGTGGCCCTGATGCTGAGCGGCCTGGGCTCACCCGCGACGGCGAGCGCCGACGACGAGAAGGTCACCTTCACGGTGGGCGTGACCAACGAGGTCGACTCGTTCAACCCGTTCCTGGGCATCGAGTCGGAGTCCTACGAGATGTGGGCGCTCACCTACGACTACATGATCACCTACTCGATGGAGGACATGTCGCCGCAGCCCGGGCTGGCCACCGACTGGGAGACCTCGGACGACGGCCTGACCTGGACCTTCACCATCCGCTCCGGCGTCAAGTTCCACGACGGCCAGCCGCTGACGGCCAAGGACGTCGCCTTTTCGCTGGAACTGTACCGGTCGACCACGGATTACCCGTATCTTAACGGCTACACCCTCAACTTCGACACCATCACGACCCCGGACGACCGGACCGTGGTGCTGACCTTGACCGAGGCCGTGCCCAACATCGAGTACCTGTTGAGCTATCTGTTTATCCTGCCGCAGCACGTCTGGCAGGATCAGGACCCGGTGGAGTTTGAGAACACGGCCATGATCGGCACCGGGCCGTTCAAGATGAAGGAGTATCAGCAGAACCAGTTCGTGCACCTGGTCGCCAACCCGGACCACTGGGCCACGCCGCCGAAGGTGGACGAGGTCATCTTCCAGACGTTTGAGAACCCGGATGCGCTGGTGCAGGCCATCAAGACCGGCCAGGTGGACGCCATCACCGAGATGACCAACACGGCCGTGGCCAGCTTGCGCAACGACCCGAACGTCAAACTCGTCATCGGCGCGCCCTTTGCGCCGAGCGTCAGCGACATCATCCTCAACCAGGTGGCGCCCGAGAACCGTCCGACGGCTGACGGCGGCGTGTGCACGGGCCACCCAGCCCTGCGCGACCGGAACGTGCGCCTGGCGCTGGCGCATGCCACCGATAAGCAGAAACTCATCGACGTCGTCTTGCTCGGCCTGGGCACGCCCGGCCTGGCGCTGATCCCCGACGGCCTGGGGCAGTGGTACAACAGCAGCCTGACCGACTACGCCTACGATATCGCCCGGGCCAACCAGATCCTGGACGACGCCGGCTACCAGGACAGCGACGGCGACGGCGTGCGCGAGCTGCCCGATGGCAGCCGGCCGCTGACCTTCCGCCTCAACTGGCCCAGCGACAGCGTGGACGCGCCGCGGCGCGCGGAGCTGCTCAGCGACATGTGGCAGCAGATCGGCGTGGCCGTGGAGCCGCAGGCCGTGGACCCGGATGCCCTCACCGCGGCCTGCTGCCCGGCCTTCGATTTCGACATCATGCTGTGGAGCTGGGTGTCCGATCCCGACCCGTACGCGCTGCTGCGCGTGATGACGACCGACCAGATCCCGACCGGCAGCAGCGAGACTGGTTACGCCAACCCGCGTTACGACGCGCTCTTCCTGGAGCAGAGCCGCGAACTGGACTTGCAGAAGCGCATCGCCCTGGTGCATGAGATGCAGAAGATCGCCCACGAGGACGTCGTCTACATCATCCCCTACTACGAGCAGGCCGTGCAGGCCTACCGCACCGACCGCTTCACCGGCTGGCAAACTGACTCCGGTAAAGTGGCCCTGGAAGATACCAGCTCCTTGCTGGTAATCGAACCAGTCCGGTAATCCGTAATCGGTGATTGGTGAACGGTATTCGGTCTTTTTACTGATTACCGTTTACCGATTACCGTTCATCGTTCACAGACCATGAGACAATCACGCTACCTCCTCAAAAAAATCGGCTGGGCGCTGCTGACGGTGCTCATTGTTATCCTGCTGAACTTTTTTCTCTTCCGCATTTTGCCGGGTGATCCGGCACGGGCGGGCATTCGCGATCCGCGCCTGACGCAGGACGCCGTGGCCGCCATCCGTGAGCGGTTTGGCCTGGACAAACCCGTCATCAACTGCTTTGAATCGCTCAACCCG
>DOWL01000246.1:1460-1749 GCA_003519585.1 Nocardioides sp. | reverse complement strand
AACTGCTTTGAATCGCTCAACCCGGTGGAATTTGGCAGCTGCGGCGTCAATCCGCTGGACACCCAGCTGTTTATCTACGTGGGCAATTTGCTCAGCGGCGAACTGGGCATCAGCTATCACACCAACCGCCCGGTCATCGACATGCTCAAAGAGCAGCTATGGAACACGGTGCTGCTGATTGGCGCGGGGCAGATTTTGGCCATTTTCCTGGGCATGGGGCTGGGCGTTCTGGCGGCCTGGCGCGCCCGCACCACCATCGATTTTAGTGCCCTGCTGGCCAGCCTCACCT
>DOWL01000246.1:0-1345 GCA_003519585.1 Nocardioides sp. | reverse complement strand
AGCCTCACCTTCTGGAGCCTGCCCACCTTTTGGCTGGGCATCATCTTGCTCTTTTGGGGCAGCAGCCAGTTTGGTCTGCCGACCGGCGGCAAGCTCACCCCGGCGGGCAATTTTGCCAATATCTGGGAAGAATGGGCCGATGTGGGCTGGCATTTGCTGCTGCCCACGCTGACCTACACCATCGTTTTTTTGGGCGAGTATATGCTCATCATGCGCAGCACCCTGTTGGATGTGCTGAGCGAAGATTACATCCTCACCGCCAAGGCCAAGGGGCTGCGCACCGCCCAAATTTTGAAGGACCACGCCTTGCAAAACGCGATGCTGCCAATGGTGACCATCATCGCCCTGAACCTGGGTTTTACGGTGGCCGGGGCGATCCAGATTGAGACGGTGTTTTCCTGGCCAGGGTTGGGTGGCGCGATTTTTGAAGCCGTAGAGCGCAAGGATTACCCGATGTTGCAAGGGGCGTTTTTGCTCATTGCCGTCAGCGTCATTTTTGCCAATCTGGTGGCCGATTTGCTGTATTCGTACCTGGATCCCCGGGTGCAGGCAGGGTAAAAAATGAGTGAAACAACTGTTGGGGCAACCTCGTTAAGCGGATTTTGGCGCAGCTTTCGGCGCAGCCGCATGGGGCTGGTGGGGCTGTTTATGTTGGTGACCGTCATCTTGATGGCCGTGTTTGCCCCGTACATCGCCCCCTACGATCCCAAAGAGGTGATTCGTGTCACCATCGACGACATCTATGCGCCGCCCAGCGCCGCGCACTGGCTGGGCACCGATGACGCCGGGCGGGATGTGCTGTCTAATTTCATTTACGGTTCACGCGTGTCGCTGATTGTGGGCTTTTTTGCCTCGTTTATCTCCATTTTTATTGGCAGCGTGGTGGGGATTGTGGCCGGTTTTTACGGCGGTCGGGCCGAAAATGTCCTGATGCGTTTTACCGACATCATGCTGGTGATTCCCGACTTGCCGCTGGCAGTGGTCATTGTGGCCCTGACCAAACCCAGCCTGTGGAACATCATTTTTGTTATTGGGGCGCTGGGCTGGACCGGGTCGGCGCGGCTGGTGCGGTCGCAGACGCTGGCGGTGAAGCAGCGCAAGTTTGTGCTGCGGGCACGCTCGATTGGCGCGGGCAACGTCCACATCATTCGTTACCACATCTTCCCCATGGTTCTGCCGCTGATTGTGGTCAACACATTTTTGGTCATCTCGCTGGCGATTTTGAACGAGAGCACGCTGAGCTTTTTGGGCCTGTCTGACCCCACGGCGCTGAGCTGGGGGCAGATGCTCAACTTTGCTTTTACGCGAGGCGGCATGAGCGCCGGGGCCTGGTGGTCGTTGGTGC
>DOWL01000147.1:58537-66259 GCA_003519585.1 Nocardioides sp. | reverse complement strand
CCGTCGGCGCTGGCGCGCCTCCGGGCTCTCAACCACCAGACGACCGATCAGTTCTCGGGATCAGCGGGACTGGGTCGGTGGAAACCGGTTCGTGCGCTCAGCGTCGGCCGCCCGGCGACTTTCGCCTCAGCATGGCCGCATGCGTAGCGAGAGACAGTTGCTGTACACGCTCTTCGTACTCCTCGTTGTCCTAACGCTGTTTCTTCTCGTTCGAGGTGGGGGCGACGTGCCGTGGGTCGTCGTTCTGATGGCGTGCTCGACCGGCCTGCTCGCGTTCGATGCCCACCAGCGCGGCGCCAGGGAGGAAGCCGATGGCTCATGACTCGACGCCTGACTGGCGGGCGCAGCGCAGGGCGGGGATCGCGGAGGTGTTCGAGAGCGCGCGCCGCGGCGGCTCAGAGAAGCACGTCTCGCCGATCGGGTGCTACGAACTCGAGATCGTGACCTGGGAGCCACCGCACGGATGGGCGTATTCGGAAGGGCTTGTCCGTCGCGTCGGGCGACACGAACTGATTGCCAGGATCCTTCGAAACTTCGACGCCTTCCCGTTCACCTGGTGCGAGGAGCATCCAACCGGGCACGACTATCTGATCGCCGGAGAGGACTATCAAGGTCAGACGATCATCGAGCTGGATACGGGCGCTCGGGTCGATCACTTGCCTGACGCAGCCGAACAAGGCTTTGGGTTCTGCTGGGCCGGGCACCTGCTGTCTCCGCGGCGCGACGTGCTCGTGGTCGACGGCTGCTACTGGGCCGGCCCCTATGAGCTGGTCGCCTATGACTTCTCGCGACCGATGCATCTCCCGCTCACCGAACTCCATCGATGGGCCGGAGACCTCGTGAGCGTGGATGGCTTCGACAGCAATGACTGGCTGACCTGGACGTTCACACGCGCGGTTCGAGTGAGCGACGGCAAGCCGTATGACGATCTGACGGACGATGAGGAGGCTGATCTCCGCGACGACGACGGCCGTTACCGACCGGAGCTGCTCGGCAATCAAACGTACCGCGCACGGTGGCGAGTCGGCGACCCGTTCGAGGCCACCCAGGTCGAACTGGTGGGCGACGGAGTCGCATGAGTTCGGGTGTTCACCTCACGACCGAAGCAGCTCGTGAGATCGCTCAGGCCCTCGAGGCAGTCGTGGTGTCGCTGGCTCGAATCGGCTCGCGTGAGGTTCGACCGGAGTGGGAAGACGATCCGCTCCGGAGGTATCTGGGTGATGGGGGAGCTTGGCTGTCCCTGTCGCGAGCCCGCAGCGTTCTGGCCGAGGCGATGGACCGCGACCTGGGTGAGACCGCGACCGAGGAGTTGGTCTCGGGAGTCGAGTACTGGACCGGTCCATGAGTCTGGTGCGGCCCGGACGCTCTGCGCGCTGGTTCGGAGCCCTTGTGCGCACGGGCCACTTCTCGGGGCAGTGTCGGGACACGCTGTCTGTATGTGGGACACCGTTCAGGCCAACGAGACACATCTCTCGCACGACATGCCCTGTGTGCGCTGCGGTCACGCCTTCCACACGTTCTTGCGTTGTGACGAGTCGTGCGACTGCGCGCCGGCGCCGATGCCCGGCGCATCCCAGCTTGCCGTCGCCTGACCCTTCTTTTTGGCATCGAGTGCAGTTATGGTGGGCGCATGCCTACCACTGAGACCGCGGTCACATCTGCCGTCGAACCCACCGCCACTGTCGTCGCTCCGGCGTCTGCTGACTCCGACACGCTCGTCGTCGAGGACCTCATCGAAGAGGTCTCCATCGACGGCATGTGCGGCGTCTACTGAGCCGCGCACCTTCGACACTCGACCAGACGATGCCCGACCACACGATGCTCGACGAGACCTGGGCGCTGGACCCCGCGGTGGCGCTGCGGCCGGAGCCGTTCGGGGCGCTGGCCTACCACTTCGGCAACCGCAAGCTGATCTTCCTCAAGCAGCCCGCGCTGGTGGCCGTCGTACGCGCGCTCGGTAGCGGGCGCGTGGTCCGCGACGCGCTGGTCGAGGCCGAGGTGCCGGAGGCCGCGCGGCCGGCGTACGTCGCGGCGCTGGCCGAGCTGGCGCATTCCGGCCTGCTGCTTCGGGTCGAAGACGGAGAGGGCGCGGCCGCATGAAGCTCGTCGAGCATTTCGAACACGGTCTGGATGCCCCGATCTGCCTGACCTGGGAGCTGACCTACGCCTGCAACCTCGAGTGCGCGCACTGCCTGTCGAGCAGCGGCCGCCGCGATCCGCGCGAGCTGAGCACCGAGCAGTGTGAGGCGGTCATCGACGAGTTGCAGCGGATGCAGGTCTTCTACGTCAACATCGGCGGCGGGGAGCCGACGATCCGGCCGGACTTCTGGCACCTGCTGCAGTACGCCGTCGATCACCAGGTGGGCGTGAAGTTCTCCACCAACGGTGCTCGGCTCACGCCCGAGCGCGCGGCGTTCCTGGCCTCGCCCGCGTGCGGCGGCTACGTCGACGTACAGATCTCACTGGACGGCGCGACCGCCGAGGTCAACGACTACGTCCGCGGCCCCGGCTCCTACGACATGGCGATCACCGCGCTGTCCAACCTGCGCGACGCGGGCTTCACCGACGCCAAGATCTCCGTGGTCTGCACCCGCCACAACATCGACCAGCTCGACGAGTTCAAGGCGCTCGCCGACGCGTACGGCGCCACGTTGCGGCTCACCAGGCTGCGCCCGTCCGGTCGTGGCGCCGACGTGTGGGACGAGCTGCACCCGACGGCGGAGCAGCAGCGGGTGCTCTACGACTGGCTGATGGCCAACGGCGACCGCGTGCTGACCGGAGACTCCTTCTTCCACCTTGCAGCTTTTGGCGAGAGTCTGCCGGGGCTCAACCTCTGCGGTGCCGGCCGCGTGGTCTGTCTCATCGACCCGATCGGCGACGTCTACGCCTGCCCCTTCGCGATCCACGACCAGTTCCACGCCGGCAACCTGCTCGCCGAGGGCGGCTTCCAGCGGGTCTGGCAGGAGTCGCCGCTGTTCACGGAGTTGCGGTCCCCGCAGACCGGCGGAGCCTGCACGAAGTGCCAGCACTACGACTCGTGTCGAGGCGGTTGCATGGCGGCGAAGTTCTTCACCGGCCTGCCGCTCGATGGTCCCGATCCCGAGTGCGTGCAGGGGTACGGCGAGACTCTGCTGGCCGGCGCCCGCAGTGTGCCGGCCGCCAGCCAGGACCACTCGAAGGCCAACCCCACACGCAACCAGCCGGTCATGCTGAAGCTCCTGACGCGTCCGCCGGTGTCCGACTGCGCGGAGAGCCCGCTCGCCGGGTTCATTCCCGAGCCCTCCACACACTGAGCCACCGGGCCGCCGCGGGACCCGAGACCCGTGGCGGCCCGGTCACCAACCGGCCTCCAACCGAGGAAAGACATGAAGTTCGAGAACCCCTGGAAGCCCAACCCCTGGTTCGAATCGGTCGCGGTCGCCCAGGAGCGGGCCCGCAAGCGGCTGCCCAAGCCCGTGTACGGCGCGTTGGTGGCCGGGTCCGAGCGGGGCCAGACGGTGTCGGACAACCAGGCCGCCTTCGCCGAGCTCGGTCTCGCCCCGCACGTGGCGGGCAACCGAGCCGAGCGGACTCTGGGCCGCCGGGTGCTCGGCCACGACCTGTCGCTGCCGGTGTTGATCAGCCCGACCGGCGTCCAGGCAGTGCACCCCGACGGCGAGCTGGCCGTCGCCCGGGCCGCGGCCGCCCGCGGGACGATCATGGGGCTCTCGAACTTCGCCTCGAAGTCGGTCGAGGAGGTCGTCGACACCGGGGCGACGACGTTCTTCCAGATGTACTGGACCGGCAACCGCGATGTGATGGTGCAGCGGATGGAGCGGGCGCACCGCGCGGGTGCGGTGGGGCTGATCGCCACCCTCGACTGGTCGTTCTCGATGGGCCGCGACTGGGGCAGCCCGGAGATCCCCGAGAAGGTGGACCTCAAGACCATGGTGCGGCTGGCACCGAAGGTCGTGGGTCGGCCGCGCTGGGTGGCCCAGTTCGCGCGCTCCGGTGGCTTTCCCGACCTGACCGCCCCCAACCTCGCCCCGCCGGGAGCCGATGGAGGACATGGAAGTGCGCCGACGTTCTTCGGGGCCTACTACGAGTGGATGACGACGCCGCCCCCGCAGTGGGAGGACGTCGCGTGGATGGCCGAGACCTGGCACCAGCTGTCCGGTACGCCGTTCGTCCTCAAGGGGGTCTGCCGCGTCGATGATGCCCAACGGGCGGTCGACGCGGGCGTCGATGCGCTGTCGGTCTCCAACCACGGCGGCAACAACCTCGACGGCACCCCGGCCGCGATTCGCATGGTCGGGCCGATCGCCGACGCCGTCGGTGACCAGGTCGAGGTGTTGATGGACGGCGGCATCCGGCGCGGCTCCGACGTCGTCAAGGCGCTGGCGCTCGGGGCCCGCGCGGTGCTGATCGGCCGCGCGTACCTCTGGGGTCTCGCGGCCAACGGTCAGGCCGGCGTCGAGAACGTGCTGGACGTGTTGCGCGGCGGCATCGACTCCGCACTCCTGGGCCTGGGCCTCTCCTCAGTCGACGAGCTCGACCCGGGGCAGTTGCTGATCCCCGACGGGTTCCACCGCGCGCTGGGGGCGCCGACCGGAGTCAGGAGCTGAAGGTGGCGGCGCTGGCCGGCGCGACCAGCCCCGACATCGCGAAGGGGGCGACCGTGATCGTGCCGGTCGGCTCGGTCGAGCAGCACGGCCCGCACCTTCCGCTCGACACCGACACCGTCGTTGCCAGTGCGGTGGCGGCCGCCCTGGCGGAGCGCACGGACGCCTGGTGTGCGCCCGCGATCGCCTACGGGTCGAGTGGCGAGCACCAGAGCTTCCCTGGCACCAGCTCCATCGGCACCCCGGTGCTCGGTCTGGTCGTCGTCGAACTCGTGCGTTCGCTGCGCTACTGGGCGGGTCGGGTCGTGCTGGTCAACGGCCACGGCGGCAACGTCGAGGCACTGCGTACGGCGGTCCACCAGCTGGTGGGGGAGGGTCACGACGTCGGATGGATCCCGTGCGCGGCACCGGGGATGGACGCCCACGCCGGCCGCGCGGAGACCTCGCTCATGCTCCACCTGCGCGCCGATTCGGTCCGGCTCGATCGCGCCGAGGCCGGCAACACCGCGCCGATCGGCCGCCTCCTGCCACACCTGCGCCAGGGCGGGGTGGCGGCGGTCTCCCGCAACGGCGTGCTCGGCGACCCCCGCGGCGCCAGCGCCGCCGAGGGCGAACGGCTGCTGGAGCAGATGGTCGAGCAGGCGCTCTCCGGGGCGCGCGCGTGAGGGTCGCTCTGGTCACCGGCGCGGCCGGCGGCATCGGCCGGGCCACGGTCTCGCGTCTGGTGGCCGACGACTATGCCGTCCTCGCACTCGACGTACGCGCGGAGGTGTCGGCGCTCGCCGCGGATCGCGTGGCCCCGTTCGTCGCCGATGTCCGCGACCGGGTCGCGCTCGACGCGGCCGTCGCCCAGCTCCTCGACACCCACGGCCGGCTCGACGCCGTGGTCGCGGCGGCCGCGGTCATGCGCGCCGGCCGGCCGCTGTGGGAGACCGACCCCGCCGACCTCGACGAGCTGCTCGACGTCGACACCAAGGGCATCTGGAACACCGCCGCCGCGACGATCCCGGCGATGCTCGCCGGACCGGACCCGAGTGGCTGCCGCTTCGTGGCGGTGGCGTCTGCGGCTGGGCACCGAGGCATGTTCGGCCTCACCGCCTACACCGTGGCCAAGCACGGCGTCGTCGGCCTGGTGCGCGGCCTGGCCGCCGATCTGGTCGGCACGGGTGTGACGGCCAGCGCCGTCTCGCCCGGCTCGACCCGGACGCCGATGCTCGACGACACTGCCGCGGCGTACGGACTCTCCGACGTGGAGGAGTTCGCGCCGCACCAACTGCTGCGCAGGCTGATCGAACCCGAGGAGGTCGCCGCAGCGCTCGCTTTCTGTTGCTCGCGCGAGGGCGCCGTGGTCAACGGCAGTGTCGTACACGCCGATGGTGGCTTTGGGTGAACGTGTCGGCTACGGTGCCGCCGCGGCTGCGCTTCCCGATCGGCTTCGGCGCGCGGCTGCGCCCCGATCTGCTGCGCAACGA
Organism: Nocardioides sp.; assembly: GCA_003519585.1. Lineage (GTDB taxonomy): Bacteria > Actinomycetota > Actinomycetes > Propionibacteriales > Nocardioidaceae > Nocardioides. The sequence goes on along the minus strand of DOWL01000147.1, from coordinate 60,186 downwards.
CGACGGGCTGCTCGTGGGTGGCTCGCCGCTGCGCGCGCTCCGGCTCTCGCCCCGCGCCCGGGCCTGCCTCGACGGCGACCGGGTCGTGGTCCGCGACCGGGCCTCGGCGGAGGTTGCGGCCCGGCTGCTCGACGGCAACCTCGCCGATCCGGAGCCGCACGGGCTCGAGGTCGGTCCTGAGGAGCTGACCGTCGTCGTCCCCGTCCGGGACCGGCCCGGACAGTTGGAGCGGTGTCTGGCCGCGCTGGCACCTCTCCCGTGCCTGGTGGTCGACGACGCATCCCGCGATCGCGCGGCCGTCGCGGAGGTGGTCGCCCGGCACGGCGCCACCCTGCTGCCGCTCGACCACAACCTCGGACCGGCCGGCGCCCGCAACGCCGGGCTCGCGCGGGTCCGGACGCCGTACGTCGCCTTCGTCGACTCCGATGTCGAGGTGACCTCGGCCGTCCTGCTGGGGCTGGCCAGGCACTTCGCTGACGAGCAGGTCGCGCTGGTCGGCCCCGCGGTCCGTGGAATCTCGCGCTCGGTCCGACCGCGCTGGTTCGAGCGGTACGACGTCCTCGCGTCCTCGCTCGACCTCGGTGATGTCGGCGCGGCGGTCCGGCCGGGTTCGCGCGTGGGCTGGCTGCCGAGCGCCTGCCTGGTCGGCCGCACCGACGTGGTGCGATCGGTGGGCGGTTTCGACGGGCGGATGCGGGTCGGCGAGGACGTCGACCTGGTCTGGCGGCTCGCCGCCTCCGGGGCGATGGTCCGCTACGACCCGACGCGGGTCGCTGGACATGACACCCGCGCCACGATCGGTGGCTGGCTCGGCCGCAAGTTCGTCTACGGCACCGGCGGTGCTGCTCTCGCGGCGCGGCACGGAGACGCCACCGCTCCCGCGGTCCTGAGCGTCACGACCGCGGTGGGTGCGGCCGCTCTGCTGTTGCGCCGCCGTTGGTCGGTGCCCGTGGCGGCGCTGGCCACGGCGGTGAGCGTTCGCGCCTTGCGCGGCACGCTGCCCAGCTCGCCGCGCTGCGGCGTACCGCTCTCCGTCGACGTCGCGGTCCGCGGGCTCGGCTGGGGTGTCCGTCAGGAGTCCGAGCTGTTGGTACGGCACTGGTGGCCGGCCGCGGCCCTCGCCTGCCTGGTCAGCCGGTCGGCTCGCCACGCGGTCGCGACCGCCCTCGTGGTCGATGCGGTGGTCGGCGCGCGGCGGCTGCCGCTCTCGTCGGTGTCGGAGCTCCCCACTGCACTGGTGGCCGACCGGCTCGACGACCTTGCCTACGGCGCCGGGCTGTGGGTCGGCGCCGCGCGCGCCCGGAGTCTGCGCTGCCTCCGGCCCCGCTCCGCGAAGGCCGGATCCGCTCAGCCACTCAGCTGACGTCGCCGTTGGCCATGTCTCGATCGCCAGGGTGGGGTGCGGACTCCGGCGCCATGACGGTGCCTTGACACCGCTGACGATCGCCTCTGGCAACCGCCCAGCCTGGGTTCCGCAGGCAATGCTTGACGTTCTGGGCCGTTGCAACGCCCGAGAACATCAGGAACCCCAACAGATGTTGGGATTCCGACATCGCGGGCGCCGATCGCGCCGGCCGATGTCGCCGAGGTACGCCGTCGCCTCGACGACATCGGTCGGGCCGCACCTAGTGGTCATCTCCGTTGATTCG
>DOWL01000147.1:58060-58311 GCA_003519585.1 Nocardioides sp. | reverse complement strand
GGACACCCCCGACGAATCAACGGATATGATCACTAGCCCCGGTCTTCGCTCCGTCCGCCGTGTGACGCGACTCAGCTCCGGATGAAGTCCAGCAGATCCTGGTTGATCACATCCGCGTGGACCGTGCACATCCCGTGGGGATAGCCCGGATACACCTTGAGCGCGCCGTCCTTGAGGAGCTTGATCGACTGGTGGGCCGAGACGTCGATGGGCACCACCTGGTCGTCGTCGCCGTGCATGACCAGGGTCGG
>DOWL01000147.1:53918-57849 GCA_003519585.1 Nocardioides sp. | reverse complement strand
CCTGACGCCACCAGTTCCAGATCACGCCCTGCGACGGGGTGACTCCCGGGCGGTTGAACCCGTAGAAGGGACCCGACGCCACGTCGAGGAAGAACTGCGAGCGGTTGGTTGCCGTGCCCTCCCGGAAGCTGTCGAATACCTCGATCGGCAGCCCTAACGGGTTGTCGTCGGTCTGCAGCATCAGAGGCACGACCGCACTGATCAGCACCGCTTTGGCCACGCGACCGCCGCCGTGGCGGGCGACGTACCGGGTGACCTCGCCGCCTCCTGTGGAGTGACCGACGTGCACGACGTCGTGGAGGTCGAGATGCTCGACGACCGCGGCGGCGTCCGCGGCGTAGTGGTCCATGTCGTGTCCGTCGCTGACCTGACTCGAACGGCCGTGTCCGCGACGGTCGTGGGCGATCACGCGATAGCCGTGCTGCACGAAGAACGTCAGCTGCGCGTCCCAGTCGTCGGAGCTCAACGGCCAGCCGTGGTGGAACATGATCGGCTTCCCCGCGCCCCAGTCCTTGTAGAAGATCTCAGTCCCGTCGTCGGTCGTGACTGTTGGCATCGTCTGCTCCTTCTCTCGGTGGCTCTGCCTGGTTGACAGGTCAGTGGGCGGCATCGCGGATCATCGAGACCACGACTCCGGGATGGCTGATCATCGCCACGTGCGAGGAGCGGATCTCGGTGGTGTGGGCTCCAGCGCGCTCGGCCATGAACCGCTCGGCGACGGGCGGGATCGTGTGGTCGTTCTTCGCGACGAGGTACCACGACGGGATGTCCTCCCAGGCCGGCGGTCCCGAGGGCTCGCCCAAGGTGAGCAGCGCCGCTGGTCGCTGGCTGACGGCCATCACGTCAGTCAGCCTCGTGGGCAGGTCCTGCGCGAACAGCTCGTGGAAGTACGCCGGATCGATGTACGCGTCGACGTCGGTCGGGCCGGACCCGAACGGCCGGCCGATGATGTGGGCCAGTAGATCGTTGGATCCGCCGGCCAGGGCACTGGCCTGCTCGACGGACTCGCCCTCGTCGAGCGCGAACGCGGCGATGTAGACCAGCCCGATCACATTCGAGTTGTCCTTGGCCGCGTTGGTGATGACCGCGCCGCCGTACGAGTGGCCGACCAGGACGATCGGGCCCGGGATCGTGGCCAGGACCGTCTCGAGGTACTCGGAGTCGCTGGTGAGCCCGCGCAGGGGGTTGGCCGGTGCGAGGACGGGGTAGCCCCGGGCTTGTAGTCGGCGAATGACCGCGCTCCACCCGGACGCGTCGGCGAAGGCGCCGTGCACGAGCACGACGGTGGGCTTGGCCGAGCCGTCGTGCCGCGGGTTCGGGCTCGAGCGCTCTGCGGCCGGCTGGACCGCGGCGGTCGCGCCTGAAGGCTGGCTGCCGCCTACCACGAGCAGGGCGGCCACGAGCACCAGGATGCTGGCGAGAGCTGCAGCCAGGGTGCCCCGCGCGCGACGGGGACCTTGGGAGGGGAAGGCTGAGAGCACTGTGTGTCCTTTCTCCTGAGGGTTTCGAGGGGCTTCAGCCGGCGTTGGGGCCGTACTTGCGCACGAAGTCGAGCGCCGTCTGAGCGACCTCCTGCCACCCGTGGTCGATGGTCAGGGAGTGGCCGCGGCCGGGGATCTCGGCGAACTCCGTGACGGCCTGGTTCTTGCTGTGCTTCTTGAACGCGGCGTGCGAGATCGCATGCGGGACCGTGTGGTCGTTCTCGCCCGAGACGATCAGGATCGGCCCACGGTCCTCGGCCTTGTACTTCACCTTGGTCTCGCTGAACGGGTTCAGGTTGGCGACCGCTGCCTGGAAGATCGGTACGCCGGACGCGGCGACGTGGAACTCCTCGTAGAGCTGCCTGGCCTCGGCTTCGTCGAGGTTGTTCGCCCAGCCGTAGGTGAACTCCTCGAACGTGAGCGTGACGGCACGCCGGGCATTGGCGGGATTGCCCAGGACCGGGGAGCCGGCCTTCAGGGCGGAGGCAGGGAGGGGCAGCACGCCGCGACCGGGGGCCGGGTCGATTGCCACCGTGACCGCGGACGCTCCTTCACCGGCGATCTTCTGGGCAATGAGCCCGCCGAACGAATGACCGATCACGGCCGGCTCCGTCTCGAGCCCGCCGATGGCCTCGAGGTAGTGGTCGGTGACGGCGCGGACCATCTTGTGGGCGAACACCTCAGGGTGTTCGCGTGCCTCCGCCACGGTCTCCGGGTCGTCGGGCCAGCCGGGCGCGATCGTGCTGTAGCCGCTCTCCTCGAAGAGCCGGCGCCACTGGTCCCAGCTGCTGGCCAGCAACCAGAGGCCATGGACGAACACGACCGGCTGGCGGCCGGACCCGTTGGCCTGCTCGATCTCGGACTGTTCACGGTTGGTCAGCGGCATCGTGCGGCTCCTCGGATCTGGTCCTCACGACACTAGGGAGCGTTGGCGGGGCCTACATCTGTCACTCGACTTAGTTGGATACCCCGGCGAGCTTCGGCCCCGAGTCCGCGGCGACGCTCGCTGGCGCTCGCTCCGGCGCAGTCGCCACGGCCATCGGGGCCGATCGCCGGCTGATACCCCCGCGAGCTTCGACCCGGCACCCACGACGGACGCTCGCTCCGCTTCGCGGGCTGCGCAGTCCATCGTGGCCGCCGAGCCGATCACGGGGCGCGGGCTTCGCCCGACGGGGCGCCCGCTCCGCGGGAAGACCGGGTCGCCGCGCTCCCTCCCAGTTGAGGAAGCCCGCCCGATCGCGGCGCCATCGCTCGCGAAAGACCTAGCCGACTCGGGTCGCTAGAGTGTCTCGGTTCGTGACACCGTGCCGTCACCCGACCGGCTTAGCATGAGGCGGGTGGGCGAGGGATCGGCGGGCCTGTGGGCCGGCGAGCTCGATGGGCTGGTCGGCCGCGATGCCGCGCTCGCGACGCTGCGGTCGATGCTCGGCGAGGGCTCCCGCACCGTCGTCGTGCTCGGGATGCCGGGCGAGGGGAAGACGGCTCTCGTGGACACCGCGGTTCGCGCGGCTGGCGCCGAGGGGGCCACCGTGCTGGCGATCTGTGGCCGAGCCGTGGACCGAGACCTGGCGTACGCCGCCCTGGTCGACCTGCTCTCCCTGCCTGCTGGTCGAGCCGTCCCCGGCTCGTCGGCGTTGCTGGACACGCTGACGTCCCCCCGTCCGGAGGAGCGACCCCCGGACCCCTTGAAGCTGCGGCTCGGCGTCGTCGACTGGCTGGACCGGCTCGCCGGCGAGCGTCCGGTGTTCGTCGCGATCGACGACGCGCAATGGCTCGACCCCAGCTCGCGCTCCGTGCTGGCGTTCGTCGCCAATCGGCTCGCGCCGATGCCGGTGTCCTTGATGGTGGCCGCCCGCGCCGCCGCGCCGCCGGGCCTCGAGGCCCATCCGCGCTTGGTGCTGGATCCGTTGGACGAGCGGCAGGCCCGCACCCTGCTGCGTCAGTCCGGTATCTCGCTCAACGGGTTCGTCCGCGAAACCGTGCTCGCGCGCGCCGCCGGCAACCCCTTGGCGCTGCTCGAGCTCGGCCGGATCGCCCAGGGCCAGGGAGGCGAGTCGATACGCACGGTCGAGGACATTCCGACCACGGTCGAGGCGGCGTACGCCCGGGAGTTGGACGGCCTGCCGGCGGACACCCGGAGGCTGCTGATGCTGGCCGCGGCCGGCGCTGACGAGCTCCAGATCTTGGTGCGGGCCGTAGGTGAGGAGCCGCTCATGGCGGATCTCGCGGCTGCGGAGACGGGTGGATTCGTCAGGGTGGTAGATCGCCGGGTCCGGTTCCGGCACCCGCTGGCCCGGTCCGCGCTCTACACGACCGCGACCGTGGCCGAACGCGTCGAGGCGCATCGTCAGCTGGCCCAGGCGTACGTCGATGATCCGGATCGAGAGGTTCGGCACCGGGCCGCGGCCACCCTGTCAGCCGACGAGCAGGGGGCGAGCGACCTGATGGAG
>DOWL01000147.1:46038-53811 GCA_003519585.1 Nocardioides sp. | reverse complement strand
GAGCAGGTGGCGAGCGACCTGATGGAGAGCGCGGCGCGGATGCGCGCGCGAGGCGCGTTCGACGAGGCAGCCCAGCTGATGGTGCGGGCCGCCGACCTCACTCCCGATCGCAATCTGCGCACCTGGAGGATGCTCGAGGCCATCGGCACCACGCTGCCGACCGGCAACCTGATCTGGCTCGAGCGACTCGCGACCCGGCTCCGGGCCGACAGCGAAGACCCTCACGCCCGCGCCCGGGCCGACCATTTCCGGGCCTACGCGCTTGCCCAGAGCCACCAGCAGGACGCGGCACGAGAGGCCCTGGCCGAGGCGCTGGAATCGCTGATCGAGGTCGACGTCTCGCACGGCTGGGCCTCCCTCACGACGCTCGCCGTCGTCGTCTACCAGAGTGGGCGAGGGGGCACCGAGCTCGAGCGGTGGTACCAGCGCTACCAGGGAGCGGGGTTCGCTCCACCAGGCGCGGACGCCCTCATGGTCGACGGCTGCCGAGCTTGGGTCCGTACCGTGCTCGACCCGATGACCGTCCACGACGACCTGGTCGAGATGGTGCGAGACAGCCCGGCGAGCGACGCCGGGCTGCCGCCGGAGCTGCTCGCCACCCACGAGATGCTGCTCGGCGCGGTCGCCTGGCTGCTCGATGAGTCGTGGATCGCCGAACGTCGACTCGAGCACGGCTTGGCTCTGATGCGCGATGCGCAACTGCCGGGTCAGCTCAGCCAGACCATGCGTTCTCTCGCTCAGGTCAAGCTCGACCTTGCCGAGTACGACGAGGCCGATCGGATCGGCCGGGTGCTCGTCGACCTGGGCGATGCCGAGAACGTCGGCTACGTCCGCAACGCCGGAATGTCGATCCGCGCAGCCGCGGCCGCGATCCGTGGCGAGACGACGTTGGCCCGGAATCTCACCGAGGAGGTGATGCTCGACCTCGACGTGGGCCAGTTCCTCGCCCTCGAGGTGATGGCCGCCCAGACCCACGCGCACGTTCTCTTCAACGAGCAGGACGTCGCCGGCAGCTACGACCAGTTGCGGTCGACGTTCCATCGGGACGGGACGCCGGTCCACGAGCACGTCTCCTACCGCTCGATCGCCGACCTGGTGGCCGCTGCGGTGCGGGCCGGGCGCATCGACGACGTGTCGTCGGTCATGGAGGAGGCGACCCGTCGGCTGACCCGCCCCAGTCTCCGTCACCAGCTTGCGCTCGCGCGGGCTCGTGCCTTGCTGGCCGGCGAAGATGCGGAAGAGCATCACGTGTTCGCGACTGGACATCCCGATGCCGACCAATGGCCATTCGAGCTCGCGAACGCTCGCCTGGAGTACGGCAGCTGGCTGCGCCGCCGCCACCGCGCCACCGAGGCGCGTGGCTTCCTCCGAGCTGCGCACGACGTATTCGAGCGATTGGGTGCGCGGGCGTGGGCGGAGCTGTCGGGCAGCGAGCTCCGAGCATCGGGAGTGTCGGTCGCCGACACCGCGGGCTCGACCTGGGACGGGCTCACCGCCCAGGAGCGGCAGGTGGTCAAGCTCGCCGCCACCGGCATGACCAACCGCGAGATCGGTGCCTCGCTGTATCTCTCGCCCCGCACCGTCGGAGCCCACCTCTACAACGCGTTTCCCAAGTTGGGCGTCACCTCCCGGGCCCAGCTCCGCGACATCGTTGACGCCCGCGGGCCCGCACCGGCCTGATCCTGAGGTGCTCTGCCTCCATTGCGGGGCTTCGACACTCGGCCCTGGCGCGCCTCCGGGCTCACCACCGGTAGTCGAGCTTCAGCTGGCGGGGCCGGTGTTGTCGTCGTCCTGGCAGACGAACACGCCGTGCGGAAAGTCGCTGCCGAGGGCCGTGCTCGTCGCGGTGATCCCGGAGCGCTCCGGGTGCTCGGTGTCGATCCAGAGCGCGGGGTCGTCGGCCGAGTCGCCTGCGTGCTGGGTCGGCTGGGTCTCGGTGTCCGCGGGTACGTCGGTCACGGGCGGGGCACCGGGGGCGGGCGACTCCTGATGCGGGGTGGATGAGCGACCCTCCGTGGGAGCCGAGGTCGAGCACGCAGCCAGTGCTAGCGCCACCAGTACGCCGGCCAGCAGGCCCGCCACCAGTCGGCCGGCGCGCTGTCTCTCGATCGAGGCCACGGCCGTCACCTTGGCCGCGATCACCTGCACGCCACCTGAACGCCGCCCGGGACACCCTGTCGCGCGCGACAGCCGGCGTGCTCTCCTAGAGACTGCATGAACGGAAACGAGCCGCTGCGAGGGGTGGGACGGTCGGCCGTTGCTCGGCTGCGGTCGCTGCCCGCGCTGCCGCGCGGGCTGGTGCTCGTCACCGGCGCGGCGTTGGCGCTCCAACTGCTGTGGCTGCGCTTGTTCGCCGGGCCTGGCGGCGACCTCGCCGCGCAGGACGCGTGGACCGGTTTCGCACTGGCGCATCCCCAGAGCGCCTACAACCTGTCGTGGTACGGCGGGATGCACCCGGCGTCGTACAGCTTGATGGCGCCGTACGTCATGGGGCTCATCGGAGTCCGGGTCGCCATGCTCGTCGCGGGGACCGTGTCCGCGGCGTTGGTGGTGGTCGTGGTGCACAGGTGCTCAGGGGTCATCCCGCGACCGATCTGGGCCGGTCTCTACGCCGCCGTGGCGCTGCTGGGTAACGCGCTGTCCGGCCGGGTGACGTTCGCGCTGGGTGTGGCGCTCGGGTTGGGCTGTCTGACGGTCGTCTTCGCCTGGCCGGTCGACCCTGCGGCGCGGACGCAGCAGTGGCTGCGGCACAGCGCGGCCGTCGTGCTCGCCGCCCTTGCAACAGCGGCCAGTCCGGTGGCCGGGCTGTTCCTCGGTCTGGTCGCGGCGGCGTTGTGGCTGCGCCGCCGACGGTGGGAGGCCGTGGCGGTCGGCCTGCCGCCGATGCTCGTGGTGGTCGCGACCGCACTGCTGTTCCCCTTCTCGGGCGTCCAGCCGTTCCCGATCGGCAACGCGATCGTTCCGATCGTCCTCTCTGTGGTCACCTGGGCGCTGCTGCCGAGCGAGTGGCGGCTGGTCCGAGCGTGTTGCCTGATCTACGGCGTCGCCGTGATCGCGGTGTGGCTCGTGCCGACTCCGATCGGGACCAACGTCGTGCGGCTCTCGCTCCTCTTCGGTGGCGTGACCCTCGTGGCGGCGGCGTGCGGACGGTGGTGGACGTCGCCGGTCTCCCTGCGGTGGGGCCGCCGGGTCGGCCGACGGGCGCTGGCGGTCGCGATCGTCGTCGCGACGGGGTGGCAGGTCGTCGTGGTCGGGCAGGACCTGTCAGGGGCCGAGGCCGCGGGCCGGCTCGACACCGACGTCCGTCCCCTCGTCGATCAGCTCGACGCGCGAGGCGCCGCCCTCGGCCGGGTCGAAGTGGTCCCGACCGAGAGCCACGCAGAGGCAAGCGCGCTGGCGCCGTACGTCAACCTCGCGCGCGGCTGGAACCGGCAGGCCGACGTCGCACGACACCCACTGTTCTATCGCGACAGCGCGCCGTTCGGTCCCGCGGAGTACCGCCGCTGGTTGCGGCGCTGGGCGGTGCGGTTCGTGGTCCTGCCGGCATCGGAGCCCGACTATGCGGGCGTGCGCGAGAGCGAGTTGGTTCGCTCGGGGTTGCCGTTCTTGCACGAGGTCTGGGCCGATCCCACCTGGACGCTGTACGAGGTCGAGCGACCCGTGAGCATCGCTTCGGCGCCGGCGACCGTGCAGGGCTGGGACGCCGCCGGCGTCACCGTGCAGGTGCCCGTCGCGGGCTCGACCGTGCTGCGCATCGCGTGGTCGCCATGGCTGAGCATCGTCGATCCCGACGGCCGGCCACTGGACCGCTCGGCCCTGGCCGGCTCGTGCATCGACGCCCTGCCGGTAGGCGCCGCGCGCCGGGTCTCGTGGGTGGTCCTGCGAGTCAACCGGCCCGGGTCCTATCACCTCGCGGCGCCCTATGCGCTCCCGCGTGGGACCCCCTGCGAGGACTGACGCCGTCAGCCCGCCGGGACGGTGAGGATGAAGCGAGCGCCGGGCGGAACGGCGGCGGCCAACGCCGGCTCCACGCCGACCGTGCCGCCGTGGTCCTCGGCGACCTGAGCGTGGGCCGATCTACGACATGGTCCCGGCGCCAAATGACGTAGTCGCCGATGCTGGTCCTCGGGCGATAGCGCGCATCCAGGACCCGTTGTGCGGTGGTCGCATCGACGCCCCACGTGGCGAGCGAGGTGCCGTCCACGACGACCCAGGTGGGCGCGCGAGGACTGTCCAGCACGTGCGTCAGGTGCAGCAGGCGCGGATCGCGGACCCGCACGGGCAGGCTCCAGAGCTCCGGATAGGGACTGTGCAGCCCTGAGTCGTAGACGATGTTGGGGTGGCCGAAGCCGACCACGACGGTGTCCTGCGGGGTGCTGTGGTCGCGGAGGTACGCCGATACGGCCGTGTCGGTGGAGTAGAGGGGGACCATCACGGCCGCGGTCGTGGTGGCGACGACGGCCGAGGCGGCGGCGTACCCGACTGCGGCGACCGTCCAGCGACGCAAGGCCGGCGGTCGCTGGGCGGCCGCGACCGCAAGCAGGACCAGGCCCGGGACCAGGCCGATCAGGTAGTGGAGCCAGTAGCTGCCGCCCCCGGCGACGGCCAACGCCTCCCAGAGCAGGAGGGCCAGTGCGGGGGCTCGGAGGTCGGGTGGACCGGACCTGTCGACGGACCTGTCGACGGACCTGTCGACGGGGCGTCGGACGCGCAGCGCGAGGACGGCGAGCACGAACGGCGCTCCGCTGAGCGCCGCCGCCTCCAGCAATCCGACCATGCGGTGGGAGGTGCTGCTGGTGGCCGAATTGTGGATCACGCTCGCGGCCTGCCCGCGGAAGGTCACGACCGCGTTCCACAACCGCAGCGGCTCGGTGCCCCTGGCTTCGGCCCACACCAGGCACAGACCGAGCGCCAGGCAGGCGCCGGCGAGCACGCCGAGGCCGAGCACGAGCGCGTCTCGACGGGGCCGCACACGCAGGCCAGTGATCACGAGTACCGCGGCGACCACGAACACGTCCACGACGTTCTGCTTGACCAGCGCTGCCGCAGCCGCCGCGACTCCGGCGAACACGGCCCACCGGAGGCTCGTCGTAAGGCTCGTCGTACTGCTCGTCGATGCGGCCCGCACGAGCGCCACGATCCCGGCCAACACCACAGGGGCGGCGAGCAGTTCGCCGTTGACCATCGTCGTCCCGAAGAGCGGGGTCGAGAGGAACACCGCGGCGACCACGGCCGGGACGTGCGTACGGCGTGGACACGCGACGCGTGCGAGCCCGGCGGCCAGCAGCACCGAGGCCACCACCGCGACGATCCCGATCAACCGCAACCCGACCGCACCGCCCACGTGGGAGGCCAGGTCGAAGACGGTGATGAGCATCGGCGGTCGGTCGACCCAGTAGTGCCCGTAGAGCGAGCGGCCCGGCTGCCACTGCGCCGCGACCAGCAGGAAGCCGCCTTCGTCGGGGCTCACCGGCTTGGCCACGAACGGCAGCCACGCGAGCGCCGCGACCGCTGCGAGCCACCAGGCGAGGTGGGCCGTGATCGGGCCGCGACCTCGACCGTTGCGCATGATTGCAGCGTCGGCGTCCGGACCTGCATACGACCTGGGAGCGGAGCACACTGGTGCTGCGGCTGGTCAGGTTCGTTGCAGGTTCGGCGGAGCAGGGTGGCCTGCGCCGAACCAGCCGAACCAGCTGCACGAGAGCGAGGAGACCGATGGCCCGCGTAGGACTGTGCGAGGACGACGCCGCCATCCGTCGCGTGGTCAACGACGCCGTGCGGATGGCCGGCCACGAGGTGGTGAGTGCACACAACGGCGGCGAGGCCATCCGGATGTTCGTCGAGGACGACGCGCTGGAGGTGATCATCCTCGACATCGGCCTCCCCGATGCGGATGGCCGCGATGTCTGCCAGGCCCTGCGATCGGCCGGCCAGTCGGCACCGGTGCTGTTCCTGACCGCGCTCGGTGCGGTGCATGAGCGGCTGGCCGGCTTCAGCGCCGGTGCCGACGACTACCTCCCCAAGCCGTTCGACGTCCTCGAGCTGATCGCGCGGGTCGAGGCGCTGGCCAAGCGTGGTCGATTGGTGGTCGCCGAGGCGCCGAGCGACCTGGTCCTCGATCCGGCACGCCACTCGGTGGCCTGCAAGGGACAGGAGTCGATGCTGACGCCGACCGAGTTCCGGATGTTGGCCGCGATCACCTCCCGGCCGGGTGAGGTCGTACGGCGTCGCGCCGTCGTGGCCGCGGCCTGGCCCAACGGCGGGATGGTCAGCGACAACACCGTCGACTCCTACATCCGCCGGATCCGGGTCAAGCTGCGCGAGGTGGAGTCGCCGCTGCAGCTCACCACGGTGCGCGGGGTCGGCTACACACTGAGGTGATGGACGACCAGCGGGGCGAGTCGGCGACGCGAGCGCCCGAAGAAGCCGGAGGGCGACGTCGATTCGCGCCGCGCTCCTTCCGCGGCAAGATCGTCCTCTCGACGGTTGCCCTGATGACGCTGGCCATGGTGGTCGTCGGCTTCGGCATCCAACTCGTGCTCGGCATCGCCGCGCAGCGCGACATCACCCAGGTGCTCGACGACCGCTCCGAGGCGACGATCACGATCATCCAGCAGGCGTCGAAGGCCGAGCTGACGGTGCCGCCCGACACGCTCGAACCAGGAGAGCAGGTCTACGACAGCGACGGCACCCTGGTCGCCGGCTCGATCGAGCACGACGTCCGCGACGCCGCCGCCGACCTCGCCACCACCGACACCGTGCGCACCGTGCAGGGACCCTCCGACGAGGAGCGGCTCCTCGGGACGCCGTTCACGACACCGAGCGGCGACTCTGGAGTGCTGGTGGTGAGCCAGGAGACCGGACCCTACGAACGTTCGGAGTTCTATGCGCTTCTCGCGACGGTCCTCCTCGGACTGCTGGTGATCGCGGCAACCGCGTTGATGGCTCTGCGGGTCACGCGTCAGGCGCTCGAACCCGTGACCCAGATGGCCGAGCGGGCCTCGGAGTGGAGCGAGTACGACCTCACCCACCGCTTCGACCTCGGTCCGCCGACCAACGAGCTGGCCGCGCTCGGCGAGACCCTCGATCACCTCCTGGACCGGGTGGCGTCGGCGATCCGTTCCGAACAGCGGCTCACCTCGGAGTTGGCCCACGAGCTGCGCACGCCCCTCACGGTGCTGCGCGGCTTCCTCGAGACGCTCTCCGACGCGCGCGCCTCCGACGAGAAGGTCTACCGCCGGTCGCTCGAGCTCATGACGGGGCAGGCCGAGCGCATGCAGCGCCTGGTGGAGGACCTCCTGATGCTCTCGCGGCTCGAGGACTCGCGCTACCCGCTCAAGGAGGAGNNACGAGCTGCGCACGCCCCTCACGGCCATCCAGGGGTCCGCGGACCTCGCGCTCCTGCGCGGGGTCGACGACCCGGCCACCCGCGCCGACCTCGAACAGATCGCTGCCTCGGCGCGCGAGATGTCGGGCGTGATCGCCACGCTGCTCGACATCGCCCGCGACGGCAGCGCGGCCGCCCGCGACCAGACCTGCCGGATCGCCGACGTGATGCCCGCACTCGTCAACGGTGCGGGCGACCTCGTGACGGTCGAGGACCGCACCGACGGATCGATGGCCCGGATCGCGGCGCCGACAGAGCTCGTGGCCCGGGCGGTCTCCCCGATCGTGGACAACGCGGTCCGACACGCGCGGACGAGGATCACCTTCGAGGCCAGCGACCATCAGGACCGGGTCGAGCTGGTGGTCGCCGACGACGGCGAGGGCGTC
>DOWL01000147.1:45371-45944 GCA_003519585.1 Nocardioides sp. | reverse complement strand
GTCGCCGACGACGGCGAGGGCGTCGCGTCGGCCGTACGTGAGCAGCTGTTCCAGCCTGGGGTGACCAACGGATCGGGCGGTGCCGGCCTCGGGCTCGGGATCGCGCGCCGGGTCGCGCGCTCCTTCGGCGGCGAGATCGATCTGCTCGATGCCGGACCTGAGGGCGCGGCGTTCCGGGTCACCCTGCCGCGCCGCTGACGGCTCCCCCTTCCGACACCGCTCAACACCGCCACGAAAGGGCGCTGACACGATGACCACGATCGACGCGGGGCAAGCCGTCCTGCTCGGAATCGTCGAGGGGTTGACCGAGTTCCTGCCGGTCTCCTCGACCGCCCACCTCAAGCTCACCGAGTCCCTGCTCGGGCTGCCGGTGAGTGATGCGTCGGTCGTGGCGTACACCGCGCTGATCCAGACCGGTGCCATCGCCGCCGTGATCCTCTACTTCTGGCGCGATCTGTTCGCGCTCGTCCGGGCGGGCCTGGGCGGCCTCTTCGACGCGTCGACGCGCCAGACCGAGGAGTTCCGGCTCGCGTGGTGGATCGTCGCGGCGACGATCCCGCTCGTCGTGGTGGG
>DOWL01000147.1:42991-45232 GCA_003519585.1 Nocardioides sp. | reverse complement strand
CGCCCCAAAGCCGCTCATCGAGGGGCCGCTCGCCTCGTTGTGGGTGGTGGCCTTCTCGATGGTCCTCGGTTCGGCGTACCTGTGGGCCGCGGACCGGCGGTCCGCGCGCGGTCCGGGTCGGCAGGACTTCGGGTTCGTCGACTCGATGCTCATCGGAGGCAGCCAGATCCTTGCGTTGCTGTTGCCCGGGTTCTCGCGATCCGGAGCGAGCATCTCGACCGGGATCCTGCTCGGTATCGATCGGGTGCGAGCGACCCGGCTCTCGTTCCTGTTCTCGATCCCTGCCCTCACCGGCGCCGGCCTCTACGAGCTCAAGGACGCCAGTGCCTCAGGCTCGTTCGGGCCGCTCGCACTGGGGATCGTCGTGGCGTTCGCGGTGTCATTCGCCTCGATCGCCTGGCTGCTCCGGTTCGTGGGGACCCACAGCTTCTCGGCGTTCATCTGGTACCGCTCGGTGTTCGCGGGCGCCCTGGTGATCGCCCTCATCACCGGCGCCGTCGCGGCCTGAACTGCCACCTACGGTCCACGCGCCGAGCAGGACCGCGAGCCAGCCGATCGCGAGCCCGGCCGGGACGTCGACGGCGAAGTGCCAGCCGAGATAGACCGTCGCCACACAGGTCAGCGCGAGGAAGAGCCACAACGCCCGCGCGGTCCTTCGGTACCCGAGGCGAGCAGCCATCAGGGTGATCACGGTCGTGACGCCGACGTGCAGGCTGGCGAAGGCGGAGACCTGGGCGAACGCATCGGGGGCCTGCGGGTCCGCGAGCAGGTGCGCGCGCTGGGCCAGGTAGAGCGCCTGGGTGTCGGTCACGATCGTGTGGGGCAGCCCCGCGAAGTCCTGGGGTCGGTCGCTGAACGGTCCCAGCGACGGGACGGCGTAGTAGGTGACGGTGCCCAGGATCCACACCCAGATCAGTGCGGCGAGCACGGTCTGGCCGTCGCGCAGTCGTGGGGTGAACACGCTGCCCGCGACCACGAGCACGACGAGCGTGGGGAACGCTTCGTAGATCAGGATCAGGGCGTACGCCGCGAGGTGCTGTCCCAGTACGTCGTGCAGCAGCACCGCCGGCGAGTGGCCGGCGAACAGCCACCGGTCGACCGCGGTCAGCGCGTGGTCGCGGGGAGCGTTGAGCACGTCCCAGCTCTTCAGGTTGTGGTAGCTCAGGTAGGCCATGTGGTAGGCGAGCAGGGCGCCCCAGGCGCCGACCAGCCGGGCTCGGGTCCACCGGCTGCGGATCGCCGAGCCCACGGTCGCGACCGTGCGGTCGCCGCGCGGTGCGCGCCACACACCTTCGATGACGACGAAGCAGGCGAAGAGCCCCGCGGTCAGCGCGACCCGGCTGATCAGGAAGGCGCCGCCCGGGTCACGGATCGGGATGCCGACGACGAGCGAGCGAGTGACGGCGACCGCCAGGAAGGCAGCCGTCACCGCCCAGATGCGCAGCAGGATCACGGCTCACCGTCCTGCCGCAGACCTGCACATGACCTGACCGCGTCGTTCCGTCAGATCCGCGCGATAGCTGAACGTTCAGGTGGCATGCAGGTGGCGCGCTCGATCCTGCGAGTGTGACGACGCTGGCGGCAGGGGAGCGGGCTCGGATCTCACCGGCCCGCGTGGTGAGGTACGTCGGCGGTGCGGGTCTGGGCATCGCGACGCTGGTGCTGGTGCTGCCGATGGTCTCGGGCACGCCCTGGAGTGCGGTGCTTGCCGCGCTCGGTTCGGTGCCGGCGCGCGCGCTGGCGCTGCTGGTGCTCCTGTGGGCCGCCGGCCTCCTCGCGCACACCGTCACGCTCACCGCCGCCCTTCCGGGGCTCACGCACCGGCGGGCGCTCCTGCTGAGCCTGACCGGCAGCGCCGTGGCCAACGTGCTCCCGCTCGGTGGCGCCGCCGGCGTGGCTCTCAACTATCGGATGACGCGTCGTTGGGGCTTCAGCCCGGCCGGCTTCGCGTCGTTCACCGTGGTGAGCAACCTCTGGGACGTTTTGGCCAAGCTGGTGCTGCCGGCCCTGCTGCTGCCGCTGGTCTTGTCCGGGCTGTCGGTCGGCCCCGGTCTCGGCCGGGCCATCACAGCGGCCGCGATCGCGCTACCGCTGGTCGCCGCGCTCGCCGGGTTACTGATCGGTCACCCGCGCGCGGTGGCCAGGTTCGGAGTGCGGGTGGAGCGGGTCCGGGCCGCGGCGGCCGCCGTGGTGGCCGGTGCCTGGGGCCGGTTGAGCGCCGGGATGGCGCTCTACACGCTC
>DOWL01000147.1:23086-42871 GCA_003519585.1 Nocardioides sp. | reverse complement strand
GATGGCGCTCTACACGCTCTTGCTCTTCGCGCTCCTCGAGGCCTGCCTGGCGGTGACCGGCGCAGGCGTCCCGTGGCACCTGGTGCTGGTCGCCTTCTGCGCCGAACGGCTCGCGACCCTCGTCGGGCTCACGCCGGGCGGGGTCGGCCTGGTCGAGGTGGGGCTGGCCGGCGCACTCATGTTGGCGCCCGGTGCCGATCCGGCCGGTGTCGCCGCCGGGGTGTTGATCTATCGAGCGCTGACGTTCGGGCTCGAGATCCCGGTCGGCGGTCTGCTGCTCGCGGGGTGGAGTTGGCGTCAGCGGGTGACCGCATGAGGGTCCTCCACGTCTCGGACAGCTTCCTGCCTCGGCTCGGTGGGATCGAGTTGCACGTGCGCGATCTCGCCGAGCGGCAGCGGGCGAGTGGGCACGAGGTGTCCATCGCGACGCGGACGCCGGGCGTGGACCGCGAGGACCTTCCCGGCGTACTCCGGGTGGAGCGCCGCGGGACCAGTTGGCTCGCGGAGCAGCGGCCCGACGTGGTGCACGCGCACGTGTCGATCGTCTCGCCGTTCGCGTTGACCGCGGCCCGGCGCGCAGCCCGGGCCGGGATCCCCACCGTCGTGACCGTGCACTCGCTGTGGACCCACGTCGGCCCGTTGCCCGAGCTCGCGCGTGACCTGTGGGGGATGCAACGCTGGCCGGTGGCGTGGTCGGCGGTGAGTGAGCCGGCCGCCCAACTCGTGCGCGATCTTCTCGGAGTGCCTGTCGGTGTCGTCCCGAACGCCGTCGACCTCAGCGACTGGTCGCCGCCGACCCGGCTGCCGTACGCCCAGCCGCCGCACGTGCTCAGCGTGATGCGGCTGACCACCGTCAAGCGCGCGGTCCCGCTGGCCCTGCTGTTGGCGCGTGCCGCCCAGGAGGTGGACCTGACGGCGACGATCGTGGGCAACGGTCCGCAGCGTCGGGCCGTGGAGCATCAACTGCGTCGGCATCGGCTCACCGACCGGGTCCGCCTCACCGGCACCCTCGACCGGAGTTCGATCCGTCGCGAGCTGGCGGGGGCCTCGGTCTTCCTGGCTCCGGCACACCGAGAGTCGTTCGGCATCGCTGCACTGGAGGCCCGGGCGAGCGGCGTCCCGATCATCGCGAGTGCCCGCTCGGGTGTCGCCACCTTCGTCGAGCATGGTCGCGATGGCCTGCTCGGTGCAGACGACCACGAGCTCGCGGACCACGTGATCACCATGCTGCAAGACCGTGACCTCCGCGAGCGGATCGCCTGGCACAACCGCCTGGTACGGCCGCGATTCGGCTGGGACGAGGCGCTCGCACGCAACGAGGAGCTCTACGCCGCCGCGAGCGCGCGGCTCGGAGCCCCGGCCAGGGCTGAGGGCGACCACGGAGCGTTGGTCGGATGAGCGAGGACCGGTCCTACACGATCGTGTCGTTCCATGCGCATCCGGACGACGAGGCCCTCCTCACCGCGGGCACCCTTGCCCGGGCGGTCGCGGAGGGCCACCGCGTGGTCATCGTGGTCGCCACCAGCGGCGAAGCCGGTCTTGCCTCCGGCGACCTCACCGCCGACGAGCTGGGGCGGCAACGGGAGCGCGAGTTGGCCGCTGCGGCGGAGGCGATCGGCGCCGCCCGGGTGGTGATGCTGGGTCACCCGGATTCGGGCATGGTCCGGGACCGCGCGCGCGGTGAGACCGGGAGAGTCGCGTTCGCCGAGCTCGACGCGCACGACGTCGCCCTCGAGCTGGCCGCCGTGCTGAGCGACGAGGCGGCCGACGTCCTGACGACGTACGACGCCGCAGGCGGCTACGGTCACCCGGACCACGTCCAGGTGCACCAAGCCGGCCTGCTCGCCGCGCGGATGGCAGAGACCCCTGTCGTCTTGGAGGCTACGGTCGACCGGGAGTTGCTGCTGCGGGTGACCCGGTTGCTGCGGCCGGCCTCGGCCATGCTGCCGGTGCCGTACCTGCCCGACTTCCGCACCGCGTTCACGCCACACGCCGAGCTGACCCACCGGGTCGACGTACGCCCGCACCTCGAGGCCAAGGTGCGGGCCCTGCAGGCCCTCGGCAGCCAGGCCACCGGCGATCGGGGCGTCCGCACCTTGGCCTTCCTCCTCCGGATGCCTCGCCGGCTGCGCCGCCGGATCCTGGGCACGGAGTGGTTCCGCGAAGTCGGCCGGACGCCCGGGACGGTCCCACTCGACGACATCTTCGCCACTCTGAGGTGATTGTCTACCGGCGATCGCCCGGGCGCGCGTCTGCGCCGCGACGAACCGGGCCGCTTCGCTCCCTCCCGAGTTGCAGCCCGAGTTGCAGCTATCCCCCCGCGATCACGTGGTCAGCTGCCGGTGATCCAGCGCAGCGTCCATGGGGAGCAGCTCGCCAGCAGACCGACGACGGCGAGTCCGAGGTTGAGGTGGTGGCCCACTCCGATGACGACGAGGACGGTGCCGGCCACGACCAGGGCTCCCCGGACGAACTGCCGTCGGGCCAGGGGGGTGCGAGCCGGTGCGCGGACGCAGACCACGCCGCCGAGTCCGCCGAGCCCCACCACCAAGCCGGCCAATGGCAGGCGCGGCGACTCGAGGATCGCCAGGGTCGCGAAGACGCCGGCAGCGGTCAGCGCCACGACGGCCCACCCTCGTTCCCACCGCGACGATGTTCGCCACCGACGGGTCAGCTGCTGGGCTGGCGGAGCCACCTGGGTGACCATGCTCCGGACCGTAGGCCGGGGAACCTGTCAGCCACCTGAACGCTGCCCAGCGATGAGCTGGCTGCCCGCACGGTGTCGAACGTATATCGACAATTCGCTATAGTGGTGCCGTGACCAACGCATCCAGCGGCGCCCTACTGCGCGACGCTCGGCACCGCGCGGGTTTGACGCAGAACGAACTCGCCGAGCGCGCGGGCACGACGCAGAGCGTGATCAGCGCCTACGAGTCCGATCGACGACAGCCGGCGCTGACGACCCTGGAGTCGCTGGTGGAGGCGACCGGGCTGGAGTTGGTGGTTCGTGTCCGGACTCGTCGTCCCGAGATCGACCGGCTGACCGGCCCGCTGGGGCGCCGGGTCCGCCGGCAACGTCGCAAGCTGATCGAGGCAGCAGCCGTCTACGGCATCACGGGG
The DNA here is from genome assembly GCA_003519585.1 of Nocardioides sp. Lineage (GTDB taxonomy): Bacteria > Actinomycetota > Actinomycetes > Propionibacteriales > Nocardioidaceae > Nocardioides. Next base: position 39,751 of record DOWL01000147.1, on the reverse strand, counting down.
TTGCGGGTCTTCGGCAGCGTGGCGCGTGGCGAGGACCGCCCCGACAGCGACGTCGACATCCTCGTCGACGTCGCGGCCAACGTCGGCTTGCTCGCCCTCGGGCACGCGACTCAGGAACTCGAAACGATCTTGAACGCGCGTGTCGACCTGGTCCCCGCTGCTGGCCTCAAAGCCGATGTGGCAAGGCGAATCGAGAAGGATCTTGTCCCTCTGTGAGCTACCGCGACGAGCAGCGCCTCAGCGACATCATCGCCGCGATCGAGGCGATCGGTTCCCACGTGAGTCGAGGCGATCTCTCCGACGGCTTGATCTTCGACGCTGTGAGGATCCGGTTGATCGAGATAGGCGAGGCGGTCAAAGCGCTTCCCGACGAGTGGCTGGCCGCCGAGCCAAGCATCCCTTGGAGCCAGATCGCGCGCATGCGTGATCACCTCGCACACCGCTACTTCGACACCACACACAGAGTCGTGCAAGCCACGGTTAACGACGACCTCGGAGTGCTTCTCGAAGCTGTACAGCGCCTGATCGCGCGCCACGACGCGCCGTTGGAGTAGTCGGGTCGACTGCTGCGCGGCGGACTCCACCCGCGCGCCGTCGATCGACTTTCGGCGCGGGAACTAAGGCGTCGTCGCAGGCACGGTTCCGGAGGTCACAGTTGATGAGGCGGACAGGCTGGCCGGTAGCCCCGGGTCAGGCCCTGGTCCCGCGCCGTTCCCGAGGTCGTAGAGCAACAGGCCGTCGACGGCCACGAGAGTCGAGCCGGCGCACACATCCGCATGGTCCTGCCCACACTTCGGGTGAGTCAGCCCAACGTCGCCAGCAGGTCCTGCAGCGCCTGGTCCTGGGTGGCCTGGTCGGGATTGCTGTCCCGCACCGCGGTCAGGACGGCGTCGATCTGCTGGTCGACGTAGGTCCAGGCCTGGCAGTCCTTCGGTTGTAGCGATCCCTGGTCGTCGTCCCAGGCGGTCTCGAGATCGGTGATCCGGCTCTGGGCGCCCGACTGATCGCTCGAGTCGACCAGGTCGAGGGTGTCCTGGGCGATCGTCCGGTAGTTGTCCACGGAGTCGGCGGGGAAGTTGGCCGCGACCTGCTGGGTCGCCCCGGCCTGGTCGACCGGCGACCCCGAGCACGACGGTGCCGGCCCCTCGGCCTCCAGCGCGCTCGTGTGCGGCTGGGCGTTGGCCCATGCCAAGAGGGAGAGCGTGCCGACTGCGGTCACCGCGAGTACGGCGAGCGAGATGCGTCGTCGCAGCGGCGTCGACACCGGGGCTCGCGACTCCAGCGTCGCGTCGTCCTCGATCACGTCGGCGCGGCTGATCGTGAGGTACACGACCGTGACCAGGATGGCGCCGAGGAAGATCAAGCTGGTGCCGAACGTGCCGAGGCCCAGGCCCTTCTCGCTGTGCGGAGTGGCGAGCCAGTCGCCGATGTTCGCGCCGAGCGGGCGGGTGAGGATGTAGGCGAGCCAGAAGGTCAGCACCGGGTTGGCGCCGAACCGCCAGAGCGCCGTCACGATGCCGATCAGCGCGAGCGGCAGCAGCACGGACTTGCCCGGCCCCCAACCGGTGAGCTCGAGGGTCCAGTCGCCGGTCGCCGTACCCAACGCGAACGTGACCAGCACCGCGAGCCAGTAGAACGCCTCGCGAGGCGTCGTGACGATCGAATGGATCGACAGGGTCCCCTCGCGGGCGTACCAGATCGCGAACACCGCGGCCAGCAGCACCGAGAACACCGTGGTGCTGATCCACAGCGGTACGCCGTACTGGTCGGTGAGGATGTCGGTGTAGAGCGTGCCGGTGACACTTACGACCACGACGGTGAGCCAGTAGGCCGTGGGGACGTACTGGCGCAACCGCATCTGCACGGTCAGCACCACCACGAAGATCGCGGTGAACAGGATCGCGGTGTTCACGAGTCCGACCCCGAGGGTCATGTTGACCCAGTCGGCGAAGCTCTCGCCCACCGTCGTGCAGAGGATCTTGATCACCCAGAACCACAGGGTGACCTCGGGGACCTTGTTGAGCATCTGGCGCGCGACAGGTGCGGCGCTGCGAGTTTGCGTCATGGCCGGGACCCTGACCGACCGGACCTGTCAGCAACCTGACCGGTCGCCATCTATCTAGGCTTCGCTAGTGCTGAGCGTGAGTGTTCTGGAGCTCGCAGCAGAGCGCGCCCTCCGGGGCCTGATCGACGACTACCCGCCTTGGGGTGAGCTGTGGGTGGTGGACCTGACCGGGTCCGACGATCTCGACGTGCAGGCGATCGAGCGGGTTGTCGCTGCGGCCGACGAGTTGCCTGGGATTGTCGTCGGGGTGGCCGAGGAGCCGGTGCCGTCGAGGTTGGCGCCGGTGCTCGAGGCGTTGTCGTTCACGCTGGCACCTTCCGGACCGGGCTCGACGTGGGTCGCGGTCGACGACACGAGCGCCTGCCTGGCCGAGATCGAGGCGACGGTGACGCGGTCGCCGCTGGCGTGTCAGACGCTGCGCACGCTGCTGGGTCTGACCGACGTGCTGTCGGCTCGGGACGGCGTGGTCGCCGAGTCGCTGGCGTACTCGACGCTGCTGGCCGGACCGGAGTTCGCGGCCTGGCTGGCCGCGCGTCCGTCCGGCGCCGTCGCGCCGGACCCCTCGCCCGCCGTACGGGTCTCGCGCCTGCCGGGCGATGTCCTGGAGGTGACGTTGGACCGGCCGGCTCGGCACAACGCCTTCTCGGCGCAGATGCGGGACGAACTGCTGGCCGCGCTGGACGTCGCGAAGCTCGATCCCACGGTGGTCGAGGTCGTGCTTCGCGGCGCCGGGCCGTCATTCTGTGCCGGGGGTGACCTCGCGGAGTTCGGCACGACCCCGGATCCGGCCACCGCGCATCTTGTGCGGGTCGCGCGCAGCGCCGGGTTGGCGGTCAACGGACTCGTGGTGGACAGGCTCGGCGCGAGGGTCCGAGTCGAGTTGCACGGAGCCTGCATCGGCGCCGGCATCGAGATCCCCGCGTTCGCCGAGACGGTCGTGGCTACGCCGGACGCGTGGTTCCGGCTGCCCGAGCTGAGCATGGGTCTGGTGCCCGGGGCGGGTGGGACGGTGAGCATCCCGCGCCGCATCGGTCGGTGGCGTACCGCGTGGCTCCTCCTCACCGGTCGAGACCTCGCGGCCGCGACGGCCCTCGAGTGGGGGCTGGTCGATGTCGTCGGCTGACCATCACCCGGTGGCGGACTGGGCCGCCTCGGGCGCGATGGCGCTGACCGGCAGGAGCGACGGGCCGCCACTGGTGTCGCCGGGTGACCCGGCGGGCGCGGTACGCCGAGCGCTGGCGCCGTTCGCGGAGTTGGACGGCGCTCCGGACATCGCGGTCCTCGGCGAGCGAGCCGCGCTCTCGGGGCTCGGCCGCCGCGCGCCGTGGTCGTGTGGCGGCGCCTTTCGCCTCTGGCCGACCCGGGACGGTTGGTGGGGCGCTTCGCTCGCGCGACCCGAGGACCGCGATCTCGTGCCGGCGCTCGTGGAGGCCGCTCTTGCCGACGGGGACGACGCGCTGGCCGCGTGGGCCGCCACCGTCACCTCCGCGGAGGCCGAGGAGCGTGGCCGGCTGCTCGGGCTTCCATGCGCGCGGACCGGCGCGGCCGACCGCACCCGGCCGGGTGTGCTCAGCACTCCCGGCGGGCGGCGCGCGGCCATCGGTGACCGGCCTCTGGTCGTCGACTTCACCTCTCTGTGGGCGGGCCCGCTGTGCGCGCACCTCCTGGCGCTGGCCGGTGCTCGGGTGGTGAAGGTCGAGAGCAGGACCCGGCCCGACGGCGCCCGCCGCGGGCCGCGGGCGTTCTACGACCTCCTCCACTCCGGCAGCGCCGCGGTGAGCGTGGACTTCGGCGCGGCTGCCGACCGCGAGGCGCTGCGGGAGCTCGTCGCCGGCGCCGACCTGGTCCTCGAGTCCTCACGGCCACGCGCTCTGGCTCGGCTCGGGCTGGACGCCGCTGCGCTCGTCGCCTCGGGCGTGTCGTGGCTGTCGATCACGGCCCGCGGCCGCGACGAGGACGCGATCGGTTTCGGCGACGACGTTGCGGCCGGCGGCGGACTGGTGCGTGAGGTCGACGGGGTCCCCGTGTCCTGCGGCGACGCGCTGGCAGACCCGCTGAGCGGCACGGCCGCGGCAGCCCATGCCCTGGCGGCGCTGCGGGCCGAACGCGCACAGCTGATCGACGTCTCCATGCACCACGTCTGCGTCGAGGCCGGTGGTGAGCTGGCGCCGCACGAGGTCGTCCGACGTGGCGACGCCTGGTGGGTCGAGTGGGACGGTGGCGCGGCTCCGGTGGCGCAACCGCGCGCGCGTACCGCCGTGGGCCGCGCCCGCGACCTCGGCGCCGACGACGATGCGATCCTGGGGTCGCGCCGATGACCCTCGTGACGTTGCTGCGTGACGTTGAGACCCACGCAGGTCGCGTCGACGTGCTGCTGCGAGGCGACCGGATCGCCACCACGGGACGCGGGCTCGCGGTGCCGCCCGGCGCGGGCCTGGTGGAGGGAGCCGGTCGCCGCCTCCTGCCCGGACTGCACGACCACCACCTGCACCTTCTTGCGCTCGCTGCCGCCCGTGGCTCGGTCGCTTGCGGTCCGCCCGCGGTGACCGACGTTGAGCGGTTGGCGGCCGCCCTACGCGGAGCGCCGGGCGACGGCTGGGTGCGCGGCGTCGGCTACCACGACGAGGTCGCCGGTCCCTTGGACCGAGTGGTCCTCGACCGGCTGATTCCCGACCGGCCGGCCCGGATCCAACACCGCTCCGGCGCCCTGTGGATGCTCAACTCCCGGGCCTTGGCCGAGGTCAGCGACGTGCTGGACGACAGCGCCGACGTCGAGCGCGACGCCAACGGCGAACCCCTCGGTCGGCTGTGGCGGTACGACGACCGGCTGCGTGCCGCGCTCCCCACCCCGCCTCCGGACCTTGGCTCGCTGGGCGCCGACCTCGCGGCGTACGGCATCACGGGCGTCACCGACGCGACGCCGATGCTCGACGAGGGTGCTCTCGCCGCACTCAGCCGTGGCGATCTGCCGCAGCGGGTCATCGTCCTCGGCGCCGCGCTCGGAGCCGAGCTCCCGCGGGGGCTCGAGGCCGGGCCGTTCAAGCTGCTGCTGCGCGACCACGACCTCCCGGGTCGCGACGAGCTCGCCGACGCGGTGGCCGCGGCGCACGCCGCGCACCGACCGGTCGCCGTCCACTGCGTGACCCTCGACGCATTGGTGCTCACCCTCGACGTCCTCGAGACCGTGGGCATCATGCCGGGCGACCGCATCGAGCATGCAGCCATCTGCCCGCAACCGTTCGTGGCCGATCTCGCTCGGCTCGGGCTGCGCCTGGTCACGCAACCGGACTTCCTGCGCACCCGCGGCGACACCTACCTGCGCGAGGTGGACGCGTGGGAGCTCCCGGATCTCTATCCGTACGCGCGGCTCGTCGCCGGCGGCGTGCCGGTGTGCGCGTCGAGCGACGCACCGTTCGGCGACCTCGACCCGTGGCAGGCCCTCGTAACTGCCCGCGACCGGACGACGCGCTCCGGCGCCGTACTCGGTGAGGACGAACGGGTGCCGGTCTCGGTCGCACTGGACGGCTACCTGTCGGCGCCGCTGGACCCCGGCGGCCCACCGCGCCGGATCGAGGCCGGCGCGCCCGCCGATCTGGTGCTGCTGGCCGCTCCGTTGAGGGACGTGCTTGCCGACCCCGCGGCCGCCGCCGTGGTCGGCACCTGGATCGGCGGCAAGAGGGTCTACGCCAGCGTCTGAACGCGAGCCGGACGGTCCCCCGGAGACCCGCCCCGATGTCCTGGCCCGGCGCTGGGTACCGGCCTAGACAAGCGGAGCTTGGCGACGGACCATGGCCGTGGGGGCGCGATCGATTCGCGCGAGGGGGACGTGATGACGAGAGAGCGTGCACTCAGGGCTGGTCTGGCTACGGCGTTGGCCGTCGGGCTGCTGGCCGCCACACAGTCGACGGGGACGGCGGCGGCGAGCCGAGAGCGTTCTCCATCGATCACCGCGGCGTTGACTCAAGGGGCCGTGGCGATCGTGCAGGCGGTCCCGGACGAGACGATGGCGATCGTCATCGACGGGGATGAGGTACGCGACTCGGTTGTGAGGGGCGCAGTGCTCCGGGTGGACCTCGCGCCTGGCGACCATGAGGTGGAGTTCAGGTTCGGTAGCGCCAGCGTTGCCGCTTCCGTGAAGGTGGAGGCAGGCACGACGAGCGACGTCGTCGTCCACCGACCGGCCGAGGTCGACGGTGATCCCATCGTGAGCGTCTTCCCTCAACCAGTCCAGCCGATCGCACTGGACAAGGCGCGGGTTCTTCTCGCTCACACCGCTACGACAGCGCCGGCCGACGCGGAGGTCGACGGCCGGGTCGTCTTCCGCAACATCGCGAACGGCGAGTATGCCGACGCGGACGTGCCCGCCGGGCAACACCGCGTCGCACTGGTCCCCGCAGGTGTCGATGGTCCGCCGATCCTGGGTCCGCTCGAGGTCGACCTGGCGACCGGCACTCTGACCTCTGTCTACGCCGTCGGGAACCCGCTGAACCGGTCGATGGACGTCATCGTCCTCGAGACACCGCTGCCAGGTGACGGCAGCGAGGCGCCAACGCGGGTTGAGACCGGCTCCGCCGGGCTGGTCACATACGCGACCGTGCTGACGTTCCGTAGCCGCTGAGATCCGGCGACGGCGCCCGGTGATGTGGACTCCCGATCAGGTCCGGCCCACCTGCGTGGCGCTCGCCCTCGCGGTCGCCCTCGGGGTCCTCGGCGGCTGCGGGGCCGCACCCGAGGAGGCCCGTCCCGAGGCCTCCAGTGCCGGGCCAGCAGGTGCGGATGATCGCACCGAGCCGTCGCCGGCCGCGGTCGCCCGACGAGTGGGAGCGCCCGTACCCGAGCCTCCGACGATGGTCACTCTTCCCGACGGGCGGCCGCTGCCCGTGCGGGCCGTGTCCAGCACGGTGAACGGGGTGCTCGACGTCCCCGCTGACATCGGCGAGGCCGGCTGGTGGCGTGGCGGCTCCCGGATCGGAGACCCCTTCGGCAGCACCCTGATCGCCGCGCACGTGGACTCGGCCGTGCAGGGGCTGGGTCCGTTCGCATCGCTCCTGCGAGTCCGCCCAGGAGATCGGGTGCAGCTGCGCTCAGCGAACCTGCGCCAGACATTCGCGATCACGTCCCTGCGCTTGGTGCCACGGGATTCCTTCGAACGTCATCCTCGGCTGCTGTCCTCGCACGGACCGCGCCGGCTCACCCTCGTCACCTGCGCCGGACCCTACGACGCCGGCCGGGGCGGCTATCAGAACCTCGCGGTCGTCGTCTCCACACCGACCTCCGAGCCGACCCGGGCACGGTCATGACTTCCACCCGGGAACGTGGAGCGATCAACCTCGACAGCGTCATCGTGATCGCAGCTGTCGCGATGATCGCCGTCTTGATCCTTGTCGCCCTCAACGGCTCCGATGACCCTCCGGCATCCTCTGGCGGGCCCCCAGCCGCTCCGTCCCCGCCCGGACAACGCGTGACGACGACACTTACTGCGGACGGCGCGCTCGAGGTCACCCACCAGATCGACACCGACAAGCCGATCAACACCCTGCAGGTGTCCGTCGCACAACTCTTCGGACCATCCGCTGCCCCCCGGATCGAGGGCATCGAGGTCACGGCGGGCAACGACGTCCTCGCCGAACTCACCACGATCACCGACCAGCCCCAGAACCTCGAGTTGGGCCGCAGCGTTCGCGAGGTCATCCTCACGTATCGCGTCATCGGCACCCTGGACGCGGAGGACACGACCGTCGCCGGTCGGGTGCTCGCCCGGGTGCCGACCCTGCGCGTCGACTACGACCACGAGGCCGGGCCCATCCGACGAACGATCACCGCGCCCGGCCAGATCCTGAACGTCGCGTGTGTCGCCTCGAGGCAGTCTCCGCCACGGCCGTGCGGTGCTGCCGACTCCCGAGGTTGGCTGGTCGAGCCCGACACGCCGGACCGCGACGACGCGCTCCTTGTGCAGATCCAGCTCGACCAGACCGATATCTAGCCAAGGACCCACCACACACGGCACTCGTCCCTTCGGACCCGCAGCTACGTGGTGCCCCAGGCAGGAGTCGAACCTGCGACCTTTCGCTTAGGAGGCGGCTGCTCTATCCGCTGAGCTACTGGGGCTGGCTAGCAGGAGAACGTGCCGGAGAAGGTCGCTCGAGCCGCGTCCCCATGCCGAGGACAGATTAGTCGTCAGTGGCTGCTGGCGGGGACACAGGCCCAGGTGAGGGCTCTGCCGGGAAGGGCCGACCTCGGTTCTGGTCCGGACGGGTCATGGACGCCTGACGGCTGGCTGCCCCATAGTCGGACCCGTGAGCGCCAGGGCGAAGCGCCAGGCACGCACCAAGCAGCACCGGCAGCGCGCCGTCCGCAAGGAGCTTCGCCGTCGGGCGCGACACTCTGCGGCGCGGTCCGGGCTGGCGGGGGCTGCTGCCGGGGCGGCTGCAGTCGCGTTGAGCATCGCCGGGGTCGGGACCGCCGCGGCGGCGGACGGAACTGAGCCGGAACGCCAGGGTCAGGGCCCCGCCGCACGCCATGCCGAGTCGGGGCCGACCCGAGGCGTTCCGGAACGTTCCGCGGAGAAGGCGCGTAGCGCCACCGGTGAGCGGGAGAGCGCCGCATTGGGCGGCGCCATGTTCTTCGTCGCTAACGACGACCGCAACGGCGTCGAGCTGTGGAAGACCGACGGGACCACGGCTGGGACCGTGCTGGTCAAGGACGTCAAGCCCGGCTCCAACGGCAACTACTATCCCGGGCCGGCGGAGCTGACCGTCGTGGGTGGGACGCTCTTCTTCACCGCTGCCGACGACACCCATGGGCGCGAGTTGTGGAAGTCCGACGGCACCACGGCCGGGACCGTGATGGTCAAGGACATCAACCCGAACGTCGTTCCGTACGGCGGCTACGGCGGGTACGACGGTCCCCAGCACCTCACGGCAGTGGGCGGTGTTGTCTACTTCAGCGCCGACGACGGCACCAACGGCCGTGAGCTGTGGAGGTCCGACGGCTCGGCCGGCGGGACCACCATGGTCGAGGACATCGCGCCCGGAGCCGACAGCAGCAGTCCGGATGACCTGGCCGCGCTCGGCACCAGCGTTCTGTTCTCTGCCACGGACGGCACCACCGGCCGCGAGCTGTGGGCGTCCGACGGGACGGCCGGCGGCACCGTCCTGGTGAAGGACGTCGACCCGGCGCCCGGCGGCAGCAGCTACGTGAGCCAACTGACGACCGTAGGCGGCACGGTGTTCTTCGCCGCCGACGACGGCACGCACGGCGCCGAGCTGTGGAAGTCCGACGGGACCACCGCAGGCACCGTGATGGTCGACAACATCGCCCCCGATGACAACCCGGACTACTACTTCGGGCCGTCGCAGCTGACCGCCGTCGGCGGCTCGCTCTTCTTCACGATCGGCGACGGGATCACGCACGGCTACGAGCTGTGGAAGTCCGACGGCACCGAAGCCGGGACCGTCATGGTCAAGGACGTCCGGCCCGGAGGACAGAGTGCGAGCCCGCGCGAGCTCACCCCGGTCGGCAACACGCTCTTCTTCACGGCGGACGACGGTGTCCACGGGCGTGAGCTCTGGAAGTCCGACGGATCCGACGCCGGCACCGTGCTCGTGAAGGATCTGGCGACGAACCCGTACTCGCTGCAGGCCCAGCTGACGGCCGTTGGTGGAACTCTGTACTTCGTCGGCGACGACTCGGTCCACGGCTACGAGCTGTGGAAGTCCGACGGCACCGAAGCTGGGACGGTCATGGTCGAGGACATCGCGCCCGGCTCCCGGGGCGGTGTCTTCGATCTCATCGGTGCGGCCGGCGACACCGTCTTCGTCTTGGGGCATGTCGAGTTGGGCCGCGCGCTGTGGAGGTCCGACGGGACTGCCGCCGGCACGGTGGCCGTCAAAGTCCTCGAGGCCGGCTTTGCGCTCGGCGTTCCCAGGGAGCTGACCGGCGCGGGCGGCACCCTCTTCTTCACGCGGTACGACGACGCGACCGGCTACGAGCTGTGGAAGTCTGACGGCACGTCGGCCGGCACCGTCCTGGTGAAGGACATCACCGCCGACACCGGCTACTACGGCCCGACCGACCTGACGGTTTCCGGCGGAACGCTGTTCTTCGTGACCAACGACGCCGTGCACGGCTACGAGCTCTGGAAGTCCGACGGGACCGCGGCCGGGACGGTGCTCGTCGAGGACGTCATGCCCGGAGCGGGCGGCAGCCGCATCTCACGACTGACCGACGTGGACGGGACGCTGTACTTCACGGCCGACGACGGTGACCACGGCATCGAACTCTGGAAGTCCGACGGGACCAGCGGCGGCACCATGCTGGTCAAGGACATCTACCCGGGCGCTTACGACAGTTACGCGGACGACCTCACCTCGGTGGGCGGCACCGTCTACTTCACGGCGACCGACGGCAGCTTCGGCTATGAGTTGTGGAAGTCTGACGGCACTGACGCCGGCACTCAGTTGGTCCACGACATCAACCCCGCCGGCAACGCGAAACCTCGCGAGTTGACCGCGGTCGGCGGTGAGCTGTTCTTCACCGCCGACGACGGGGTCGACGGTCGCGAGTTGTGGACGTCCGACGGCACCGGTGCTGGAACGGTTCTGGTGAAGGACTTCCGGGCCGGGCCACCTCGGGCCTACTACGACGGGCCGCGATCGCTCGCCGCCATGGGCGGGACGCTCTTCCTCACCGCCAACGACGACACCTCGGGATACGAGCTGTGGAAGTCGGACGGCACCGAGGCCGGAACCGTGCTGGTCAAGGACAGCGATCCAGGCGGCGACAGCGGCCACCCCACGGAGCTGACCGCGACGGCCGGAGACTTGTACTTCGTCGCCAACGACCCCAGCGCGGGCCGCGAGCTGTGGTCCTCCGACGGCAGCGCTGCCGGCACCGTCCGGGTCGAGGACATCGACGCTGCCGACAGCGGCTCCTACCCGCACGACCTGACCGCCACCGGAGCAGACGTCTACTTCGTCGCCGACGACACGGGGCACGGCGACGAGCTGTGGAGGTCCGATGGCAGTCCAGCCGGCACCGCGTTGGTCAAAGACCTCAAGCCCGGTGCCGGCAGTGGCTACCTACGCGACCTCACCATGGTCGGGAACACGCTCTTCTTCACCGGTGACGACGGCATCGCCGGCTTCGGGCTGTGGAAGTCCGACGGTACGGCGGCGGGCACCGTCCGATTGACCTCCGCCTCGGTCGACTCCACACCGCCGGACACCTCCATCGACTCCGGCCCAGCGGCAGGAGCGACGATCACGACCAACTCGGCGACGTTCGCCTTCTCCGGCACGAAGGGCGACACGGCGACCCTGCAATGCCGCCTGGACGGCGGGCCGTTCACCGACTGCACCTCGCCGCACACCTTCACGGGCCTGGCTGACGGCAGCCACACGGTCGCCTTCCGCGCGTTCGACGCGGCGGGCAACGTCGACCCGACGCCGGCCGAGCGGACCTTCACGGTCAGCGCGGCGCAGGTCGCCCCGCCGGCTCCTCCGGACAACACGTTCAAGGCGCCGTCGTCAGGAAAGGCCAACACCAAGAAGGGCACCCTGGCGCTCGCCGTGAAGCTGCCCGGCGCCGGCACGCTCCGCCTCTCCCCGGCCGGCAAGTCTCCGGTCAAGGTCGTCGAGGTCGTCGTGTCGAAGGCGGACTCGGTCACGATCAAGGTCAAGCTCACCAAGAGCGGACTGAAGCAGATCAAGGCGAAGAAGAACGGCAAGCTCAAGGTCAAGGTCCGGCTCACCTACACGCCGACCGGGGGTACGGCGAACACCAAGACCAAGAGCTACACCCTGATCCACGCGTGACCGCTCCGGGGCAGGAGCCCGCGCCGCAGCAGGAGGCTGCCCCGCGGGCGGGAGCGCGCGCCGTACTGGAAGCCAACTACACGCACAGCCCGTCGTTTCCCGACGTCCTGGAGCGGGCCGGCTGCTCTCTCCTCGTCTCGACCTACCAGGCCGGCCAGCTGGTCTCGATCGGCGTGGACGGGGGGCGGGTGGCCTTCGACTTCCACCGCTTCGACCAGGCGATGGGAGTCGCGGTCGGCACCGACCAGATCGCGGTGGGAGCCAGGGGCCAGATCTGGTTCCTGCGCGACCACTCCGAGCTGGCGGCACGGATCGCACCCCCCGACCGCTACGACCGCTGCTTCCTGGCTCGGGGGTCGACGGTCACCGGTGGGATCCAGGGACACGAGATCGCGTGGGGTGCGGATGCCGCAGGCGAGCCCGAGCTGTGGGTCGTGAACACCCTGTTCTCGTGCCTGGCCGGTATCGATCCCGCCTTCAGCTTCGTGCCGCGGTGGCGGCCGCCCTTCATCACCGCCCTGGCCGGCGAGGACCGATGTCACCTCAACGGATTGGCCATGCGCGACGGCCGACCTGCCTTCGTGACCGTGATGGCCCAGTCGGACCGGCCGGGCGGCTGGCGCGAGAGCCGGATCACCAGCGGCGCCGTACTCGAGGTGCCCAGCGGGCAGCCCGTCAGCACCGGCATCGCCATGCCCCACTCACCGCGATGGCACGGGGGAGCGCTGTACGTCCTCAATTCCGGGATGGGCAACCTGCAGCGCATCGACCTGGCGACCGGCGAGCGCGAGACCGTGGCGGCGCTGCCGGGCTACGCCCGTGGCCTGGCCATCGTCGGTGACCTGGCGTTCGTGGGGCTCTCGAAGATCCGTGAGACCGCGATCTTCGGCGGGGCTCCGATCGCGCAGTTCCACGACCAGCTCAAATGCGGTGTGGGGGTGATCGAGCTCACCACGGGAGACACCGTCGCGACATTGGAGTTCACCTCCGGCCTGGAGGAGATCTTCGACGTCCAGGTCGTTCCCGGGGCGCGGTGCGTGGCCCTCGGTAGCGCTCCCGGCGACGGCGACGAGATCTGGGTGGTGCCGGATCCGCGGTGACGAGATCTTGGCGATACCGGCGGGTCCGGTTCATCATTTGGGGTAGACCCGTAGTCTGGCGCGGACGCGCGCACACCCGAGTGCGACCGAGCCGACCTCGTCAAGCTCTTTTCCGCCCCACGTGAAGGTGACCATGCCCGACGCTGCGCAGCCCCCTGCCCAGCCCGAGCTGCCCTCTGCATATAGAGCGGGGAAGCGGCGCGGTCGCACGCGTCGCACGCATACCGTCGCGAAGGTGCTGCTGGCCACGCTGCTCACACTGGGCATGGTGAGCGGCCTGTCGGTGGCCTTCCTCTACCGCCACTTCAACGACAACATCAACGTCGTCGACGTCGGCGACCAGCTCTACGACCGACCCGAGAAGGTGAAGGTCGAGGGGCCGAAGGAGCCGCTCAACATCCTCGTCATGGGCTCGGACTCCCGCGACTGCGACGGTTGCGGTGTCGACCAGGAGGCCGGCGGCGGGTCGGACACCACGATCCTGTTCCACCTCTCGGCCGACCGGCAATCCGCCTACGGCGTCTCGATCCCGCGCGACTCGCTGGTCGAGCGGCCCGACTGCAAGAGCGAGGACGGCAAGACCATCCCCGGTGGCACCGGCGCGATGTGGAACGCCGCCTATTCCTACGGCGGGCCGGCGTGCACCATCCAGCAGTTCGAGCAGACCACCGGCATCCCCATCGACAACTACGTCGTCGTCGACTTCGGCAGCTTCAAGGGCATGGTCGATGCGGTCGACGGCGTCGAGGTCTGCGTGCCGGAGGACATCGACTCCTCCGAGTACGGCATCACGATCCCCGCCGGCACCCGGACCCTGGACGGCAAGGAGGCGCTCGCCTACGTGCGAGTCCGCCACGGAGTCGGCGACGGCTCCGACATCGGCCGGATCAAGCGGCAGCAGGCGTTCATCGGGGCACTGGTGGCCAAGGTCCTCTCCAGCGGCACCTTGACGCGGTTCGACCGGCTCGTCCGCTTCCTCAACGCCGCCACGAAGGGGCTCACGACCGACATCGCCAACATCAAGGAGATGGCGAAGATCGGGCTGCAGTTCCAAGACATCGGGCTCAAGCGGATCCGGTTCATCACCGTGCCGTTCGTCTACAGCACCTCACAGCCGGGTCGGGTCGAGTGGACCTCCGATGCCGACATCCTCTGGGACCGGATCCTGCACGACAAACCGCTCGGCAAGCTGCGCAACGGTTCGATCGGTGCCAACCAGGTCCCGGGCAGCGGCAACGCCGCCGGCGGCACCGGCTCCGCCTCGCCCTCCGACGGCACGGGCGCGAGCGGCGGAGCCTCGCCATCCGAGGGCGCCTCGTCGAGCAGCGGCTCGCCCACTGACCCGACGGACACCGCTTCCCCGACCGACGAGCCCTCGGACAGCGTCGACGCCAGCGCCGACGACCTCGAGTTCGCCGGCCTGTGCACCTGAGGTGGTGACGTGACCGAGCAGCGCGAAGCTGACTGGCAGCGCCGACGCCGGCTGGCCGAGGTGTTCGGCGACTCGCTCCCGGACACCACCTCCGACGAACGCGATCCTGCGGAACGCCCCGGACAAGCCGAGTCGAGCGGGGACACCTGGCTCAAGGAGCAAGTGCCGCCCCACCACTAGCCATTTACCCCGGCGAGTTTCGGCCCGAGTCCGCGGCGACGCTCGCTGACGCTCGCCGGGGCGCCTGGCTCGCTGGCGCTCGCACCGGCGCCAGTCGCCACGGCCATCGGGCCGATCGCCGGGCGCGCGGCTCCGCCGCGAACTACCGGGTCGCTGCGCTCCCTCCCGGCGTTAGGGAGGCCGCTGGGGCGTGGTTGCGGGGCCGTGGACGACTACGTCTCGACGACGTAGACCAGGATCATCGGCCGCCGACGGTGCACGCGGTTGACCTGGGAGCCGATGGAACGGCGGATGACGCGACGCAGTTCGTCGGGGTCGACCGGGTGTGACTGGGGCGCGTTGGCGATGTCGTCGGCGACCCGCTGCCGGATGTCGTCGAGCGGCGCATCCTCGTCGGCGAAGCCACGCGCGGAGATCTCCGGTCCGGCGACGACGGTGCCCGAGCGCGAGTCGACGACGACCACGGCAGAGATGAACCCCTCGTCGCCGAGGATGAGCCGGTCGCGGAGGCTCTCCTCGCCGACGTCGCCGACGCCACCGCCGTCGACGTAGGTGTAGCCGGCCGAGACCTGGCCGACCACGGACGCCTTGCCGTCGCCGAGGTCGACCACGGCCCCGTCGCGGGCCACGATGATGCGGTCCTGGGGTACGCCGGTCCGCATCGCCAGCTTGGCGTGTGCCCGCAGGTGCCGGCCCTCGCCGTGCACGGGCATGAAGTTGCGCGGCCGGAGCGCGGTCAGCACCGCGGTGAGCTCGCCGGCAGCGGCGTGGCCACTCACGTGGATCGGGGCCTGCTGGCGGGTGATCACGTCGACGCCGGCGTACGCGAGCCGGTCGATGAGGCGGTAGACCGCGCTCTCGTTGCCGGGGATGAGCGAGCTCGCGAAGATCACCGCGTCGCCCTCGGCGAGCGTGAAGTCCTTGTGCTGACCGGTCGCCATCCGGCTCAGCGCGGCTGCCGGCTCGCCCTGGGAGCCCGTGCAGAGCACCAGCATCCGGTCGGCGGGCAGGTCGTTGACCTGCTCGACCGACAGCACCAGCCCCGGCGGGACGGTGAGATAGCCGAGCTCCTCGGCGATCCGGACGTTGCGGACCATCGAGCGCCCGATGATGGCGACGTGCCGCTCGCTGTTGCGAGCGGTGTTGAGCACCTGCTGGATGCGTTGGACGTGGCTGGAGGTGCAGACCACGAAGACCCGGCCGGAGGCCTCGCCGACGACGCGGTCGAGGACCGGGCCGATGTCGCGTTCGGTGGCGACGACGCCGGGTACGTCGGCGTTGGTCGAGTCGCTCATCAGCAGGTCGACGCCGCGCTCGCCGAGCTTGTAGAACGACGCCATGTCGGTCAGCCGGTTGTCGAGCGGGGTCAGGTCGGCCTTGAAGTCGCCGGTGTGGAACACCGTCCCGGCGCCGGTGGTGACGGCCACGGCCAGCGCATCGGGGATCGAGTGGTTGACCGCGACGAACTCACAGGTGAAAGGCCCGAAGCGCACCGTCTGACCCGCAGTCACCTCGGTCTCGTCGGAGTCGAGGCGGCGCTCGGTGAGCTTGGCGTCGAGCAGGCCGAGGGTGAATCGTGAGCCGACCAGCGGCGCCCGCAGTCCGGCCTGGATGAGGTACGGCACGCCGCCGATGTGGTCCTCGTGCCCGTGGGTGAGGATCACCGCCTCGATGTCGTCCCAGCGGTCCTGCAGGTGCGTGAAGTCGGGTAGCACGAGGTCGACGCCCGGTTGGTGCTCCTCCGGGAACAGCACGCCGCAGTCGATGATGAGCAGCCGCCCGTCGTACTCGAGCACGGCCATGTTGCGACCGATCTCGCCCACTCCACCGAGCGGGATGACGCGGAGGAAGCCCGTGGGCAGTGGGGGTGGCGCTTCGTTGATCGGAGGCATCGCGACGAGCCTACTCAGCGCCGCCGGGTCCGGGCTGCCGGGCGTGTTGTCGGACCGACTGTCGGCGCGCGCACCTAACGTCGGCGATGTGAGTACGACGGTGCGCGAGGCGGCGGCGCGGGGCCGCTCCCGGTGGGAGGCCCAGCGCAGCTTCGACGAGCTCGGCCGGCTCCTGCGCGAC
>DOWL01000147.1:22660-22953 GCA_003519585.1 Nocardioides sp. | reverse complement strand
GAGCTCGGCCGGCTCCTGCGCGACCTCACCTTCACGGTGGTCGACCTCGAGACCACCGGTGGGTCGGCCGAGGCCGGGTCGATGATCACCGAGATCGGTGCGGTGCAGGTCCGCGGCGGCGAGGTGCTGGGCGAGTTCCAGACCCTGGTCAACCCGCACACCGAGATCCCGCCGTTCATCGCCGTCCTCACCGGCATCAGCAACACGATGGTCGCCGACGCCCCTTCGATCGAGTCCGCGCTGCCGGCGTTCCTCGAGTTCGCGGCGGGCACGGTGCTGGTCGCGCACAACGC
>DOWL01000147.1:0-22547 GCA_003519585.1 Nocardioides sp. | reverse complement strand
ACTTCAACGAGCTCCAGGGCCGGGCCTGGCCGGCATTCGAGGTCGTCGACACGGCCAAGTTGGCCCGCCGGGTGATCACCCGCGACGACGCACCCAACTGCAAGCTCTCCTCGCTCGCCCGCGTCTTCCGCTCCTCGACCACGCCCAACCACCGCGCCCTCTCCGATGCCCGGGCCACGGTCGACGTGCTCCACGGCCTGATGGAGCGACTGGGCGGCCTGGGCGTGCACACCCTCGAGGAGCTGCAGACCTTCTCGGCCCGGGTCTCCACCGCCCAGCGCCGCAAGCGGCACCTCGCCGAGGGGCTGCCGCACTCCCCCGGCGTCTACCTCTTCTGCGACGACTCGCGCCGGGTCCTCTACGTCGGCACCTCGCGTGATCTCCGCACCCGGGTGCGCAGCTACTTCACCGCCTCCGAGACCCGCTCCCGGATGGGTGAGATGGTGGGCCTGGCGACCACCGTCGAGGGGATCGTCTGCAGCACCGCGCTCGAGGCGCAGGTGCGCGAGCTCCGGCTGATCGCCGAGCACAAGCCGCGCTACAACCGCCGCTCCCGGTTCCCGGAGCGGATGCACTTCGTCAAGCTCACCCGGGAGCCGTGGCCCCGGCTCTCGCTGGTGACCCGGGTGCTCGCCGACGACGCCGACTACCTCGGCCCGTTCTCCTCGCGCAAGGCGGCCGAGAAGTGCTTGGCGGCCCTCCACGACACCTTCCCGGTGCGCCAGTGCAGCGACAGGTTCGGCAAGGTGCCCTCGCGCTCGCCGTGCGTGTTGGCCGAGCTGGGTCGCTGCCTGTCGCCGTGCGACGGCAGCGTCGACCCCGCGACGTACGCCGCCGTCGTCCGGCTTCTCCAAGACACCCTCCTGCGCCGGCCCGACGAGGTCGTCGAGGCGATCAACCGGCGGATGGAGTCGCTGGCGGCCGACGAACGGTTCGAGGAGGCCGGGGTCCACCGCGATCGACTGGCGGCGTTCGTCCGCGCCGCGGCTCGCACCCAGCGGCTCAGCGCGCTCTCCCGCTGTCCCGAGATCGTCGCCACCCGGCGCGAGGCCGACCAGCGCTGGGCCGTCCACGTGGTCCGCCACGGACGGCTGGCCGCCGCCGGAGTGATCCCGCCCGGCGCCGACGCCCACCAATACGTCGCCGAGTTGCGGATGTCCGCCGAGACCGTCGGCGACGCACCCGGACCGGTGCCGGCCGCGACGGCCGAGGAGTCCGAGAAGGTGCTGCGCTGGCTCGAGTCCGACGGCGTCCGCCTGGTCGACGTCGAGGGCGAGTGGGCGTGTCCGGTGGCCGGGGCGAGCCGCCACCTCGCCCTCCACGACGCGGTCTCGGAGTCCCGCCGCGTCCTGGTGCCGTTCGGCGAACGTCGAGACCTGGCGACCGTGCAGCGGCCGGCCCGCTGACTGCGCCCTTCACGAGTGCTGATCACGAAGTGCCTACAGACATTCGCCAGCCGTTCGGCCCACCTCCTAGTCCCTTCGGGCCAGGGGTGGCGGATTCCCCGGTGCAGACCACCTGAGCCGACCTACCGTGAGTCGACTCTCCTGACGGGTATCGCAGGCCCATGACCCGGGCCGTCCCGTCGGGGTCACTGGAGGAACTGTCGTGCCCACTCGGATCTCGGCGCGCTCGCGCGCGCTGGTCACCGCCATCGCCGGCGTACTGCTCCTGACCGGCCTGAGCCTGCTCGGCCCCACGCCGGCCGCCTCGGCCGCCGGCCCGCAGCTCACCTCACCGGCGAACGGCGCCACGGTGAGCACCATCCCGACGCTGCAGTGGCAGCGCACGACGGGCGTGGTGCGGTACGACGTGCAGGTCGCCACCAACAGCGGCTTCACCAACCTGCTGGTCAACATCTGGACGGCCAACTCCAGCTACGTGCCGCTCACCCAGTTGCCGGCAGGACAGCTCTGGTGGCGGGTCCGGGCCAGCGGCAGCGGCGACAGCGGCTGGACCACGGGGACGTTCACCCGCGGCGCGCTCGACGTACCGACCCTCACCGGCCCCGCGGGCGGCTCCCTCCAGCAGCCCGCGAGTCCGCCCGTCGTGACCTGGACCGCGGTCAGCGGAGCGGAGTCCTACACGCTGCAGCTGAGCCCCGACCAGACCTTCACCGACCAGTCGCTGCTACGCGCCTACACCGTGTCGTCGACCTCCTACGTCGTCCCCGACCTGCAGGTCCCGAACACCTACTACACGAGGGTGCGGACCAACTTCCCCGGCGGCTTCCAGAGCGCGTGGTCGACATCTGGCCAGTACCAGATCAGCGGGCTGGCGGCCGCCGAGCTGATCAGCCCCAGCTTCCGGCAGACCGTCACCGATGTCGCCCTCGACTGGAAGCCGGTCCCGGGCGCGGTGTCGTACGACATCCAGATCGACCAGGACCAGAGCTTCAGCTCGATGGTGGTCAACACCAACGTGGTCGGCACGAGGTATTCACCGGCCAACGAGCTCAACAACGACTCGTACTACTGGCGGGTGCGCCCGCGCGACGCCGCCGGGAACTTCGCCGGCTGGGACAGCGTGCCCGTGTGGGAGTTCACCCGCAACTGGCCGGGGCAGCCGACCCCGGTCTACCCCGCCAACGGCGCGATCGTCGGCGACCCGTTCTACTTCCAGTGGACGCCGTCAGAGCCGGTCAGCGGCAGCGACGAAGACGTCAGCCTGGCCAGCTCCTACGTGCTGCAGATCAGCGAGGGGTCGAACTTCCAGAACATCATCGCGTCGTGCTACACCACCCTGACCACGTACGTGCCCCAGGGCGGCGGCTGCTTCCCGGCGGCCAAGGGCACCTACTGGTGGCGGGTGCTCGGCACCGACGACTTCAGCCAGGGTGCGGTGACCCGCGTGATCACGGCCAAGAAGAGCGTCTTCACCTACGACCCCGACGAGGTCGTGCCGACCTCACCGGGCCCGGGTGACCACGTCACCATCCCGACGCTCTCCTGGCAGCCGGTCGGGGACGCCGCGCAGTACCGCGTCACGGTCAAGAACACCGCGAACGGCGTTACGGTCATCGCACAGGACACCGCGGCCACCAGCTACACCCCCCGTGCGACCCTTCCCCCGGGGACTTACGAGTGGCAGGTGCAGACGGTCAGCGGTGACGGTCGGGTCGGCGCCTCCTACATCTCGGGCTGGCCGACCTTCGTGGTCGACGGCCCGCCTGGCGCCGCGGCGTCCTCCCCCACCCCGGTCGGCAACCCGTCGGCGCAACGGTTCCCGACCCTGCACTGGACTGCGGTCACCGGAGCGGCCAGATACGAGGTGTGGGCCAAGCCCGCGGAGGCCGTGGCGTACAGCTTGGTCGGCAGCGACTTCACCTACCCTGCCGGTGAGAGCTTCTACGACGAGTTCCTGGTCCCGGGCGACTACGACTTCTTCGTCAAGGCGTTCAACGTCAGCGGCGCCGCGCTCAGCCAAGGCAGTCTCGGCCACTTCACCATCGAGCCGCTCGACGAGGTGCCGACCGCCAAGCAGTACGCCGCCCTCACCGGCAACGACCTGCCCGACGACCCGGATCAGCCGGCCTCCGACCCGGCCGCACACGCCTGCTCGACGCAGGTGCTCGGCGCCGACAACCAGAGCGAGTGCGACAACCTGCGCAACACCCCGGTCCTGAGGTGGGCACCGCAGGCCAACGCGGGGTACTACAAGCTGTACCTCGCCAAGGACAAGGACATGACCAACGGCGTCTACGGCAACGAGAACGGCGCCGCAAAACCGATCATCGTCTACCAGCCGATGTGGTCCCCGGCCGCGGCACTGCCGGACAGTCAGGCCAACACGGCCTACTACGTGCGGATCGTGCCCTGCACGTTCGGCCAGGGCTGCGGCTCGCTCGAGAGCGCAGAGAACGCCTTCGACAAGCTGAGCCGCAAGGTCGTGCTCACGGCGCCGCGACAGGGCCGGCTCACCGGCACCTCCGCGGAGGTCGGGACCACCGTTGCGTGTGATCTCGACACCGACCCGGCCACGGGCACCCAGGTGCCGTACTGCGCGAACGACGTCACCCTCAGCTGGGAGGACTTCCGCAACACCGAGACCACGACCTACCAGCCGACGGTCGACCGTCCCTTCGACTCTGGGACGCCGCTGCAGGCGCCCGGGCAGACCGAGGCGCGCAGCTACCTCGTCCAGGTCGCGACCGATCCCAGCTTCCAGAACATCTTCGACGTCGCCGAGGTCGACCAGACGACGTACACTGCGCCGGGCCAGACCTACCCCGAGGCGCCGCTGTACTGGCGGGTGCGCGCGATCGACGGCAACGGCAACCAGTTGCCGTGGAGCGACACCGGCAAGTTCATCAAGCGGTCGCCGGTGCCGACCCCGACGCTGCCCGCCGACGGGGCCACGGTCCCAGGCGACACCCCGCTGAGCTGGAACGCGCTCGGCTCGTCGTGGTACTACCACGTCGAGGTCTACAAGAACGGCGACACCACGGCGAGCCCGGCCAACCGGGTGCTCGACCGGACGACCAAGCAGCGGGTGCTCACGCTCGACGCGCCGCTTCCGGCACTTGCCGCCGGTCAGGACTACGTGTGGCGCGTCCAGCGCTACGACATCAGCAACCGGGCCGGTGACTGGAGCTCCCGCAAGCCGGCCGCCGGCGAGAAGTGGATGCACTTCACCGTTACCGCGCCGGCTCCGGTCCTCACCGCTCCCGCAGCTGGTGCCACGGACGTGACGCCGTCCGACGCGGTCTTCACGTGGGCGCCGGTCGCCGGCGCGGTCTCCTACCGTTGGGAGCGGCTCGCCCAGGGCGGCTCGACGGCGCTCGAATCGGTGCCGACGCCAGCCCTCGCCTGGGCGCCGCAGGACCCGATCCCCGGCGGCACGTGGGACTGGCGGGTCACGGCGTACGACGTGACCGGCAACAGCCTGGGCACCTCACCGGCCCGGACCTTCACGGTCGTCGACCAGATCGCGGCCACCGCGGCCCCGGTCGTCACCGGCTCCGGCCGGATCGGCGAGGCGCTGACGTTCACGGCTCCGGCGTGGAACTTCCCGTCGAACACCGTGGCCACGACGTACCAGTGGCTCCGCGACGGGAACCCGATCGGCGGCCAGAGCGCGCTGACGTACACGCTCAGCGACGCCGACCTGAACCGGCAGATCTCGGTGCGCGCCACGGGTACCCGCGACGGCTACCTCACCGGCACCTCGACGAGCAACGAGATCAAGGGCATCGCCGGCGATGCACCGGTGGCGACGACCGCCGTCGTCATCGGCGGCTCGGGGAAGGTCGGCACCGTCCTCACCTCCACCGCTCCCGCGTGGGACAGCCCGAGCGTCACCACGACGTACCAGTGGCAGAGCAACGGCACCGACATCTGGGGCGCGACGCAGACCAGCTACACCGTGCGCCCCGAGGACCTCGGTAGCACCATCCGGCTCGTCGCCACGGGCAACAGGGGCAGCGGCTTCGCCCCGGGCACTTCGCAGAGCGCCGGCATCCTCGCGAAGGCGGGCGACCCGGCCGTCGCCACCACCGGCGTCGACATCAGCGGGCCCAACGCGCGGACCGGCACGACCTGGACCGCCACCGCACCGACCTGGGACGTGGCCGGGGTGACCACCGCCTACCAGTGGTTCCGTGACGGCGGCCCGATCTCCGGCGCAACGGGGGCGACGTACCGGCTCACCGACGCCGATGTCGGCACCTCGGTCACGCTGCACGCCGCCGGCAAGCGAACCGGCTACCAGGACGGTGCCTCGGTCAGCCGAGCCGTCGCCGTGGTGCCGCTCGACGCGTTGCAGCCGACCACGGCACCGACCGTGACCGGCGTGGCCTCGGTCCGGGAGACGCTCACCGCCGACCCGGGCGCGTGGCAGGCGACGTCCGGCGTGGGCTACAGCTACCAATGGTTCGTCAACGGCCAGGCGGTCGCGAAGGAGACCGGCAACCGATACGTCGTCCGCGGCCGCGACGCCGGAGGCTCGGTCACCGTGCGCGTCACGGCGACCGCCGACGGCTGGGCCGCCGGCGCGGCGACCAGCGCGCCGGTCAAGGTCGCGCTGATGAAGTCGACGACCACCGCGTCCACGACCACGCCGGCGATCACCACGCGCCAGCGCGCGGTGCTCAACGTCAGCGTCGGCCTGGTCGACTACGGGGTCGACCTCGGCACGGTCCAGGTCCTCGACGGCAAGAAAGTCATCGCGAAGGTGGCCCTCAAGACCAACAGCGACGGCAACCTCGTGATCCGGCTCAAGAAGCTCAAGCGGGGCAAGCACAAGCTGTCGGTGGTCTACCTGGGCAACGCGTTCTCGCAGGCCTCCAAGGCCAAGCCGGTCAAGATCGTGGTCACCAAGAAATAGCCATGGCCTAGATTCGGACCGTGATCACCGCCATCAGCTTCGTCAAGGCCGATGTGGCCCGGATCCCCGAGGTAGCCGAGGGGATCGCCGCCCTCGACGGGGTGAGCGAGGTCTACTCCGTGACCGGCGAGATCGACCTGATCGTCCTGGTGCGGGTCAAGGCGCACGAGGACATCGCCGACGTGGTCGCCGACCGGATCAACAAGGTCCCCGGCGTGCTGTCGACCGAGACCCACATCGCCTTCCGGACCTACTCCCGCCACGACCTCGAGGCGGCGTTCTCGCTCGGTCTGGAGTAGCGCCGGTCACGGCTCGGAGCTTCCCCGCCCGCAGCCGCAGTACCGGGTCCAGCGGTCGCGCTTCGCGCGGGACGTCACTGTAGGAGGTCAGTGACTCGGAACTTCGCGTAGTGCGCTCTCGGGCGATCGCGACGGGTCGCCGGCTCCTAGGCTGGCTGACCGTCAGCACCGGTTCTACTCACAGAGGTATCGATGCGTCTCGGGATAGTCCGTCTACTCAAGCCTGCAGGCCTTGCTCTGTCTCTCGCACTCATGCCCTCGGCCGCGTTGGCCGTCAGCATGAGCTCCGGCGATGGGGACGGCTACGGCTACGTGCAGACCCACACGAACCACTCGTTCTACGCCACCGGGTCCCTGCGGGCGTACACCGACTTTCCGGTGTACTCGCAAGGTCAACTCGTCTACGACGGCAACACCGACGACAACTGTGGCCGCTGGACGGAGAACGTCACGTCCAGGACTCAGAAGTTCGTGTCGGGGATTTGCGTCGGCGATATCCGCATCGGCAGCAGCGCCGACGCGGCCCGGTTCAGAGTATGCAAGCCCATCAGGCTGTTGCCCGACTCCTGCGGGGCCTGGTCCGCGAAGGACTGGTGAGACCCGATCGACGTGCACGACGGGCTCGCGGCCCCGAGCCTGGTCGCCAACAGCGTGGCGAAGCGCTACGGCGGCCGCACCGCTCTCCGCGGCGTCACGGTCGGGCTCTCGCCGGGGGTGGGCGTGCTACTCGGTCCCAACGGCGCCGGCAAGTCCACGCTGTGCCGCATCCTCGCGGGGGCGGAGCAGCCGTGTGAGGGCTTGGTCGAGAGTTCCATGGGATCGCTCGGAGACCGGGCCAGCCGTCGCGAGCACCTAGCCGTGAGCGGCTGGCTTCCTCAGGCCGTCACCGCTCCGGGCACGACGACCGTGTTCGACTACCTCAACTACGCAGCCTGGCTGAAGGGCATCCGCCGAGGATCGAGACCTGCGGCTGTGGCCCGGGCGCTGGAGCTGACCGACCTCACCGACCGACGGCGGTCCCTGGTCCGGCACCTCTCAGGCGGGATGCAGCGTCGCCTGGGATTGGCACAGGCGTTGGTGAACTCACCGAGCTACCTGATCCTCGACGAGCCCACCGCCGGTCTCGACCCGCAGCAGCGGGATCATCTGTACGGCGTCATCTCGTCGATCGCGAGCGATCGAGTGGTCCTCATCTCGACCCACTTGCTCGAGGACGTGGCCGTGCTCGCCCGGCGGATCGTGGTGCTGATCGATGGCGCGGTGAGGTTCGAAGGCACGCCTGCCGCATTTGCCGGGCTGGGTCGCGGAGAGGACGACACGGCCCGGGCCCGGTCGGCCTTCCTCTCCCTGCTCGCCCACGAGAGCTGAGGTGAGGTCCGTGGTCCTCGTGCGCGGCCGGGTGGCCATCGGTCTGCTCGTCCTGGTCGCGCTGGCCGAGGCTCTGGCGGTGGTGGGTGGGCACGACGAATGGCTGGGCGAGACGTCCGCGACGGCCAGCCGGCTCGGTCAAGGTCTGCTGCTCGCGGCGCCCGCGACCGCCGCCGCCGGCGCCTGGCTGACCTGTCAACAGCACCATGACGGTTTTCGCATGCTCGCGGCCACGGCCGTGGTCGACCGCATCACGATTTGGCGGCGTGCCATCGTCGAGGTCAGTGCCGTCGCCGTGCTCGGCTTCCTGGTCGCCGCGTCCCTGGCTCATGCCTGGACGGCGGCCGTCAGCGGCGCCCTCCGACCGAGCCTCTCGATGACCGTGGCTTACGGCGGGTTCCTGGTCTGCTTCGCCGTGGCCGGGTCGCTGCTCGGTCGCATCCAGTGGCCGATGCTGGCGGTGCCCCTCGCAGCGGTCGGCTCATACCTGGTGCTCGGGACGTTGGTCTACCTCGCCCCGCGCTACTTGGCGGCGTTGACCCCCTTCGACACGCGATCGATGACCTATTACCGCATCCCGTGGTGGATCAGCCTGACGCAAGCGGTCTTCCTGCTCGCGGTCGCGGGGGTCGGGTACTTCGCGTTCTCCGCGTCGAGGGGGCGGCTGGTCTCCTGCGCCTGGCTGGCGAGCCTCTCGGCAGCAGCTCTCCTGTTCGTCGGCACCGCCAACCGGGTCTTCGACGTACCAGCAGCCGAGCTGTCCTGCAGCGAGGCTGCGGGCGTCGAGGTCTGCCTGCCGAGGGTGAAGGCTTTCAACACCGCCACGGTGCGGGACGTCGTCCTGGAC
Organism: Nocardioides sp.; assembly: GCA_003519585.1. GTDB lineage: Bacteria > Actinomycetota > Actinomycetes > Propionibacteriales > Nocardioidaceae > Nocardioides. The sequence continues at coordinate 13,709 of DOWL01000147.1, read as the reverse complement.
GTTCGGGCCACCCTCCCCGGCCTGGTGCCAGAGAGAATCGCGCTGATCGACGACGAGGCGGCCGGAGTCGATCACACCATCGACGAGGAGCTCGCCGGGGCGCAGCGGCGTGCCAGCTCGGCGGGCGCCCTCACCCTCACGTCTTCCACGGCCGGGATCCTGGGGAGCGACGCACGGGTCGATCGGAATCGGCTGGTCGTGACTCTCGCCCATCAATTCATCGGGCTCCCGCGAGGTGACCTCTCCATCCCCGGCTCGAGCCTCTCCCGCGGGACACCGAGCGACTTCCTGCTCCGCTACACGCTCGAGGAGCTTGACATCCCGACCGACGGCTCGGCTTTTCCCGCCGCACCCGTCGTGGACGCAGGGCACGTCGACTACAGCGAGAGCCCGGTGTCGATCGACGAGTTCGCCGACTGGTCTCGCGCTCGGAAGTCGGCGTGGTTCGCCGAGCACCGTGCGGAGATCGCCAACGGCAGCCTCCAGTGGGACGACTTCACCCAGTAGCCGTCGTGCTCAGGGGCCGAGAGCTCCTCGAGCGGCGATGGTGGGCAGCCTGGGCGTTCTCGTGGCTCGTCCTGGTGGCGGCGAGCGCCGTCACGATCCCTTTCATGTACCCCTACGACCTGGCCGAGGATTTCATCGACTCCGGAGTCGTCGTCGGCCTCTGCCTCCCGATCCTGGTGGCGGCGCGCATCCTGCGCGAAGGGCCGGTCGAGCAGGTCCTGACCGCGGCCCGGCCCCTGTGGGGCTGGCGACTCGGTGCCGGCTTTGTGTTCACCACGGCGACGGTCGCGGTTGCGGCCGTCGCGGGCCTCGCCATCCCGGTGAACCACGTCCAGCTCGTGCTCGACTCATTCGTGCTCGTCGGCGCCGGGCTCACGTCGGCAGGCGTGCTGGGGGCGCGCGGCACGTGGGTCGGTCCGGTGACCCTCGTCACGGTGTCCTCCGCACCTGGACTGCTGCCGCTGCAGTACAACCTCTTGTACCGCGTGACCGCCCACCAGGAACTCGCCCTCTGCGGCGTGGCGCTCCTGTTACTCGGTGGAGTCGGCTACGCGCGCTGGGGATCGATAGGCGTGGTCGGTCGCGGCCACACCACCGCGGATGCCCGTCCCGACTTCGTGGATGCCTGAGACGACTCGGCGACCCGCCACAGCACCACACTCACCTGACCGATCGGCCATCGCTGACTAGTCCCAACGGGCCATCTCCGCGCAGTTCCCAGACTGGGGTCTTCCGTCTCCGTAGCCTCGATGCGACGGGGCCCCGGTGCACTTGGAGCGAGATGGCGATCACCACGGACAGCACGGCGACCGACGTGGTCGCCACTGACGCCGTACCCGAGTCCGGGGCATCGCCCAGCCTCGTCACCCTGATCGCGCGTACCGTCGTCCCGCTGGCCATGATCGCGGTCGTCTTCGTGGTCATGGTGCGGACCGCCGCAGCCCCGCTGTCGAACCCCGACACCTTCTTCCACCTGCGCTTCGGCCGCGAATTCCTCGACGGCTGGTCGCTGCGCCACCCGGGCCATGTGACCTCCTGGGCCACTGCCGACTGGGTGCCCACTCAGTGGCTGCCCCAGGAACTGATGGCGAGGTTCGACGCCTGGTTCGGGCTTCCGGGCGTGGCCTGGCTGGCCGGGCTGCAGTTCGTCGGGCTGGCGCTCACCTTCGTCCTGGTCGCCCGGCGCTGGGCCGACCGGGTGGTCGCCGCTCCCCTGGTCATCGCCGCGCTGCTGGCGTGCGCGCCCAGCATCTCGATGCGGCCGCAGGTGCTCAGCTACATCGCCACTGCCCTCACCGCCGGCCTGTGGCTGGCGATCCGGTACGGCTCGCGCCGCTCGGTCTGGTGGCTGATCCCGCTCACCTGGGTGTGGGCGATGTGCCACGGCATGTGGCCCCTCGGCGTGATCATCTCGTGCGTCGCCGCGGCCGGCTTCGTCCTCGACGGCGTGGTGCGCGGCCCACGCGCGATCCGCCTGGCCGCCGTACCCGTGATCGCCGGGCTGGTCGCCGGCCTGCTCACCCCGGTCGGCGCTCAACTGCTGCCGGCGGTGCTCCTCGTCAACTCGCGCGGGCAGTACTTCTCTGAGTGGCAGCCACCGAACTTCACGATGCCCAACTGCCTCGCGCTGCTCGCCATCCTGCTCGTCACAGTGCTGGTCATGGTCAAGCGTGGCGCCGACTGGACCACGATCGCCCTGGTCGGCCTGGCCGCCGGCTTCGCCGTCTACTCGAGCCGGACGGTCCCCGTGGCCGCCGCGCTGCTCGTGCCGGTCGCGGCATACCAACTCCAGCGCGTGGTGGGGCCGGTCCAACGGCTGCGCGCCGCCGAGCGCGCATTCGTGCTCGGCGCCGCCGCGGTGAGCCTGGCCGTGCTGGCGGTGCTGGTGCCACGGACCAGCAACCACACGCCTCCGCAACCCGACTGGGTCACCTCGAGCTTCGAGGAGATGCCCGCCGGCACCCGGATCCTCAACGAGTCGGTCTTCGGCGGCTACCTGATGTACCGCTACCCCGACCTGGACTTCATGTTTAGCGGGTACGGCGACATCTACACCAGCGACGAGCTCGAGACGATGTCGGACATCAACGAGCTGCAGCCGGGATGGGACGACGCCATCCGCGACGCGGCCCCCGCCTATGCCTTCCTCGACCCCGACACCCCGCTCGGCTATGCGCTGATCCACAGCGAGGGCTGGACCGTCGTCCAGGACGACAAGGACGTCGTACTCCTCGCTCCCCCGCCCGGCTGGCTGGCCGCCGGCGACTGACCTCCTGCAGCCGCCCGACAAGCCTCCAGCCGAGCCTCACTTCAGCAGCGGCAGCACCGAAGCGAAGTCGTCGGTCCAGGGGCGCGAGCCGCGGCTGTCGTCGAGCGGCTGCCACTCGCCACCGACCGTGGCCAGCCGCTCGTCGAGGACCCCCGGCGTGTGCGAGAGCGCGACCCACAGCGAGAAGGTGCTCATCTTGGTCCGTGCGTCCTCCGCGGACGGCTGGTCCTCCCGCACCATCGCGCTCCAGCCCTCGTCGGTCACGAGAGCCCGGAGCACCGGCTGGAGGTCCATGAAGCGGTTGGTGATGTGCACGAGCAGCAGCCCGTCCTCCCGCACGACCCGGTCGTAGAGGTCGAACGCCTCGCGGGTCATCAGGTGCATCGGGATCGCGTCGGATGAGAAGGCGTCGACCGCGAGGACGTCGTAGGTGTCGTCGGGTACGCCGCCCAGCTCGAGCCGGGCGTCCCCGACCGTCATCGTCGCATCGGGTGCGCATTCGCTCAGGAAGTGGAACCGTCCCGAGTCCCGCGCGATCCGGACCACCACCGGGTCGATCTCGAAGAACTGCCAACGCTGACCCGGTTGCCGGTAACAGGCCAGCGTCCCCGCGCCCAGCCCCACGACGCCCACCGAGGCGTCGTCGCCGAACAGTACCGGTGCACGGTCGAGGACCAGGCCGACGCCGGAGGTCTCGCCGTAGTACGCCGTCGGGGTCTGCTCGAGTCCGGGCGTGGTCAGCTCGATGCCGTGCGCCGTACCTCCGTGCACCAGCACCGTGGCGTGGTGGGCCGTGTCGTCGAGCACCGTGTAGACGCCGAAGTAACTGCGGACCCGGTCGCCCGACAACGACGGCGGGACCGTCCCGCGGGCGCCCATCCCGCACATCAGGGCGAGGAGGACGAGCACGTAGACGCTCCGGAACGACCATGTGAGCAGGCCGATCGCCACCAGCGCCAGCAGGAGCAGCATCTGCGCGTTCACGGTGGTCGCGAACATCAGCGCCGTACCCAGGAGCGCCACCACGGCGAGCAGGGCGGCGCGCACCGTGCGCTGACGAGGGGCGGGCAGGACGGTGAGGTCGAACCGCTTCAACACGGGCCGGAGCGGCACCAGCGCACCGGCCGCGAGGACCAGCAACGGGTGCTCGTAGACCCAGTCGAAGGCCAGCGGTGCGACCAGGCCGCAGAAGACCCCGCCGAGCGCGCCGCCGACGGCGGTGACGAGGTAGAAGGTCGTGAGCTTCTCGACCGGCGGCCGGGCGTCGTAGAGCCGCGAGTGCAGCGCGACGGCCACCGCGAACAGCGTGACCAGGGAGAGCGTGGCGGCGCCGAAGTTCGCGCTGCCCCCGCTCATCAGCGCACTGGCCCCGAAGAGCATCAGCAGCACCGGCGCCACGCGGGTGATCCAGCGCGCCGCCCGGCGACCGTCCGCGAACGCGACGGTGAAGCTGAGCAGGTACAGGCCGAGCGGGATCGCCCACAGCAGCGGCATCGCCATGATGTCGGTGCTCAGGTGCGTGGTCGTCGAGAGCATGAGTCCCGACGGGACGGCGGAGAGGACGATCCAGGTCGCGATCTGGCGCCGACCGATCCGAGCGCCCGCCGTACGCCGCTGGGCGGGCGCGACGCCGTTCGTGGAGGTCGGGGACGACTGCGACGAGGTGGCGGCCGCCGTACGCGCGGCGTGGCGCACCGTGAGCAGGCCGAGGGCGGCGACCAGCCCCACCAGCACCAGGTAGCCGATCGTCCAGTCGTGGCGCTGCGTGTCCAGCCGCAGCAGCGGCTCCACCACCAGCGGGTAGGCGATCAGGCCGGCGAAGCTGCCGAGGTTGGAGGCGGCGTAGAGCGGGTAGGGGTTGGCGCCGCCACCAGCGGCGTACCACTGCTGCACCAATGGCGCCTGGGCCGAGACGGCCAGGATCACCGGTCCCACGGAGACCAGGAGCAGGAGCGGCACGAAGAGCACGACCTGGTTCCCGGTGGGCGGCTCCATCGAGGCGAGGCCGATCGGCAGCCAGAGACAGGCCAGCGCCAGGAGTCCGAGGTGCGCGACTACCTGCCGGCGGACCGGCATCCGGGCCAGCCAGAACGCCCAGCCGTACCCCGCCAGGAGCAGCGCCTGATAGACGAGCATGGCGCTGTTCCAGACGGCCGGAGCTCCCCCCAGGTCCGGGAGTGCCATCCGGGCCACCATCGGCTGCACCTGGAAGAGCAGGAAGGAGCCGACGAAGGTCGCAACCACGAACGGCGCGCGAGGCAGCGCACGGGGTCGCAGCGCTCCCGGCTCCGCGACCGTGTCGACGGTCAGCGACGTGGCCACCCCAGCACGGTCCCAGCCGTGGGCGGTCCGGCGCCGCGAAACAGGGGTGGTGGGGACCGATCGGCGAGGCGAGTAGTCCCTTTGGGCTATCCGCGTGTGGTGGTGCCAACCGGACCTGGGAGGCTCGCGCCGTGAAACTCGTCCGGGCCCGCGCGGTGACGGCGTACGTCGTGCTGGTCGGCGTCGCGGTGGTACTGGTCGGGAAGGCGGCCATGCCGCTGGACAACCTGGACACCTACTTCCACCTGCGGTTCGGGCACGAGTTCCTCACCGGAGCGTGGTCGCTGCGGGATCCGGGCTCCGTGACGAGGTTCGCGACGGCCGACTGGGTGCCGACCCAGTGGCTCCCCCAGATCGTGATGGCCCAACTCGAGGAGTGGTTCGGGCTCTCCGCGGTCGCCTGGCTGGCGGGGCTGCTGTTCCTCACCCTCGCGCTGTCGATCTACGTCGCGTGCCGCCGGCAGGCCGAGCCGCTGGTCGCCGCCATCGTCGTGGCGCTCACGCTGGAGGCCTGCACCTCCGGCATGTCGATGCGGCCCCAGCAGATCAGCTACATCCTCGTGGTGGTCACGACCGCGGCCTGGCTCCGGGCGCGCGAGACCGGGCGGGTGCCGTGGTGGCTGGTGCCCGTGGCCTGGGTCTGGACCATGTGCCACGGCATGTGGCCGATCGGCATCGTGATCGGCTTGGTCGCGGTCGCCGGGCTGGGCCTGGACCGCGAGCACCCGCGACGAGTCCTCCTGCGGATGCTCGCCGTGCCGGTGCTCTCGGCACTCGTCTCGCTGCTCACGCCCGTCGGACCCGGACTGTTCGAGGCCGTGCTGCGGGTGAGCTCGCGGGCGAAGTACTTCTACGAGTGGGGCCCCCCGGACTTCACCGAGCTGCCCAAGGTCACCTTGCTGGTGCTGCTCGCGCTCGCCATCGTGCCGCGGATGCGACGCGGTAAGACCCCGTGGTTCGACCTCCTGCTCATCGGGTTGGCCGCGCTCTGGGCGGTCTACTCGATGCGCACCGTGCCGGTCGCGGCCTGCCTGGTCGCACCCCTGGCGGCCGCCGGCGTCCAAGCCGTCCTGACGGACCGGACCGGGGCCGACCGCCCCCCTGCGCGGCGTCGGGAGCGGATCGGGGTCGCGGCCGGCTACGCCCTGGCGCTGGCCACGCTGGCGCTCGTCGTACCCCACACCGCCGACGAGCCGCTCGCCACGCCGGCCTGGATGGACGACGCCCTCGGCGACCTGCCCGCGGGCACCGCGGTCGTCGACGAGACCGCCTTCGGCGGCTACCTGATGTGGTGCTTCCCCCAACTCGATCTGGTCATCCACGGGTACGGCGACACGTTCACCGATGCCGAACTGGAGCGGAACGCCGACCTCGACGCCGCCCGGGCCGGCTGGCGCGAGCTCCTGATCCGCACCGGCGCGGAGTACGCCGTCCTCCCGCCGGGCTCGCCCCTCGCCTACAACCTGCGTGCCGTCGAGCACTGGGAGGTGCTGGAGAGCAGCCCCGACGTCGAACTGCTTCAGGCACCGCCCGGCTGGCCGGGCTCGTAAGGTCTCAGCTGCTCGCCGCGACCCAGCGGTCGAGCGTGGCCTTGGCGGCACCCGAGTCGATCGCGTCGCGGGCCCGCGCGATGCCGGCGGTCAGCGCCTCGTCGACCGGGCTGCCGGGGGCGTCGTAGACCGCCAGCGCGGCACCGGCGTTGAGCAGGACCGCGTCGCGGACCGGGCCCGGGTCACCGTCGAGGAGCCGGCGTACGACGGTGGCGTTGTGCGCCGCATCGCCCCCGCGCAGGTCCTCGGTGGTCGCGGGTGCCAGCCCGTGGGCACCGGGATCGATGGTCGCGGTGCTGACCTCTCCCCCGGCCACCACCCATACCGACGAGGTCGTGGTGGTGGTCAGCTCGTCGAGACCGTCGTCGCCGCGGAACACCCAGGCGTCGGCGCCCCGCGCGGCGAATACTCCCGCCATCACCGGCGCCATCCGCGGGTCGGCGCAGCCGACCGCGTTGGCCGCCGGCCGGGCCGGGTTGGCCAGGGGGCCGAGGAAGTTGAAAGTAGTGCCGATACCCAACTCCCTGCGGGGCACTGCGGTGTGCCGCATCGCGGGGTTGAACGCCGCGGCGAACAGGAAGGTGATGCCGGCCTCGTCTGCCAGGGCCGCGACCCGCTGCGGCGGCAGGTCCAGGCGGACGCCGAGCGCCTCGAGTACGTCGGCCGACCCGGACTGCGACGAGGCGGAGCGGTTGCCGTGCTTGACCACGCGAGCGCCAGCTCCCGCGGCGACGATGGCCGACATCGTGGAGATGTTGACCGACATCGACCGGTCGCCACCGGTGCCGACCACGTCGAGCAGCCGACCGGGCACCTCGATCGGGGTGGCCTGCTCGTACATCGCCTGGACCAACCCGCTGATCTCGGCCACGGTCTCGCCCTTGGCGCGCAGGGCGACGGCGAACCCGGCGATCTGGGCCGGGGTCGCCTCGCCGGAGAGGATCTCCCCCATCGCCCAGGTCGCCTGCTCGGCGGTGAGGTCGGTGCGCGCCACGAGGGCGCCGAGCACCTCGGGCCAGGTCGCCATCCCGCGCTGGCTCAGCTGGTGGCGGGGCTGGCCGAACGACTGGACGAGCGGAGCAGCCCGGTCACCGCCTCGGCCAGCTGGATGGGGTCGATCGGGTGGGGTACGGCCGCGTCGGCCCGCGACCAGGTCGCCAGCCACGCGTCCTGCGGGCGACCGGTCAGCACCAACAGCGGCGGGCACTCGTAGATCTCGTCCTTGAGCTGCTTGGCGATGCCCATGCCGCCGGCCGGCACCGCCTCGCCGTCCAGGATCGCCAGATCGATCCGGCCGGCGTCCATGTTCTGGATCACCACCGGCTCGGTGGCCACCTCGACGTACTCCAGCTCGGGGAGATCCGGGTGCACCCGACGGCCGAGCGCCAGGATCACCTGCTGACGGGTGTTGGCGTCGTCGGAGTAGACGAGGACCCGCACGCGATTCTTCGGATCGGCTGTCTGGTCGGACACGCCGAGGATGCTACCGGTCGGTCGCCGGGCCCGACTCACGGGCGCTCGTCTCCTGAGCCCGCGCCCGCGCCTCGAGCAGGTCCAGCCGCCGGTCCTCGCGGGCCGCCTCCTTCATCGAGGAGCGGACCCACTGCACGAAGAGCACCCCGACCAGGAGCAGGCCGATCAAGTCTCCCGAGGACCACAGCAGGCCGCCAGCCAGGTGCTGGTCGTCCATCGCGTCGGGGAGCCAGCCGTAGCCGGGCCGCCCACGCAGCGCCAGGTAGTGGTCCCCGCCGAGAAGCGTGTCCTGTCCCATGATCGTGACGCCCAGGAACGCGTGGAACGGCAGGGTGAGCACGACCAGCAGGATCCGGAACGGGTACGCGACCCGCCCCGGGACCGGGTCGATGCCCACGATCGGCCAGAAGAACAGGCAGCCGACCACGACCAGGTGGAGGTGCATCAACTCGTGCAGCCAGACATGGCTGAGCGTGGCGTCGTACCAGCCGGAGAAGTAGAGCGCCCACGGCGAGGTGATGTAGAGCAGCAGGGTGAGGGGTGGGAACGACAGCACCTTGGCGACCCTGGAGTGCAGCACCGCGAGGAGCGTGCGGCGCGGCCGCTGCGGCAGGGTGCGCAGCGCCAGCGTGACCGGCGCGCCGAGCGCCAGAGCCAGCGGGACCAGCATCGAGAGCACCATGTGCTGGACCATGTGCACGCTCAGCAAGGTCGTGTCGTACGCCGCAAGCCCGGACGAGGTGGCGACGTAGAACGAGCCTATCCCGACACCCACGAACATCACGGTCCGCCCGACCGGCCAGGCGTCCCCGCGGCGGTGGAGGGTCCGCACGCCGATGAGGTAGAAACCGGCCGCCCAGACCGTCACGACGAGCGGCACGGGAGCCAGCTCCCACCCCGTGAGGAGACGACCAGCGTCGAAGGGCGGCACCCTGTGAATTTACAGACGCCGTGACACGCAGACCCGGGGGTGGCCCCAGGGAGCACTCGGGACATAATGAGCGCGTGGCGACAGCACAGACCATCCCGGCCTCGCGCCTCCACGGGCACCACGACCGACCGAGCATGGTCAGCGTCGGCACCATCATCTGGCTCTCCAGCGAGCTGATGTTCTTCGCCGCGCTGTTCGCGTCCTACTTCACCATCCGGTCGGTGAGCCCCGAGCTGTGGGCGCAGAACACCGAGAAGCTGAACGTCGCGTTCGCCTCGGTCAACACCACGATCCTGGTGCTCTCCTCGCTCACCTGCCAGCTCGGCGTCTTCGCGGCCGAGCGCGGTCAGGTGGGCCGGACGGGCTCGATCTTCCACGTGCGCGGCTGGGGCCTGCGCGAGTGGTTCATCCTCACCTACGTCATGGGCGCGGTCTTCATCGCCGGCCAGGTGACCGAATACTCCTCGCTCGTCCAGGAGCACGTGACCCTCTCGAGCTCGGCCTACGGCTCGATGTTCTACCTGACCACCGGCTTCCACGGTCTCCACGTGACCGGTGGTCTGATCGCGTTCCTGCTCGTGCTGGGGCGGACCTACGTCGCGCGGCGGTTCACCCATGAGCAGGCGGTCAGTGCGATCGTCGTCTCCTATTACTGGCACTTCGTCGACGTGGTGTGGATCGCGCTGTTCGCGACGATCTACCTCATCAAGTAACCGGGTCTGTGAGGACAACGCTCGTGACTTCAGTTCGGGACTTCCTGAACCGCTCCGCAGGCCGTGTCTCACGGCAACGGCGGCGCCCGGTGGCCGGGCTGCTGCTGCTCCTGCTCGGGCTCGTGCTGACCGGCAGCCTCTACGCCGCGCTCGCGCCGTCCTCGTCAGCAGACTCGGCGGCCAGCGACGAGGAGTTGATCGAGCAGGGGCGTGAGCTCTTCCTGGTCGGCTGCTCGTTCTGCCACGGCCAGAACGGCGAGGGCATCCTCACCGAGGACGGCAACCAGCTCGCCCCGTCGCTGGTCGGCGTCGGTGCGGCCGCAGTCGACTTCCAGGTCGGCACCGGCCGGATGCCGATGGCCCAGCCCGGTGCGCAGAACCCCACCAAGCCCGACGCCTACACCCAAGACGAGATCGACGCGCTCGCGGCGTACGTCGCGAGCCTGGGTCCCGGCCCGGCCGTCCCCGACCCGGCCGACTACAGCCTGGCTGGCCTGTCGGAGGCCGAGCGCGAGGAGGCGGTCGCCCGCGGCGGTCAGATCTTCCTCACCAACTGCACTGCCTGCCACAACTTCGCCGGCAAGGGCGGCGCGATGCCGCACGGCGGCTACGCGCCCGACCTCAGCAACACCGAGGCGCGCCACATCTACGAAGCGCTGCTGACCGGCCCGGGCCAGATGCCGAGCTTCTCCAACGGCAACCTCTCGCCGGAGGAGAAGCGCGACGTGATCGCCTACCTCTACTCCCTGCGCGAGCAGCCCGGGTACGGCGGATTCGACCTCGGCGGCATGGGGCCGGTGAGCGAGGGCATGTTCGCCTGGCTGGCCGGGATCGGCATCGCCGTGGCCTTCGCCACCTGGATCGCCGCCCACACCGCCCGCTCCTCGAAGACCAAGAAGGAGGAGGTCGCGGCATGAGCGACGACCACAACCACCTCCCCGCCCAGCCGGGCGACGAGGCCGCCGACCACGGCGACCACGGGCATCATGGCGGTGCGCTGGTCGCCGACGAGCCGCTGGCCAACCCCGGCCTGCCCGAGCACGCCTGGCGGCCCACCGACGTCGACCCGGCCGCCGAACGCCGCGCCGAGCGTCAGATCGCGACCCTGTTCGGCCTGTCCGCGGTCTCCGCGGTGCTGTTCGTCGTCGCCTATGTCGTCTTCGACATCAACGGTGGAGCCGACGGCGAGGACGTCCAGACGATCTTCGGCCTCGGCGCCTCCAACGTCGCGCTCGGCGTCACCCTCGGCCTGGCGCTGATGTTCATCGGCATCGGGCTGATCCAGTGGGCGCGCAAGCTGATGAGCGACCACGAGATCGTCGAGATGCGACACCCGGCTCGCTCCTCCGACGAGGATCGCGCCGAGACGCTGCAGGCTCTGGCCCTCGGCGCCGAGGAGTCCGGCATCGCGCGCCGGCCACTGGTCCGCAACTCCATGCTCGGCGCGGTCGGCGTGCTGCTGGCCCCCGCGGTGGTCATGCTCCGTGACCTCGGCCCGACCCCCAACCAGGTGGCCAACTCCGACGCCTACCCCGGCGCCGGGCTCGAGAACACCGTCTGGGAGGAGGGCATGCGGGTCGTGCGCGACGTGGTCGGCACCCCGGTCCGCCCCGGCGACATGCAGATCGGCGACCTGTTCAACGCCGAGCCCGAGATCATCTTCGAGGTCGACGACGAGGGCCACCCGGTGCTCGAGGGAGTCACCCTCCAGATCGCCAAGTCCAAGGGCGCCGTGGTCCTGGTCCGGATGCTGCCCGAGGAGAACAACCCCGCCCCCGGCCGCGACAACTGGGCCGTCGACGGGATCCTCTGCTACTCCAAGATCTGCACCCATGTCGGGTGCCCGATCTCGCTGTACGAGAAGAAGACCCACCACCTGCTGTGCCCGTGCCACCAGTCGACCTTCGACCTGGCCGATGCCGCCAAGGTCGTCTTCGGGCCGGCCGCGCGGCCGCTGCCGCAGCTGCCGCTCATGGTCGACGACGAGGGGTACCTCGTCGCCCAGAGCGACTTCCTAGAGCCCGTCGGGCCGAGCTACTGGGAGCGCGACTCCCAGGCCAGCACGAGCGAATGAGTCGAGACCGGAGTAAGTCATGAGCATCGACACCAGCCGGGTCGCCACGACGAACACCACCGCGGCCACCGCATCGCGCCCCCACCGCATCGGCGCGGTCGCCGAGTGGGCCGACGACCGCCTCGGCCTGGCCACCATGGCCAAGAAGAACCTCCGCAAGGTCTTCCCCGACCACTGGTCCTTCATGCTGGGCGAGATCGCGCTGTGGAGCTTCGTGATCCTGCTCCTCAGCGGCGTCTTCCTCACCCTCTGGTTCACCCCCAGCATGGGCGAGACGACCTACGAAGGCACCTACGCGCAGATGCGCGGGATCGAGATGTCGGAGGCCTTCGCCTCCGCGCTGCGGCTCTCCTTCGACGTACGCGGTGGCCTGCTGATGCGGCAGATCCACCACTGGGCCGCGATGCTGTTCGTGGCCTCGATGATGATCCACCTGCTGCGGGTCTTCTTCACCGGCGCGCACCGCAAGCCGCGCGAACTCAACTGGGCCATCGGCGCGCTGCTGCTGCTGCTGGGCACCCTCGAGGGCTTCACCGGCTACTCGCTCCCCGACGACCTGCTCTCCGGCACCGGCATCCGGGCCGCCGACGGCTTCATCAAGTCCCAGCCGATCGTCGGCACCTACATGTCGTTCTTCCTCTTCGGCGGCGAGTTCCCGGGTGACCAGATCATCCCGCGCCTCTACATCGTGCACGTGCTGCTGATCCCCGGGCTCCTGCTCGCCTTGATCACCGCCCACATGCTGCTGCTCGTCTACCACAAGCACACCCAGTGGCCTGGCCCCGGCCGCACCGAGCAGAACGTCGTGGGCTTCCCGATGCTCCCGGTCTACGCCGCCAAGGCGGGCGGGTTCTTCTTCATCATCTTCGGCATCACCGCCCTGATGGGTGGGCTGTTATCGATCAATCCGGTGTGGAAGTTCGGCCCCTACGATCCATCCAAGGTCACCGCCGGGTCCCAGCCCGACTGGTACATGGGCTGGCCGGACGGCGCGCTACGGATCATGCCCAACTGGGAGACCCACATCTGGGGTCACACGATCAGCTGGAACGTGCTCCTGCCGATCATCGTGCTCCCGATGCTGATGTTCACGATCCTGCTGCTGCTGCCGTTCATCGAGGCCTGGATCACCGGCGACAAGCGCGACCACCACCTGCTCCAGCGGCCGCGCAACGCCCCGACCCGCACCGCCACGATGGTGGCGCTGATGACGATGTACGGCCTCTTCTGGGCGGCCGGCGGCAACGACATCATCGCGATCAAGCTGCACCTGTCGATCAACCAGATCACCTGGTTCATGCGGTTCGCGGTCTTCATCGGACCGGTGATCGCGTTCCTGATCGCTCGACGCTGGTGCATCTCGTTGCAGCGCAAGGACAACGACGATCTGCTGCACGGCTACGAGAGCGGCATCATCATGCGCTCCCCGGAGGGCGGCTACTCCGAGCGGCACCTGCCGCTGTCTCCGGCGCACGCCTACCGGCTCACCGCCCGAGACCGCGACCCGCAGGTGCTCGACGAGCTGCCCACCGGCCCCGACGCCAACGGCGTCGAACCGCGCAGCGGGATCGGCAGCCGGCTCGCCGGCCTCCGCCACCGGCTGCGGGTGCTGATGTACGCCGACAACGTGCAGAAGCCGACCGTCCAGGAGCTCGAAGAGGGTCACCACCACGCCGAGCACGAGCACGAGCTCCAGGCGCCGATGGAGGGCCACGCGGCCGACGGCCACCAGTTCGATGGCCACCACCTGGTCGAAGGCGAGAAGCTCCGCGCCGACGACTGACCGTCACCGACACCGAGGCCCGCTCCCCTACTGGGGGGCGGGCCTTCGTGTGGGTCGGGGTTAAGTCTGGGTCTGCGCTCGTGGCAC
>DOWL01000019.1:11205-11858 GCA_003519585.1 Nocardioides sp. | reverse complement strand
TCCTGCGTCAGCGCCATCAGCGTGGTGTAGCCGCCGGCGCTGCCGCCCATGATCACGACCTGGTCAGCGCGCGCCAGACCGCGCTCGATCAGGTGCTCGGCGCCGGTGCGCGCGTCCTGCACGTCCACCACCCCCCACTGGCCGTTGAGCAAGTCCTGATAGGCGCGGCCATAGCCGGTCCCGCCGCGATGGTTGACGAGCAGGTAATGCCAGCCGCGCGTGGCGAAATACTGGGCCTGCGGCTGCCAGGCCAGCGGCGCTTCCGAGGTCGGGCCGCCGTGCACGTGCACGATCAGGGGCCGCGGACCTTCGGCCTGCGGGCCGACGGCGCGGTAGAAAATGCCCCAGCAGGTGACCGCGCCGGTCGTCGGCCAGCTCACCACCTCAGCCGGCGCGAGGGAGGCCGGGTCCAACAGCCCGACGCCGGCGCTGGCGCGCGCCACGCTCTCGCCGGTGCGCGTGTTAAGCGTGACCAGCGTGACCGGCGTCAGCGCGTTGCTGGCCAGGCCGGCCAGCAGATCGCCGCGCAGGTGCAGGCCGTCCCAATACGTCCACGGCGTCGGGATCTCGGCGACGGCGCGGTCCGGCCAGCTGATGCGCAGCAGCGTGTCGCGGCTTTCGTGCCGGCGCACGGCGAACAGCGTCTTGGCGTC
>DOWL01000019.1:6550-11061 GCA_003519585.1 Nocardioides sp. | reverse complement strand
ACCCTGGCACCCAGTCCGGCCCGCCGATCTCACCCGGGCCGGTGTCCACGCGCACCGGGTTCTGGCCGTCGGCCTCGGCCACCCACAAGGAACGCCAGCCGGTCTCGTCGCTGGTGTAGGCCACGAACTTGCCGCCCGGGCTAAATTGCGGCGAGGCGTAGCTGACGCGCGGCTGGGCCAGGGTCACCGTGCTCAACGGCAGGAGCTGATAACTGGCCGAGCTGCGTCCGGTCGGTTTGGCGAAGGCGGCCAGGCACAGCCGGGCCTCGTCCCAGGGCATCGCCAGGGCCTCCCACTCCTGCCAGGCCAGCCGCCGGCCGTCGGCCGAGAAGGCCGGGTTGAAGGCGTACCAGGGGTCATCGGACAGCTTGACCGGCAGCGTCTTGCCGCGCACGTCGACCAGCAGCACATTGCACCGGCCGGCCGCCTCCGCCAGGAAGGCCACGTACTGGCCGCAGGGCGAAATCGTCGGCGCGGCTACGCCCTCGAAAGCCGGGGTCACGGCCCACTGCTCGCCCGTCCCCAGATCGAGGCCTTGCAGGGTGCCGCCCTGCCCCTGTCCGCCGCCGGTGGCGGCGTAGACCAGAGTGCGCCCGCGCACCGCGAACAGGCCGCCGCCGTAGCCCACCCCGCCGGCGGGCGCGGGCTCGGTGGTGATCACCTGGGCCAGGCCGGTGCTGAGCGTCTGGCGCACCAGGCTGCGCCGCCCGTCGGCGGTGCGGACATAGAAGACGTGCTCGGCCGTGTCGCCGAAGGCCGGCTCAGAGAAGGCGTGCGCCAGATAAACGCGATTGAGGGGGAGCGGTTGCATCGGCATGAATTGTCAATCCTTCGCGGCTACGGCGCTCGTTGCGCAAAGTTCAGGTTGGTGATCACGACCCCTTGATCGTCATCGTGAAAGGCGAATGCCGTCGCGCCTGGCTGCGCCGGCGGGAAAACGAAAGCACCCGTCAGTGTCGTTTCCTGGCCCCAAGGCAATGCTCCGCCCAAGGCCGCCGCACCGCCCGTCGCAAGGTGGTCGTAGCGACGGCCCAGGTCGTCGGTCAAGTACATATTGGTGTTGCCCGCATCGGAGTTCATTTGCAGCGGTGGCCGACCGGTATCACCGATTGCCATCACGGCCACAATCCACACCACATTAAACTCCATGTGGCCGTCTTCTCGGACCAAGAGAGACTGGACACACCAGTTGACGGTCATGGCGTTGGGGGGCTGGCGAGGCGAGTAAAAGGCACACGCGCCGGATTGCAGATACAAGCCCAGCCCGCCGGCCTGTGGCGCCGGGCTGGGAGGGAGAGACGTCGGCGTGGCTGCTAAGGGCGGTTGCCGCGTCGCTGTCGGCGGGACGCGGGTGGAGGTCGCTGTCGGCGGCGCTTGCGTTGAGGTCGCTGTCGGCGGAACAGGCGTGTGAGTCCGACTGGGCGCAGTCGTGATCGTCAGGCTGGCCGTCGGGCTGGGAGGCCGAGACGTGGCAGATGGCAGAGGCGTGACGGTGGGGTTAGGCGCTGAGGGCTCGGCCGTCTGGGCGGTGGGCGCGGTCGCTGTCGGCGCCGCGCAGGCGGACAGCAGCGCTACGGCTAAGACGACAACGAGGCGAGGTGTGGCAGTAGTCTTCATCAGACTTCGGCTGGTTTGAGGTCCGGTGCCGCTCCATTCGCCGGCTGGCCCTCGCGCCCGGCCGTGGCGGCCACAAAGGCGCGGAAGAGCGGGTGGGGCCGGTTGGGCCGGGACAGGAACTCCGGATGGAACTGTGTCCCGACCATGAAGGGGTGGTCGGCCAGCTCGGCGATCTCCACCAGGCGGCCGTCCGGCGAGAGGCCGGAGAAGATCATGCCCTTGGCGGCCAGCGGCTCGCGGTAGGTGTTGTTGAACTCAAAGCGGTGGCGGTGCCGCTCGCGCGCGGCCTCGCCGGCCGGCAGGTCGTAGGCCTCGTCGGCCTTGGTGCCCGGCGTCAGCGCGCACGGGTACAGGCCCAGCCGCATCGTGCCGCCCAGGTCGCCGGCACCCTCGACGTAGGCCAACTGCTCCTCCATCGTGGCGATCACCGGCTCCGGGCTGTCCGGGTCGAACTCGGTGGAGTCGGCCTTCTCGAGGCCCGCCACGTTACGGCTGTACTCGATCACCATGCACTGGAGTCCCAGGCACAGCCCGAGGGTCGGGATGCCGTGGGTGCGGGCATAGGTGAGCGCACCGATCTTGCCCTCGAGGCCACGCACCCCGAAGCCACCGGGGACGCAGATCCCGTCGACGTCCTGGAGGTGGCGGGACGCACCGGCGGGCGTCGCGCACTCGTCGGAGGGGATCCAGCGGATCTTGACCTCGGCCTCGTGTGCGAAGCCACCGGCCTTGAGCGCCTCGGCCACCGAGAGGTAGGCGTCGTGGAGATCGACGTACTTGCCCACCAGGGCGATCGTGACCTCCTCGTTGGGGTGGTGGACCCGGCGCAGCAGGTCGTCCCAGACGGTCCAGTCGACGTCACGGAAGGGCAGGTCGAGGCGGCGTACGACGTAGGCGTCGAGGCCCTGTCGGTGGAGGACCTTGGGGATGTCGTAGATCGACGGCGCGTCGGGCGCGGTGACGACCGCCTCCTGGTCGACGTCGCACATCAGCGAGATCTTGCGCTTGATCGAGTCGGGGAGCTCACGGTCGGCCCGGCAGACCACGGCGTCGGGCTGGATGCCGACCTGGCGCAGCGCGGCGACCGAGTGCTGCGTCGGCTTGGTCTTGAGCTCGCCCGAGGGACCGATGTAGGGAACCAGCGAGATGTGCAGGAAGAAGCAGTTGTCGCGGCCGATGTCGTGGCGCACCTGCCGGGCCGCCTCGAGGAACGGCAGCGACTCGATGTCGCCTACCGTGCCGCCGATCTCGGTGATGACCACGTCGATGCGCTCACCGTGGGCATCCGTGCCGCCCATGGCCAGGATGCGGTCCTTGATCTCGTTGGTGATGTGCGGGATCACCTGGACGGTGTCGCCGAGGTAGTCGCCGCGGCGCTCCTTGGCGATCACCTCGGAGTAGACCTGCCCGGTGGTCACGTTGGCGATCTGGCCGAGGTCGGTGTCGAGGAACCGCTCGTAGTGCCCGATGTCGAGATCGGTCTCCGCGCCGTCGTTGGTGACGAACACCTCGCCATGCTGGAACGGGTTCATCGTCCCGGGGTCGACGTTGAGGTAGGGGTCGAGCTTCTGCATCGTCACGCGCAGCCCACGCGAGCGCAGGAGACGGCCGAGGCTGGATGCCGTGAGGCCCTTGCCGAGGGAGGAGGCGACGCCTCCGGTGACGAACACATGCTTGGTCGGCATGGGGGGCTTCATGGACTTCAATCCTATAAGAGGATGGGGACCGCAACAGAATCCGACGCACCGATGTCAGGACAAGGCACGTGCCGGCGCCGCAACATCGAGGAGTTCGCGCGCGTGCGCGAGAGCCGTGTCGGATTCGGCCAGGCCGGCCAGCATCCGCGACAACTCCTTCTCGCGCGCCGAGTCGTCGAGTTCGGTCAGCCCCGAGCTGGTGACCGAGCCGTCGCTGGCCTTCTCGACCAGGACATGGCGGTCGGCGTACGCCGCGACCTGGGGCAGGTGAGTCACCACCAGGACCTGGGCGCTGCGGGCCAGCTGGGCCAGGCGCCGACCGACCTCGACCGCGGCGGTGCCACCGACGCCGGCGTCGACCTCGTCGAAGACGAAGGTCGGCACCGGGCTGGTGCCGGCCAACGCCACCTCGAGCGCCAGCATCACCCGGGACAGCTCGCCACCCGAGGCACCCTTGTGCAGCGGGCGCGGCTCGGTGCCGGTGTTGGCCGCCAGCAGGAACTCCACCTCGTCGACCCCGGACGAGAAGTGCCGCAGCCAGCGCCCGTCGACCCGAAGCGGGCTGCCACTGGGCGGCGGGTCACCGATCGGGGCTCCCACCTCGTGCTGGACGACGGTGATCTGGAGCCGGGCATGCGGCATCGCAAGCAGCGAGAGTTCGGCCGTGACCTCGTCGGAGAGCCGCGTCGCGGCCTCGGTCCGGGCCGCGGAGAGGGTCTGGGCCACCTCGCCTAGCTCGGCGCGGAGGATGCGCTGCTCGCCCCGCAGCGCCTCGATCTGATCGTCAGTGCCGTCGAGTTCGAGCAGCCGGGTCGCGGAGATCTCGGACCAGCTCAACACCTCCTCGACGGTCTCGCCGTACTTGCGGGTGAGCGCGGTCAGCGCGGCCCGCCGCTCGGAGACCTGCGCCAACCGAGCCGGGTCGGCGTCGACTCCCGCGGCGTAGGAGGCCACGTCTGCGGCGAGATCGGAGAGCAGGTAGGTGAGCTCGGCGAGCCGGTCGGCGAGGGCGGCGGCCTCGCCGTCGTGCTCGCGCACGCCCTCGAGGACGGTGCGGGCCGCCGAGATCGCACCGAGCGCGTCGGGGTCGCCGCTCTCGCTGGAGAGCGCCTCGCGGGCCTGCTCGGCGGCGGTACGCAGGGCGTCGGCGTAGCCGAGGCGGGCCTCGTCTGCGGCGGGGTGCGCCTCCTCGCCGGG
>DOWL01000019.1:5849-6403 GCA_003519585.1 Nocardioides sp. | reverse complement strand
TGCGCCTCCTCGCCGGGCTTGGGGTCGACGGCCTCGATCTCGCCGAGTCCGAAGCGGAGCTGGTCGGCCTCGCGGGCCCGCTCTCGGGCGCTGGCCACCACCTCGTCCAGCTCTCGCTCGGCAGACTCCAAGCGCGCATGCAGCGCGGTGTACGCCGCCACGAGGGCGAGCACGGGCTCGCCCCCGAACCGGTCCAGGGCCTCCCGTTGCGCCCGCTGCCGCAGCAACCGGTGCTGGTCGGATTGCCCGTGCACGGCGACCAGGGGCACGGCGATCTCGGCCAGCCGTGACACCGGCACCGAAGCTCCGCCGACCCAGGCCCGCGAGCGCCCCTCGCTCGAAACGTTGCGGGCCAGCACGACATGACCGTCCTCGACCTCGCCGCCGGCCTCGTCGACCGCAGCCTCGAAGGCGTCGAGCGCGGTGGCGTCGACCACGCCCTCGACGCGGGCCGCGCCCGCGCCCGTGCGCACCATCCCGGTGTCGGCGCGGCCCCCGAGCAGCAGCCCCAGCGCGGTGACCACCATCGTCTTGCCGGCACCGGTCTCGCCGGT
>DOWL01000019.1:4149-5773 GCA_003519585.1 Nocardioides sp. | reverse complement strand
TGCCGGCACCGGTCTCGCCGGTGATCACGGTCAGCCCGGGGCCGAGCCGAAGTGTCGAGGACTCGATCACGCCCAACTGGCCGATGCGGAGCTCCTCGAGCATCAGCGCCCGCCCTCGTCGGTCGACCCCTCGGCCCGCCGCCGCCGCTCGGCCGAGCCGCGCCAGCCCTCCACCGGAAGGTCGAACTTGGCCACCAGCCGGTCGGTGAACGGCGCCTGGTGCAGGCGGGCCAGCCGGACGACGTGGTCGGAGCGGCGCACCTCGATGCGCGCGCCGGGCGGTAGATCGACCGCCCGCCGTCCGTCGCACCACAGCACACCGGCGCCGTCGGTGCGGGCGATCACCTCGACAGCCAGCAAGGAGTCGGGCGCCACGACCAACGGCCGCGCGAACAGGGCATGCGCGCTCAACGGCACCACGAGCAGCGCCTCGACGGTCGGCCAGACAATCGGCCCCCCGGCGCTGAAGTTGTAGGCGGTCGATCCGGTGGGGGTGGCCAGCACCACCCCGTCGCAGCCCCACCGAGACAGGGGTCGGCTGTCGATCTCGACGACCACCTCGATCATCCGCTCGCGGGCGGCCTTCTCGACGCTGGCCTCGTTGAGCGCGAAGGTGTGGGTGACCAGCTCGCCGTCGCGGAATGCCCGCACATCCAGAGCCATCCGGTCCTCGGGCAGCCAGCGCCGCTCGACGATCGCCTCGATGACATCCTCGACGTCGTCGACCTCGGCCTCGGCGAGGAAGCCGATGTGACCCAGGTTGACCCCGAGCACGGGGGTGCCGCTCCCCCACGTGACCTCGGCGGCCCGGAGGATCGAGCCGTCGCCGCCCACCACCACCGCGAGCTCGCAGTCGGCCGCCAGGTCGGTGTCTCCCGTGACCAGTTCGATGGTCGGCTCGAAGGCGGCCGGCTCGATCCCCAGGTCTGCCGCTTCGTCGGCGAGCAGCCGGACCACTATGTCGTGCTCGGTCAGGGCCTTGCAGAAGCTGGTCGTGACGTCCCGCGCCGCACTGCGGCCGGTGTGGGAGAGCACCAGGACGCGGCGGACCCCGGTGGGTGGCTCGGGGGCACTGTTCGTCACGCCCACCAGCCTCTCAGACGGCACCCCCGACGGCGGGTCAGCCCCGCACGACGCTGTGGATGTCGTCGTCGGTGATAGCCGCTCCGCCCCGCCGCAACCACAGGAAGAACTCCACGTTCCCGGACGGACCGGGCAGCGGGCTGCGGGCCACCGCCCGGGGTCCCCAGCCCAGCTCGCTGGCCCGGGCGGCGACCGCAACGACGGCCTCGGCCCGTAGTGCGGGATCACGCACCACCCCACCCTTCCCGACCCGGTCCTTGCCCACCTCGAACTGCGGCTTGACCATCAAGGCCAGGTCACCGTCGGCGCTGGTGACGCCCACCAACGGCTCGAGGACGAGGGCCAGTGAGATGAACGAGAGATCGCCCACCACGAGGTCTACGGCGCCGCCGATCAGCTCGGTGGTGAGCTCCCGGACGTTGGTGCGGTCGTGGACGTGGACGCGATCATCGGAGCGCAGCGACCACGCCAGCTGGCCGTACCCGACGTCGACCGCCACGACCTCGCGGGCCCCCGCTCGCAGGAGCACGTCGGTGAAGCC
>DOWL01000019.1:3341-4047 GCA_003519585.1 Nocardioides sp. | reverse complement strand
CACGTCGGTGAAGCCGCCGGTCGAGGCGCCCGCGTCGAGGCAACGCCGTCCGGTGATGCTCAACCCCATCGGTCCGAAGACGGCCAGAGCTCCCGCCAGCTTGTGCCCGCCTCGGGATACGAAGTCGGGTCGGTCCGGGTCATCGACCACCACGATGGCGACATCGGTGGTCACCTGGGTGGCGGGCTTGCTCGCCGTACTGCCCGACACGGACACGCGCCCGGCCGTCACCAGCTCCGCGGCGTGCTCGCGGGAGCGGGCCAGCCCGCGGCGGACCAGCTCGGCATCCAAGCGCAGCCGGCGTGGTGGCACTGATGGCTCCGCTCAGGCGTGTCCCAGGTGGTCGTCCGGATGCTCCGCGCCCCCGACCTGGCCGTCGTCGCCGGGTTGGTCGAGCGCGCGTCGCAGCTGGACCTGCGCGCTCTCGAAGACCCCGACGTGCTCCTCGATCGGACGCTCCTCCAGCTCCTCTACAGCGCGGATCACCTCATCGATCCGATCGCTCCCGGTCCGCACCCGCTCGGGCGTCTGGGGTTCGGGCTCGCCGTCCTGCTCGTCGGGCTGTTCATCAGGCTGGGGGGCGTCGTGCTGGGGGTCCTGCGTCATGCGGTGCACGCTACCCCGGAGGTGCGATGCCGTCGGTCGCCACCGGGCCGCCGGTCGCGTCGAGGTGGCGCCAAGAAGCCACCGCCACCACCCCCCACCA
>DOWL01000019.1:0-3192 GCA_003519585.1 Nocardioides sp. | reverse complement strand
CCGGGCCGCCGGTCGCGTCGAGGGGGCGCCAACAAGCCCCCGCCACCCCCCGCCACCATGCGTCGGCGCCGCCGGCGCCGTCCACCCGCAACAGGCCGCCTTCCACCCGAGCGCGCCAACCACCCTGGGCGATCACCTCGCCATCGTCCTCCGGCACCTCGTGGGCCACGGCCAGCCCACCGAGGTCCGCCGATACGTAGGTCGGGCGCGCCCGTGGCGCCGCTGCCACCAGTTCTGCGAGCCCGGTCACCCCCGTCATCACCAGCAGCGAGTCCACCTCCGCCGCGTGCGCGCCTTCGATGTCGGTGTCGAGCCGATCGCCGACCATCAGGGGTCGACGGCCGCCGCAGCGCCGAACGGTCTCGTCGAGCAGCGGACGGGCCGGCTTCCCGGCAACCGCCGGCTCGACGCCGGTGAACCGACGCAGCAGCTCGACCTGGACACCGTGGCCGGGCGCGACCCCGAACGCCGTGGGGATCGTCATGTCGGTGTTGCTCGCGACCCACCACAGGCCGTCGCGGATCCGCACCGCGGCCCGCATGATGTCGCGCCACGGCACGTCGGGCCCGTACCCGGACACCAACGCGTCCGCGTCGTCACGCACGCCCACCGGGAGCAGCCCAGCGGCCGTCACCGCCTCGACCAGACCACCGGCCCCGAGTACGACGACTTGCGCGCCGGCTCCGAGCCGATCGACGAGCACCCGGGCTGCCGCCTGTGCCGAGGTCACCACGTCGTCCGGCCCGGCCTCGACTCCCAGCTCCCGCAGGTGCTCGGCGACGTGGGCCGGGGGGCGTGCCGCATTGTTGGTGATGAAGGCGACCCGCATGCCAGCCGCCCGTGCGGCAGCAACGTGGCCGGGCGCACCGGGCACCGCGTCGGCGCCGACGTAGACCACCCCGTCGAGATCGAGCATCGCCAGGTCGTAGCGACGGTCCAACGGCTCCGGACAACTTTCCAACGACGTGCGCTCCGCCATCCGATCTCCTCACCGTCGCGAACTAGACTTTATCGATGGACGCCCGCGCCGTGGTCATCCCGCCCTACGTGGGCCGACCGCTGCGGCTGGTGCCCTTCCGTGGAGTCCGGCTGAATCCGCGTCGGATCGGCGACCCGTCATCCGGCCGTCTCTTCGCCCGACCGTACCGGGCGGTCGCCGCTCGGCTCGCTCAGTGGCAAGAACGCGGTCAGCTCCGGCGCGACGAGGAGCCGGCGTTGTACTTGCACGAGTACACCGCCGGCGGACTCACCGTCCGTGGCCTCGTCGGCGCCCTGGACATCTCACACCGCGCCACTAGCCACGAGGACCGCGCCGTCCTGCCGCACGAAGGTATCCACCCAGTGCAAGCCGACGAGCTCGCCGACCGGATGACCGAGCTGGCGCTCAACCCGGCCCCAATCCTGCTGGTCCACCGAGCTACGCCGCAGGTCCGCGCCATCGTGCACCAGGTGAGCCTCGGGCCACCGGTGGACGACTTCGTGGACCGCAACGATCAGCGCCACCGGGTCTGGGCTATCCGCGACCCTGACCTGTTGACGGCCCTCAACGAGGGATTGGCACCCACGCAGGCTCTGATCGCCGACGGGCACCACCGCTACGCGGCCTACTTGCGTATGCAGCGGCGCTCCCCCGGTGGCGCCAACGATCGTGGCCTTGCCATGCTGGTCGACCAGGACGACACACCGCTGTTCCTGGGGCCGATCCACCGCGTCCTGACCGGAGTCGGCCTCGACGACCTGGCGGCCGCCGCCGAGGCGATCGGCGCCCGGCTGGACGTCGTCGACCAGGCGGCCGCGGTGCACGCCCTGGGCCCGGACAGCCTCGCTGCGACGGATGGCCGGCAGTGGGCGACTGTGAAGCTGCACCTACCCGAGGATCGTGCTGCCGTGGAGCAGCTGCACGACGACCTGATCCCCGCACTAACCCGCGGACCGCAGCGGATCGAGTACCACCACTCCGTCGAAGCGACCCTCGGCCACCTGCGCCGCGACAGCGTGGCCGTGCTGATGCCCGCCCCCGACGTCGACCTGGTCCTCAAGATCGCAGCCGATGACCGGCTGTTGCCCGAGAAGGCCACCTCCTTCCAGCCGAAGCCGAGCGTGGGCGTGCTCATCCGCTCGCTGCGCGACGAATGATCCGGCCGCGAGCCAGCTCCACCTCCACCCGGGAGACCGGGGTCGCGCCCGCGCGGTAGAACCGGCGACGCAGCGCACCGGACACGTCGACCACATCCCCGCTCTTCCAGCCGGCCACCTGGCGTTTGAGCCGTCCGCTCCACACAGCGCACTCCAGTGCGTCGACGCGCTGCCGAGCCCGATGCTGCCGGGAGCCGGGCGGGCGGGCCACGACCACCCGCAAGGTCCAGAGCGTGTCTCCACTGGGCAGTTCGCGGAGCTCGGGGTCGGTCGACAGCCGCCCTAGCAACCGAACCTCGTTGACGCTCTCCACGTGGTCCTCGACCACGCCGGGAGCCTGATCGTCGTGTGCCGTCATCGCACATCACCTCCGAGCACCACCCTCGCGTGCCGCACAGACAGGCCGCCGACGCTGGCGGCGACGCTGTGGACAACAGGCCGCAAACGGACCGCTGTGGAGACCTAGTGTCCTAGCGGATAACGAACAACCTGCCGGCAAGGGCGGGAAATGCCAAAAGGGCCACCCCGCAGTGCGGGGTGGCCCTTTCGAAAGAATGTCCGGCGGCGTCCTACTCTCCCACAACCTCCCGGTTGCAGTACCATCGGCGCTGAGAGGCTTGACTTCCGGGTTCGGGATGGGACCGGGTATTTCCCTCTCGCTAAGGCCGCCGTAACTCTTGCCGGCCGCATCACCGGCCCATGACGGGCCAGGAGCAGCCGAAGCTACAGCTGTATCCAGTTATATGGATCCTTCGTGGACGCGAGCAGTCTTGAGACTGCAGCAGCAGGTCACTCAGACAACGCATTGTCTTGGTTGAGTGTTTGTGGGACAAGCCCTCGGTCTATTAGTACCGGTCGGCTGGGCATTACTGCTGTACACCTCCGGCCTATCAACCCAGTGTTCTGCTGGGGACCTTACCTACTTATGTAGTGGGAAACCTCATCTTGAAACGTGCTTCCCGCTTAGATGCATTCAGCGGTTATCACTTCCGAACGTAGCCAACCAGCCGTGCTCTTGGCAGAACAACTGGCACACCAGAGGTTCGTCCATCCCGG
>DOWL01000233.1 GCA_003519585.1 Nocardioides sp. | reverse complement strand
GCAGACCCAGCCCAACCCAACCCCAACCAGAGACCGAGGTCTCAGTTGCGTGGCTGCCAATCGGGCTGGGTGCCGGTGGTCAGGACCTTGCGTCCCGTGCCGTCGGCCTTGGCGCGGATGATCTTGTGGGCGCCGGTGGAGTCGTTGACCAGGGCGAAGAAGCGGCCGGAGGGTGACGGGGCTGCCTGGAAGTCACCGTCGAGGGACCCGAATCCGGGGTAGATGATCCGGGTCGGGGCGTCGACGTTCTCGCCGTAGTCGCCGGTGTTGCGTTCGGTGAAGCCGAACGTGCCGTCGGGGCCCCAGAACAGGTCGGTCCAGCGGAGGTAGCCGCAGCAGTCGGCGCCCGAGACGTTGAAGAATCGGAGCTCGCCGCTGGCCACGTCGTACCAGTCGATGCGGTCGTCGAACTCGCAGTCGGTGTGGCTGAAGACCGCGATGGTGGTCCCGTCGGGCGACCAGGACGCGAACCGGTCCATGAAGACCGAGTGCGGTTCGTCGTCCTCGCAGGTGCCGCCGACGGAGAGCCCGAGCAGTTCGGTGGGCTTGCCGAACGGTGCGGTCGACTTGATGGTCTGGAGGGTTCCGCGCGCGAAGACGAGCCGCGCACCGTCGGGCGACCAGCTGGCTCCGGCCGACGTGACGTCTCCGGACTTGGTCACGTTGCGCTTCTGGTGGCCCCAGGCGTTCATGACGAAGACGTCGGTCTGCCCGTTGAGCTCGCGGATGAACGAGATCCGCTCACCGTCCGGCGACCACTTCGGATTGCTGTTGGTGCCTTGGCTGGTCAGCTTGGTGACGTCCTTGCCCTGCGCGGTCATGGTGAAGATCTGGCCGCTGCGGACGAAGGCGATGCGACCGTCGCCGCCGGGGTACGCCGCGTGGGCGGCGGGCGATGCGACGACGAGGGCGAGCATGGCGGCGATCAGCGCCAGGCAGGCGAACAGGCAGGCGAGGGCGCTGGCGCGCACACGGCGAGCAGTAGTGACCGATGCGACGAGGGACATGGCCGAGAACCTCTCTTGGGACCCCGCTGGGTAACACCCGATGAGGTGAAAGACGTTAAGTCGAGCAGGCCGATCAGCGCAACAGACATACTCGCCTGACTAGCCGCGGGAGTAGGGTTCTCTTGATGTCAAGATATCTCCCCGAGCGCCTCGTACGGCTCGCCGGACCGACGTCGCTCGTACGGCGGCTGTCGGTGCAGTCGGTGCTCTCGGCGTTCGGGGACGGGGTCTTCCTCACCGGGAGCGCGGTCTTCTTCACCCAGGTCGTCGGCCTGTCGGCGGCCCAGGTCGGGCTCGGGCTGACCATCGCCGGCCTGATCACCTTCGTCTTCGCCGTCCCGCTCGGGAAGCTCAGCGACCGGTTCGGAGCCAAACGGATCTGGGCGCTCGCCTCGTTGGTCGAGGCCCTGCTCTACGTCGGCTGGCTGGCGGTCGGCGGACTCGCGCCGTTCATCGCGCTGATGGTCGTGCTCCAGTTGGTATCGACGGCCAGCAGGGCGGCCCGCAACGCCTACCGGTTCGACGTGTTCCCACGCGAGGAGCGGGTCACGTCCACCGCCTACTTCCGGGCGGCCCGCAACGTCGGGTACACCCTGGGCGCCCTCCTGGCCGGCATCGCGCTGGCCACCAACAGCGACAGCGTGATCCGCGCCGTACCCCTCGCGACCTCCGTCCTGCTGCTGCTGAACGCCACGCTGGTCTCCCGACTGCCGTCATCGGGTCCGCACGCGGAGACCGAGAGCCCGCTCGAGGAGCTGGCCGAGACCCATGGGCGCAGCAGCGCGCTGCGCAACCGCGGCTTCGTCCTGATGTCGATCTGCGGAGGGGTGCTCAGCACCCATCAGGTGCTGCTCAACGTGGTCATCCCGCTCTGGCTCGTCGAGGAGACCGACGCGCCACGGGTGCTACTGGCCTGGCTGTTCGGCACCAACACGATCATGGCCGTCCTGCTGCAGGTGGCCGCGGCACGCGGCGTGGTCACGGTGAGCGACTCGCTGCGCGCCCAGCGCCGCGGAGCGGCGTTCTTCGTGCTGTCGTGCGGCATCGTCGCGGTCACTCACGACACGATCGGCTGGGTCACGATCGTGTTGGTGTGGGTCGGCCACGTGACGGTGACCGGAGCCGAGCTGTTCAACTCGGCGGGCGAGTGGGGGCTCCAGGCCGAGCTGTCCGACCCGGCCCGCCGCGGCGAATACCAGGGCGTCACCCAGCTCGGCTTCACGATCGGATCGGTGTGGGCTCCGGCGGCCTACACCTACCTGGCGATGGAGTGGGGCGGCCCGGGCTGGCTGGTGATCGCCTCGATCGTCGTACTCGCCGCGATCGTGATCCACCCGGCCGCGCACGCCGCAGAACGGCACCTGGCGCGTACGACGTCGGCCGCGGGCACCTAGGCACCTTGCGGCGGTCTCGACAAGCTCGACCAACGACTGTCACCGGCGGCGAAGCGGGACCGCGACAGCGTCCCCCGTGAGAGGGGCCCGCCGCCGCGGTCCCCGGACGCCCACAGATCCCCCGATTAGTGAACCCCCGAACGTGCCCTGAACGGGCCCGCCACCGAGAAGCCTACCGACAACCTCTGGACAAGATGTGGCAAGTCAAGGAAACCGGTCACCTGCCAGGAGTCAGGCCGTGAGCACCCGGCGTTCCTCGTACGGCGCCACGTAGGTCCGGGTCTGCGAGCGCACGTGGATGTTCTGCAGCAACCCGACCGCGAGCATGCCCGCGAACAGCGACGATCCGCCGTACGACAGGAACGGCAGGGGCACGCCGGTGACCGGCATGATGCCCAGGCACATGCCGATGTTCTGGAAGGCCTGGAAGCCGAACCAGCAGGCGATGCCGGCGGCAGCCACCCGGCCGAAGACGTCCTCCGCGCGCCGCGCGATCACCAGCGCGCGCCAGATCACCACGCAGAGCAGTGCGATGAGCAGCCCCGCTCCGACCAGCCCCAGCTCCTCCCCCGCCACCGTGAAGACGAAGTCGGTCTGCTGCTCGGGCACGAACCCCGATCGGGTCTGGGAGCCGTGGAAGAGCCCCTGCCCGAACAGCCCGCCGTTGCCGATGGCGATCCGCGCCTGCTCGACGTTGTAGCCGGCTCCGCGGGGATCGAGGTTGGGGTCGACGAAGGCCAGGAAGCGGTCGACCTGATAGGCCTTGAGCACGCCGCCGGACAGGGCGACGACGGCGACCGACGCGGCGCCCAGGAGGACCGCCACGAGCCAGCGGCGGCGGGCCCCGGAGACGGCCAGGACCCCGAACACGGTGGCCGAGAGCACCAGCATGGTTCCGAGGTCGGGCTGCAGCAGAATGAGTACGGCGGGCACTCCGGCGATGGCCAACATCAGCACCACCTCGACGGTGCCGACCCGGCGCCGCCAGCGCGTCGAGGCCCGCTCGGCCAGCACCAGGGCCATGCCGATGACCACTGCCAGCTTGGCGAACTCCGAGGGCTGCACGGACAGGCCGCCGACGTAGAGCCAGGATCGCGACCCGTTGATGGTCGAGCCGACGAAGAGGACGAGGACCAGCCCCGCGACGGAGAGCAGGTAGACCAGCGGGGCGAGGATCCGCACCGTGCGGTGGTCGACGAAGGTCACCGCGAGAAGCAGCCCGAGCCCGATCGCGATGTTGACCAACTGCTTGCGCAGGTAGGCGGTCGAGTCGCCGTCGGTGAGGTCGACCCGGTGCGCGGTCGCCGACCAGACCAGCAGGGCGGACAGGGCGACCAGCAGTAGGACGGCGCCCATCAGCACCCAGTCGAGACGTCGCAGCGACACCACTACTACTCCCCCTCCGCTCGCGAGGATCGGCCGGGCGGCAGGATCGAGCCGTCGTCCATGAACGTCGGCAGCGACTCGGGCGGAGTAGTGCCGGCGATCGCGGCGTTCCCGGGATCGACGTTCTCGCCCGAGACGCCGTACAGCGCCTCCCAGATCGCGCGCACCCCCGGGCCGGAGGTGCCCGACCCGGTGCCGCCCTGGCTGACCATCATCACGACCACGTAGTTCTCGTCGTAGGTCGCCACCCACGAGGTGGACTGCTTGCCGTAGACCTCGGCGGAGCCCGTCTTGCCGCGGATGTGGACCTTGTCGAGCGGGAAGTCGGAGAACCGCCAGTAGAGCGTGCCGACCTTCGGCGTCCCCAGCAGCGCCTGGTCGACGTAGTGCAGCGACGCCTTCGACGCGGACAGGTGGCCGGCCACCTTCGGGGGGATCCGCTCGAGCACCTTGCCGTCCGGCGAGACGATCGCCTTCGCGACCCGCGGCTCGTAGAGCGTGCCGCCGTTGGAGATCGCGCCGTACGCGCGGGCCAACTGCAGCGGAGTCACGATGGTGTCGCCCTGGCCGATGGAGAAGTTGACGGCGTCGCCGGCGCGGTAGTGGTTGCCCTCGAGGCAGAACTCGTGCGCGAAGAGGCGCAGGAAGGCGTTGGGGGCGGTGTCCTTGCGGTCCATCTCGCAGTAGTAGGACTTCATCGACTTCCAGTAGTCGTACTTCCACTGGCGGTCGGCGATCCGGCCCGGGGCCTCGCCCGGGATGTCGATGCCGGTGCGCGATCCGAAGCCGAACTCCTTGGCCTCGGCGACCAGCGGATCCTTGGCCTTCACGTTCGTCTCGTCCGAGCCGTACTGCTGCCAGTACTTCAGCCCGACCCGGTAGAAGAAGGTGTCGCAGGAGAGCTGCAGCGCCTTGTCGAAGCCGATGTACCCCTCGGAGGCGGACTCGTAGTTCTTGAACCAGCGGTTGCCGACCTGCAGCCCCGAGGAGCAGTCGAGGCGGGTGTCCTCGGAGAAGCCGTTGTTGAGGGCGCCGACGGTCATGATCGGCTTCCACGTCGAGCCGGGCGCGAACTGTCCCTGCGTGGCCCGCCCGAGCAGCGGCTCGCCGGCCGTCTCGGAGTAGAGGGTCGCCAGCTCCTTCTTGGAGATCCCGCCCCCCCACACCGACGGGTCGTACGTCGGCTGGCTGGCCATCGCCACGATCCGGCCGGTCTTGGCCTCCATCACGATCGCGGCGCCGGAGTCGGCGACGTAGTTCTTGTGCGTGACCTCGTCGTATTCCGTCCGCGCGGTCTGGATGGTGGAAGCGAGCTGCTGCTCGACCACCGACTGCACGCGGGCGTCGATCGAGGTGACCAGGGTGTCGCCCGGCTGAGCGGACACTTCGTCCTCGTCGCCGATCACCCGGCCCATGGAGTCGACCGCGACCTCGTTGTACCCGGGCATGCCGCGCAGCCAGGCGTCGTACTCCTTCTCGACGCCGGCCCGGCCCACCACGGAGGCACCGTTGACCGAGGTGTCACCGGCGTCCTGGGCGGCGTCGTACTCCTCGCCGGTGATCGGGCTGAGGTAGCCGAGCAGGTGCGCGGCGTTGATGCCGAACGGCTGCGGGTAGGCCCGCAGGCTCTGCTGCTCGGCGGTCACGCCCGGGAAGTCCTCGGGCTGCTCGAGCACCCGCAACGCCATCGGCTGCGGGACGTCGATGGCGATCGGGACCGGCTGGAAGGGCGAGCCGTTCCAGCAGTCACCCACCACGCTCTTGTCGTCGCCGCAGGTGGTGAGCAGCCGGTGGATCCGGGCGACGGCGACGTCGGTGACCCGGGACACCCGGTGCAGCAGGGCCCGCTGCTCGTCGTCGGAGAGCTTGGCGAGGGTCCCGCGGTCGATCGAGACCACCCACGACGTGCGGTTGGCGACCAGTGGGCGACCCACGTCGTCGACGATCAGCCCGCGCTGCGGCTGCACGACCACCTCACGCAGCGACTGCGACGCGGCCTGCTCGGCGTACTGCTCACCGCCGACGACCTGCAGGTAGTAGAGGCGCACCAGCAACGTCGCGAACAGCGAGAAGACCAGAGCCTGGATCACCACCAGGCGCAGTCGACTCCTGGTGTCACCCGCGGTGCCGCTCATCGAGGGGCCAGGACCCGGTCGGGCTCGACCTTCGCGAACAGGGCGAGCGTGAGGGGTACGACGACCAGGGCGAGCGCCAGGTCGTAGACCATGGTGACGGCCTCGACGCGCAGCAGTTCGCCCACTCCGACCGCGGGGTCCTGCAGGAGAAGCCCGCTCAGCGCGAAGATCGAGGTGCCGACGAAGGCCGACGCGGCCGCGACCGGCAGCCACTGGGAGAGCCGCGGTCGGCCCGAGGTGGCGAGCCGCCCGGCGACGTACCCGACGACCATCAGGGCGAGCGCCCAGCGACCGGCGACATGGTCGGCCGGCGGCGCGAGGTCGAGGAGCAGGCCCGCGCCGAAGCCGAGGACCATGCCGACCTCCGAGCCGTAGGCGAGCGCGATGCCGACGACCACGAGCAGGACCAGGTCGGGCACCACGCCACCGACCGCGAGGTGCGAGAACAGTGAGGCCTGGAGAACGAGCGCGATCGAGACCGCGAGGAGCGCGGCGAGCGCCCGGGGGAGGGTGAGGAGCGGGGCGCTCACTGAACGCTCCCGTCGACCTCGATGATGCCGCGGTCGCTCTCGGTGCCCGAGGGCACCACCACACCGACCAGGTCGAGGGCCGCGAAGTCCACGAACGGCTCGATCACCGCGCGCTGGGTGGTCTCGCGCAGGCTGGAGTAGACGCTGGTCACTGTGCCGACCGGGACGCCGGCGACGTACGGCGCGCCGTCCTGGCTTCCCCACGTCACGACCGTCTCGCCCTGCGCCGGCACGTAGGTCTGGTCGACGAGCTCGAGATCGAGCCGGGCGTCCTGGCCGAGGTCGCCGCGGCCGTGGAGGAAGCCGACCTGCATGCTCTGCCCGACCCGGCCCCCGACCGTGGAGTCGGCGTCGACCACGAGCAGCACCGTGGCGGTGGTCGAGGTCACCCGGAGCACCCGGCCGACCAGCCCCTGGCCGTTGACCACGGTCTGGTCCGGCGCCAGCCCGGCCCGCGAGCCGGCATCGATGGTCACCGTGCGCGAGAACGACTGGGCCGGCCCGATCGCGACCACGCGCGCGGGCACGAGCGCCTGGCCGATGGCGTCGGCGGTCGCCGTGAGGTCGTCGTACTCCTGGAGCCGGTTGCGGTCGAAGTCGCTGGTGGCGAGCTCGGAGCGGAGCTGGTCGTTCTCAGCCTGCAGCCGGTCGATGTCGGCGGCCATGGCGTGGTGGCTGCGCAGCCAGTCGGGTACGGCGACGACCGGCTCGACCACGTTCTCGACGGCAGACTCCGCCGGCCCGTAGATCTCGCCGACCAGGCGCCGGGGGCCGTCGAGGGCGGCGCCGTCGTTGACATGGTCGAGCGTCATCAGGGTCGCGCAGGCCAGCACCAACGCGAGCACCAGCGACCGGCGCGGGCGGCCCGGCTCGCGCGGCTCGAGGCTGCCGCGGCGGTTGAGCCGGTCACCGGGATCCGATGCCTGGCGAGGCGTCCGCCGAGACGGCGGCCGGGTCAGCAGGTCGGTCATGGTGGCGTCACGCGCTCCTGGCGAGCCGGCGTCGCTCGGTGACCAGCACCTGCTGGAGCGCCTCGAACTCCTCGACGCACCGGCCCGCACCCAGCGCCACCGAGGTGAGTGGATCGTCGGCCATATGCACGGGCATCCCGGTCTCGTGGCGCAGCCGGTCGTCGAGGCCGCGCAGCAGCGCACCCCCGCCGGTGAGGACGATCCCGCGGTCCATGATGTCGCCAGCCAGCTCGGGGGGCGTCTGGTCGAGCGTGACGCGGACCGCGTCGATGATCGCATGCAGCGGCTCCTCGATCGCCGCGCGTACGTCCGCGCTGGAGAGCGTGATCGAGCGCGGCAGCCCGGACACCAGGTCGCGGCCCCGGATCTCTGCCTCGCGGTCGTGCGGACCCGGGAACGCCGAGCCCAGGGTCACCTTGACCTCCTCGGCGGTGGCCTCGCCCAGCAGGAGCGCGTGCTCCTTCTTCATCCACGTGGTGATGGCGGCATCGAGCTCGTCGCCGGCGGTGCGCACGCTGAGGCTGGTCACGATGCCGCCGAGGCTGATCACCGCGACCTCGGTGGTGCCGCCGCCGACGTCGACGATCATGTTGCCGGTGGCCCGGTGCACCGGCAGCCCGGCGCCGATCGCGGCCGCCATCGGCTCCTCGATGATGTAGACCCGGCGCGCGCCGGCCTGGTAGCCAGCCTCCTTGACGGCCCGCTGCTCGACCGCGGTGATCCCGCTCGGCACGCAGACGACCATCCGTGGCTTGGCGAGGTAGCGGCGCCGGTGCACCAGCGCGATGAAGTGCCGCAGCATCTGCTCGGTCGCCTCGAAGTCGGCGATGACGCCGTCCTGGAGCGGCCGGATCGCGGTGATGTCCTCGGGGGTGCGCCCGATCATCTGCTTGGCGTCGTGCCCGACGGCAACCAGTTCGCCGGTCTTCTCGTTGACCGCGACCACGCTCGGCTCATCGACCAGGACGCCCTTGCCGCGCACGTAGACGAGCGTGTTGGCGGTGCCCAGGTCAACGGCCATGTCGCGGCCGACGAGGTTGGTCGCCATCCGTGTTGTCCTCTTGCTTGGGGAAGCGTGCGGGGAAGACCGGAACGGCAGGACGCACCGCTCCCGGCCCCTGCAGGCTAGGCAAGATCCACCGGACATCTCGGCAGCCACGCCGAGGCTGGTGTGACAGATGTGACTGACGGGATCTGGTTGGGCGGCGTCGGCCCGGGCAGCGGTGGGAAATCAACCGCTCGCGGCCGTCCGGAGGTTGAAAGGTCACCGCCACCCGGGGCGGCGGGCGGCTACAGCACCAGCTGCGGGAACCAGATCGCGATCTCGCGCTCGGCCGACTCCGGGGAGTCCGAACCGTGCACGAGGTTCTCCCGGTTGGACAGCGAGAGATCGCCCCGGATCGTCCCGGGGGCGGCCTTGCGACCGTCGGTGGCGCCGTTGAGGAGGCGGACCACCTCCACCGCCTCGTCGCCCTCCAGGACCAGCGAGACCAGCGGGCCGCTGGTCACGAAGTCACGCAGCGGAGGGTAGAAGTCCTTCTCCACGTGCTCGGCGTAGTGGCGGTCGGCGAGGCCCGCGTCGATGTGCCGCTGCTCCATGGCTGCGATGGTCAAGCCCTTCGCCTCGAACCGGGACAGGATCTCCCCCACCAGCCCGCGGCGTACGGCGTCGGGCTTGAGCAGGACCAGGGTGCGTGACATGCGGCCGACCCTATCGACGCCTCAGTTGGACAGTTGGGCCGCCCGGCGCCGTACGTCGTCTGGCACGGGCTCGCTGGTCTCGGGGTCGGTCTCCACGTCGCCGGAGACGATGCGCAGCGGGACCACGCCGGCCCACGCGCCGGCGGCGACATCCTCGGGCTCGTCCTCGACGCCGCCGGTGCGGGTCTTGAGCGAGGCCTCGTGGAGGGGTACGGCGAGCATGGCGGTGGCGGCCAACTCCTTGCGGGTGTTGGCGCGCAGGGTCGCGGCGCGGCCGGGGACGACGTGGTCGACGGTGAGCTCCATCGCCCGGGCGCGCTCGGCCTCGTCCTCGACCAGCCTGGCCGATCCGATCACGACGGCGCAGCGATAGTTCATGGAGTGGTTGAACGCCGACCGAGCCAGCACCAGCCCGTCGAGAGCGGTCACGGTGACGCACACGTCGCTGCCGGGCGCCTTGCGCATCCAACCGGCGGCGACCGAGCCGTGGACGTAGAGGGTGCCGCCTTCGTCGGGACCGTCCGCGTCGACCGCGAAGGCGACCGGCACCACCACCGGGTGACCCCCGGCAACCACCCCGATGTGGGCGATGATCGCCTCGTCGAGAAGGGCCAGCAGCTCGTCGCGATCGGTCCGGCCGCGCTCCTTCTCGCGCGTCAGCGTCGTCCGCGGCGTGGGTGAAAGGTCGGTCACTGTGGTTGCTCACCTCTCGGTCCGGCGTCATAGGCGGCGTACGCCGCGGCTCGCTCGCGCTCGATCTTGCGGCCGAGCAGGTAGGCGGTCGCCCACAGCAGCGCGAAGACACCCCCGAGGAAGAACATCACGCCGACCACGAAGCCGAGCGCGATCGCGGCGACCTGGATCAGCCACCCGAGACCATAGGCCCACTCGTGCCGGAGCAGCCCGGCGGTGAGCAGGCAGAGCACGGCCAGGCCGAGCCCGATGGCCAGCGCGACGGGTACGTCGACGTCGGCGATCGTGATGAGCACCGGCGTGGTGAGGCCGAGGGTGATGCCCTCGAGGCTGAGGGTGGCCGCGCACATGCCCCGACGGGGTGACCGGCCGCGCTCTGCGTGATCAGTCGGCTCGGAGTGTTCAGCCGGCTCGGGTGCGCTCACGAGCGTCGCCGCAGCATCGCTCGCGCCTCACCGACGGTCACCACCGAACCGGTGATCAGCACTCCCCCGGAGCCTATTGACGAGCTGCCACCGGACTCGGCGAGACCGGCAGCGACGTCGATCGCGTCGGCCAGCCGCGGCTCGACGGTGACCCGGTCCTCGCCGTACACCTCGACGGCGACCCGGGCCAGTTCGACGGCAGGTAGCGCGCGGTCAGTGGAGTTCTCGGTGACCACGACATGCGCGAGGTGCGGTTCGAACGCCGCCAGCAGCCCCTCGGCGTCCTTGTCGCCCATCACGCCGATCACCCCGATCAGCGGGTCGAGCGTGAAGGAGTCCTCCAGGGCCGCTGCCGTCGCCTCGGCGCCGTGCGGGTTGTGCGCCGCGTCGAGCACGATCGTCGGCCCGGTGCGCACGATCTCGAGCCGGCCCGGCGAGGTGACCTGGGCGAATGCCCCCCGCACCACCTCGTCGTCCAGCGGTTCGGCGCCACCGAGGAACGCCTCGACCGCGGCCAGCGCGAGCGCGGCATTGTCGGCCTGGTGGGCGCCGTACAGCGGGAGGAACAGGTCGTCGTACTGCCCCCGCAAACCCCGCAGTGAGACCACCTGGCCGCCGACGGCCGGCATCCGCGAGAGGACGCCGAACTCCGTGCCGGCGCGGGCCACGCCAGCCCCGACCTCGGCGATCCGGTCCTGGAGCACCGCGTCGACGTCGGGGGTCTGCTCGGCGAGCACCGCGATGGCGCCGGGCTTGATGATGCCGGCCTTCTCGACCGCGATCACGGCGGGCGAGTTGCCGAGGTAGCGGGCATGGTCGACGGCGATCGGCAGCACCACCGCCACGACCCCGTCGGCGACGTTGGTGGCGTCCCACGAGCCGCCCATACCGACCTCCACGACGGCGACGTCGACCGGCGCCTCCGCGAACTTGGCATAGGCCATCGCCACCACGGTCTCGAAGAACGACAGCGGGTGGTCCTGCTCGGCGTCGACGATCGCGAGGTAGGGCGCGACGTCGTTGAACGCGGCCACGAACTCCTCGTCGCCGAGTGGCTCCCCATCGACCGAGATCCGCTCGCTCATCTTCTCGACGTGCGGGCTGGTGAAACGGCCGGTCCGCAGTTCGTGGGCTCGCAGCAGCGTGTCGATCATCCGGCTCGTGGACGTCTTGCCATTCGTGCCGGTGAGGTGGATGACCGGGTAGGCCGTCTGCGGGTCGCCGAGTACGTCGAGCAGCGCGGTGATCCGGTCGAGGCTCGGGTCGAGCTTGGTCTCCGGCCACCGCGACAGCAGCGCGTCCTCGGCCTCGGCGTAGGTCTCGGCAAGGCGTGGCGTCGCGGCGCCTTCGGGGTCTTCGGGCAGGTCGCTCATGAGGAGGCCAGCCTAGGGCGCGCGCTCCGCGCCGACGCCCCGTGACAAGCACTAGAACACGTTCTAGGTTGTCCGCCATGAAGACCAGAGCCGCCGTCGTCGAGGGCCAGGGCCAGCCGTTCACGCTCACCGACGTCGAGCTCGACGAGCCGCGCGAGGACGAGGTGGTGGTGCGGATGGTGGCCACCGGCAACTGTCACACCGACCTCACGATGGGCAACTTCCTGCCGCCGGAGATGTTCCCCAACGTCTTCGGCCACGAGGGCGCCGGCGTCGTCGAGGCGGTCGGGGCACAGGTCAGCGGCCTCGAGCCTGGCGACCACGTCGTGATGAGCTTCCGCTCCTGCCGCAATTGCGCGAAGTGCCAGGCCGGGCTGGTGGGCTACTGCGACCGGACGCTGTTGCTCAACTACATGGGCATGCGGATGGACGGCTCGACGTCGCTCCGGCGTGGCGACCAACAGATCTTCGGGAACTTCTTCGGGCAGTCGAGCCTGGCGGCACACGCGCTCGCGTACGCCGACAACT
Organism: Nocardioides sp.; assembly: GCA_003519585.1. Taxonomy (GTDB): domain Bacteria; phylum Actinomycetota; class Actinomycetes; order Propionibacteriales; family Nocardioidaceae; genus Nocardioides. Next base: position 1,719 of record DOWL01000233.1, on the reverse strand, counting down.
GCGTCAAGGTCGACCCCGCACTCGACCTGACCCTGCTGGCGCCGTACGGCTGTGGCTTCCAGACCGGCGCCGGCACCGTCCTCAACGTGCTGCGGCCGAGCAGCGGCGAGAGCCTGGTCGTGTACGGCGTCGGTGCGGTCGGCCTGGCTGCCCTCGCGGCCGCCGCGGCCGCGGGGGTCGGTTCGCTCGTGGCCGTCGACCCGCTGGCCGGCCGGCGCGAGGTGGCCGAGCGATTCGGGGCCACGACCGTCGACCCGACCGAGGTCGACAGCGTCGTCGACCGGGTCAAGGAGCTCACCGGCGGAGGCGCGAGCTACGCGATCGACACCACGGCGATCCCCGCGGTGGTCAAGCAGGCCCAGCAGTCGCTCGCGATCCGCGGCACCGTGGTGGCGCTCGGCCTCGGCGCCGAGGAGTACACCCTCGACGCCATCGACCTCCTCCAGGGCGGCAAGACCGTGCTGGCCTCGATCGAGGGCGATTCGGACCCGCAGGAGATGGTGCCGCGGCTGCTCGAGATGCGCGCTGCCGGGAGCTTCGCGATGGACGACCTGGTGACGACCTACCCCGCCGAGGAGATCGGCCGCGCCGTGGCCGACGTGACCAGCGGGGCGGTCGTCAAACCCGTGCTGGTGTGGTGATCCGCAGGTTGGCCATGTCGACGACCGGCACGTAGCCGAGCGCGGCGTAGATCTTGTTCGAGGTCGGGTTGGCCTGGTCGGTGAACAGGCAGACCTGCGAGCCGGCGTCGCGCAGCAGCCGCGAGACGTGTGCGGTCAGCGCGCTCGCGAAGCCGTGCCCGCGGTGGGCGCCCGGCGTGTAGACCGGCCCGACCCGGGCGACGCCGAAGCTGGGCGCGTTGAACCCGACCAGGCTGACCGGCGTACCGAGCCCGTCCTCCCAGACGAAGACCCGCCCCTCGGCGATCCGAGAGGAGATCACCGCGTCGTCGAACTGCTCGCCCTCCCCCTCGGGCTCCAGCCGGCCCGCCTGCGCGGCGGCATCGGCGTGGAACGCGCGGAACCAGGCCAGCACCAGCTCGGAGTCGGCAGGCAGCGCCACCCGGGCCCGGCCGTCGGGCACCTCGTCCGGTTCGACCAGCCGCTCGAGCACGTGCAGCCGCATGTGCTCGTGGACTCGGGCCCGTCGCCCCGTCCGCCGGGCGAGCTCGGTGGCCAGCACCTCGGTGGCGGGCAGGGCCCCGTTGAGCCCACTCACCTCCTCGCCGCGCTCGACCAGCGCAGCAGCGAGGTCGCGCGCGGCGGCGTCCGGCATCGGCAGCACGTAGAGCGGATACGGGGGGAACGGCGCGGTCCGCATCGCCACCCCCACGGGCGCCGCGGTCGCCTGGTCCGTCATGGTCAGCCACCAGCGCGGCCACTCGGGCGCCGGCTGGCCGGCGTCCGCAGCCTGAACGGCCGCCGCCGTGGCCGTGGCGATCACGGTGTTGAGCACGGGGTCGGCCCCGAGAAAGACCCCAGCCCGGCCGAGGAAGACGCGTGGGTCCTCGGTGAACTCGAGTGCGAACCCCACGGGTAGCGACGGTAGGGCATGCCGGATCCCGTTTCGGCGCTGGGCGGCCTCGCACCTAGGATTTCGCCTATGACCGAGACCCCGCACGACCAGGCCACGGAGACGTCGACGGCATCGCGCGCCGTCGCCGTACCCGACAAGCCTGCGCTCGAGGGGCTCGCAGCGACGGTGGTCGCGCGCCGGCGC
>DOWL01000186.1 GCA_003519585.1 Nocardioides sp. | reverse complement strand
CCTCGGCATCGCGAGGAGTTGGCGTGGATCGCCGATGGCGACCACCTGCTCGCGCACCCGGCCGACGACGTGCGGGGGTTGGCGGTGGTCGACCCAAGCGGCTACCGCGTGGGCGAGGTCATCGAACTTGCCATCGACACCGACGAGCGTCGGGCTCGACTCCTCACGGTCGCATCCGGGGGTTTCCTGGGGCTGGCGGCCAGCGAGCAGTGGATCCCGGTCGAGGTGGTGACCAGGGTGGACGATCGCGTGCACGTCGATCGCCACCACGGCACCGTGCGTGCAATCCAGCACGGCGGGTCGCACCCGGTGGCGCGATCCGACGTCGCCGCGGTCTACGAGCACTTCGGGGTGCAGCCCTTCTGGACCGTCGACCGCGCTCCGTCGTACTTCCACACCCGCCAGCAGGCCACCTCTGCCCCCGTTCGCGCCGAGCACTGAGACATACCCGGAGCAGCGCCAGGCCCGCCGACCGGCTCGTGGCTCGCCGGGGCTCGTCTACGGTCGAGCTGTGACAGGGGTTCGTCGCTCGCTCCTACGCTGGACGCTCGCACTGTGCTGCTACGTCGTGGTCGCGGCGGTCGTGGCCCTTCCGCTGGCTGCGGAGCGGTCGGTCGAGACCGCCGCCTTCCGCGACCGCGTCGGGACGTTTCCCGTCGAGGTGACCCTCGCGCACGACGGCACTTCGACCCTGGACACCGGCGTTCTCGGGAAGGTCTATTGGGACCAGACCGGCGCGGCAGGCTTCGGGGTGCGGCTGCGTTCGACCGGCCCGCCGGTCGCCGGAGGGACCCTGTCGTCGTACGCCGCACCGCGGTTCCTGAGGGCCAACGCCGCCTTCGTCGAGGATCCCAGCGAACTCGCGGACGTGTACGCCCAACGGCTGCGGACCGAGGTCCTGGACGGGCTGGTCCGCTACGAGTTGCTGGCCGCCTTGGCTGGCGGCCTCGTCCTGTGCCTCCTCTTCCGGGGCCGAGCGCCACCGGTGGTGCACACCTTCAGGACGCCGCCAGCCAGGGTGGCCGTGCATGCGGTCTACCTGCTGCTTGCCGTGGGCATCTCGGCGGCGGTGGCGTGGCAGTTCTTCGGCAGCTGGGTGGGCTCGCGGGAGGTCACGAACAGCTACGCGTTGCCCAGCGAACCACGGCTCTCGTTCAGCAGTCCCCAGACCCGTGAGGTCGCTCAGCAGATCCAGCCGTTCATCGAGAAGAACACCCGCCGGATCGAGGAGCGGACCCGGCAGTTCGCCGACACAGCCGACGCGAACCTGGCGGCCGAGCTCCCCCTGCACGCCGCGGCGCTGCAGCCTCGAGAAGGCGAACGGATCGTCATCTCGGAGGCAGACCCCCAGGGGAGCATCGTCGCGACCACGGTGCGCCGCGATCTCTACCCGCTGCTCCAGGAGTTGCTGGGCGAGGAGGCCATCGTGCTGCGCACGATCGCCGGGGACCTCACCTCGAACGGGACGGTGGCCGAGGGTGACTTCGCGGCCGACGAGGTCCACGCGAGCACCGGCATCCCCACGGTGGTGGTCAAGGGTGACCACGACACGTCGACGACGGTGGCCCAACTTCACGGCGAGGGCGTCACCGTTCCCGACCTCGAGGTGGAGGAGGTCGGCGGACTCCAGGTCGCCGGAGCCGCCGACCCCGCCTTCAAGGCACTGTTCGGGGGCTTGGTCCGCAACCCGTCGGGTGTGACCGAGGAGGAGCTGGGTGAGAGCTTGCGGGACGTGGTCGACAAGGACGCCGGGGCCAGCGGCGTCGTCGTCGTGCTGCACCAGCCGCGCGCCGCGGCGGCGTACCTCGGCCTCGGTTCGACTGGCGACCTGGCCACTGCGGTCGGCTCCGAGACGACTCCCCGCGACGACGGCATTCCCGACGTGCCGCCCGGGATGGTGAACATCGGGCACCTCCACGACGCCAGCCGCCCGTGGGTCATCTGGAACACCGATGGCGACGAGATCACCTGGACCGTGGTGAGCCAGCTCGGGACGTCCGGCGGGGTGGAGGAGAACCCGACCTTCAACCGCTTCTCGACCCCGTTCTCGGTCCCGCTCAAGGACATCAGTGTGCGGCTCGCGTACGTCAACCCCCGCACCGGACTCCAGACCGGGTACGCGTCCATCGTCATCGCACCCGACGGAAGCGCGACTGTGGAGGACCGCGTCGACGTCGGCCTGCCCGGCGGGGAGCCACTCGAGCGCGCACCCGATTCATGACAAGTGCTCGCTCATCGCGTTGCAACTTCGTGACGGACCCGAGACAGGTAGCGCACAGTACGGGTCCCGGGGTTGTCGTCGGCGCCCTCCGGTGCCTATATCCAGGGGGAACGTAGCGACCCAGGACCGACGTCGGCGCACGCGAAACGAACAGCTGTTGCCGAGGTTGCCGGCTCTTGGGCCGATCGCATCACGATCATGGGGGACTCGTGGGAAGACTGTTCGCTGCCATCGTCACGCTGTGCTGTACGGCTGGGCCACTGTCCGTGGTGCTCCCGAACGGCGCGCCGGCCTTCGCCGGACCCGGGCACGACGTCGTTCCGGCCGTCGTTCCGGCCGCCTGGACCCCGGCCGTCAACGACGGCGAGGTGAACGCCCTCACGCAGGTGGGTCCGACTCTGGTCGCAGGCGGCACCTTCACCAATGTGACTCCTTCGGGTGGAGCCGCGCGCGCGGTGTCGGGCCTGGTCGCGTTCGACGCGACGACCGGGGCATTCGTGGCCTCCTTCGCTCCGCAGCTGAACGGGACGGTGGACGACGTACTCCCTGGACCCGAGCCCGGCACCGTCCTGGTCGCCGGTCGCTTCACCCGTGTCGGGTCCCTCGCCCAGAGCCACGTCACGCTCCTCGACATCACCACCGGCGACGTCGTGGACGGGTTCCGGCCGGCGACGACGAACGGACGGGTCACCTCGCTGACGATGGCGCGCGGCCGCCTGATCATCGGAGGCACCTTCACCGCGGCCGGCGGCCAGCCGCACGGGGGGCTCGCCGCCCTGGACCCGAGGAGCGGCGCGCTCGACCCCCTGATGGGGGTGGACCTGACCGGCCACCACAACGACAGCGGGGGCGGCGCGCAGGGACCCGTCGGGGTGAAGGACATGGAGGCCACATCGACCGGCGACAAGCTGGCCGTCATCGGCAACTTCAAGCGGGCCGACGGGCTGCCACGTGACCAGCTGGTGGTGATCGACGTCGGTCCGGACACCGCCTCCGTCGACGTCGACTGGCGGACCCGGCGCTTCGAGCCCTACTGCTACAACTGGGCGTTCGACACGACCATGCGGGGGATGGCCGTCTCACCCGACGACTCGTTCTTCGTCGTGGCGAGCACCGGGGGAGCCAACCCCGGGACTCTGTGCGACTCCGCAGCCCGGTTCGACTTCGACCGCTCGGGCGAGGACGTCCAGCCGACCTGGGTCGACTACAGCGGCGGCGACACACTGTGGGGTGTCGAGATCACCGAGAACGCGGTGTATGTCGGAGGACACCAGCGCTGGATGAACAACAGCGAGGGCCGCGACAGCAATGGCCAGGGTTCGGTGCCCCGAGCCGGACTGGCCGCGTTGGACCCCGACTCGGGTCTGCCGCTGAGCTGGAACCCGGGCCGCAACCCTCGAGGTGAGGCGGTCTACGCGATCCACGCGACGCCCACCGGTGTGTGGATCGGGAGCAACACCCAGTGGGTGGGCGACCGGAAGTACCGCCGTCCACGGCTGGCCTTCTTTCCTATCGCCGGTGGTGCCGCGCCCGCCTCCGACACGACGCCCCGGCTGCCGGGCGAGGTCTACCTCGGCGGCGCCCGCGCCATCGACCAAGGCAACGTCCTCTACCGGGTGAATGCCGGCGGTCCCTCGATCGCAGCTGCGGACGGCGGGCCGGCGTGGGAGGCCGACGAGGGTGGCGACAGCCCGTACCGCACGAGCGGCAGCAACGCCGCCGGTTGGGGCGGCGGAGCCACGGTCGACCCCGCCGTGCCGTCGAGCACCCCGGGCGGCGTCTTCGAGACCGAGCGATGGTCGCCGTCGGACAACCCGAGGATGTCCTGGCATCTTCCGGCCGACGACGGGCTCCCGCTGCAGGTGCGCCTCTACTTTGCCAACCGCTGCACCTGCACCAGCAACGTCGGAGACCGGGTGTTCGACGTCGCACTCGACGGTGTCACCGTCCTGGACGACTTCGACCTCGTCGCCGCGGTGGGAGATCAGCGCGGCACGGTGCGGTCCTTCGACATCACCAGCGACGGCAGTGTGGACATCGACTTCTCCCACGTGGCCGAGAACCCACTTGTGAACGCCATCGAGGTGGTCCGACGGGACCTTCCGCCTCCTGCCCAGGCGGCGAACGCCCTCGCCACCGTGGAGTTCGACGGCACCGATGCCGGCACGCCCACGCCTGCCGACGATCTCGGGGTGGACTGGAACACGGTCCGCGGCGCATTCGTCGTCGGTGGCACCCTGGTCACGGCCGAGACCGACGGCTATCTCCATCGCCGCGCGCTGTAGCATGCCGGCGC
>DOWL01000165.1:7141-7369 GCA_003519585.1 Nocardioides sp. | reverse complement strand
GACCCCGGGCAGCGACTCGTTCGGGGTCCAGTTCGCCGACGACGAACTTCGGGCCGTGGTCGAGGCGGCCCACGAGGCCGGACTCCAGGTGCTGGCACACGCGCACTCGCTGGCCGGGATCCGGCACGCCGTCGCCGCCCGGGTCGACGGGATCGAGCACTTCACCGGCATCACCGCCGAGGGGTTGCAACTGCCCGACGATCTCCTCGAGGAGGTGGCCGCGGCGGC
>DOWL01000165.1:6624-7015 GCA_003519585.1 Nocardioides sp. | reverse complement strand
CTCGAGGAGGTGGCCGCGGCGGCCATCCAGGTCTGCCCGACGGTCGGGACCGACCCCGAGCGGGTGCCTCCCATCGACAAGCTGTCGCCGGGGCTGCGCGCCACGTTCGAACGGCTCGGCTTCGACTTCTCGACCTTTACCGCCACCCGGATTGGTCACCTGACCCGGATGCGAGCACACGGCCTGCGGCTGGTCAGCGGCACCGACGCCGGGATCAGTCCACCCAAGGCGCACGGAAACGTCGCGTTCGCCGTCCTCGACCTGGTCACCGCGGGCTACGCGATCGCCGAGGCACTGGCGACCGCCACCTCGGGCGCGGCCGCGTCGTGCGGGTTGGCCGACCGGACCGGCTCCCTCCGCGCGGGGCTTGCTGCCGACCTGCTGGTCGTCG
>DOWL01000165.1:6252-6535 GCA_003519585.1 Nocardioides sp. | reverse complement strand
CGGCGACCTCGCCGCAGATCCGAGTGCGCTGCACCGGCCAGTGTCGGTGTGGGTACGCGGGGATCAAACAGTCTGATCGACCGGGGCCTGCAGCTCGACCTTGGGCATCAGGAGCCAGGACCAGGAACGGCCGGATAGCGCTCCTATACGCCGTACCTATAGGGAATGTCTCGCCAGGGCGAGCCCTCGATATCGCGCAGGCGCCTGCAGGCCCGCTGGAATACCTCGATCTCGGAATCCCCGGAACCGTTGGAGATGCCGGCCATCCAAAAGGCGCGGCCCA
>DOWL01000165.1:2262-6130 GCA_003519585.1 Nocardioides sp. | reverse complement strand
TCGGGCGGCTCGCCCCTCTCGGCCATCCAAAAGGCGCGGCCCACGACAAAGGCATCGCCGAAATCCTGCCAAGACGAATAGTACGCCTGGCGGCACAGGTCTGTTGCCCGCTCGATGGCGGCCCACGCTTGGGCCTCAGAGATGTACTCGGGTAGCAACATGAGGCGGGTCAGGTTAACCATGCGCGCGGCATCCCACGCGACAATAGAAGTCGGTAATGGTTTGTCCAGTGCGTCAAGGCGGCCGAGTTGGGCCGCAGCGCGCCAGCAATGGTAATAGTGGTGAGCTGTTTCGATACTCAGCCCGCTGTGCGGGGCTTGCTCAGTGATTTCCCGTTCATGCGCCCTGGCCAGTTCCAAGTCGTTGTACTGGTCCTCCGTCGTGAGCAACAGTTCGACTTTGGGCGCGACAAGCGCGTAGAGCGTGCGATGACCCGAAGTCTCCAGATACTCGTAGGCACCCTCGACGTCCGATGGCCCGGTCACGTCCCAAGCCTCTGCGATGACGCTGCGCGTCGACTCGCGATCACCCTCCACTGCCAGGGCGTTGATGGGCAGGTGCGCTTCCGCGGAGTAAATGGCCCCCAATGCGAGGCCGCGCTTCTGTTGAGGATTCAGTGGCGGAGCGCCCTCCAGCACGTTGAAGCTGAACAGGAACATGCCTTTGAGCGCGTTCAGCAAGCCCAAGGCCCCTTCTCCAGGTCCGGTCGTCTTTTAAGGACGAGTCAGAGCCCGGATCACCCATGCGAAAAACGCTACGAAGAACGCTACTGACAGGAGGATGAGAAACGTCTCCGGAAGGCCGAGGTTGAACATCCCTCGAGACTACGGACACGGTCCCGTCGAGAATGGCCTGTGAGCGCACATCCGGCAAGCGCGGCCCAGCGTCACGGGTTGCGGCGCTCAACCAGCCTGATCGGCGGGCGCGGCCGGAGCGACCGGCGTACCGCCAGCCTGGGCGCGCGCCGCCACGCTGGCCGACGTGGCCCGGAGCTCGACCTTGGGCATCCAGAGCAGCACCAGGAACGCCAGCAGCCCGACCAGGGCGGCGAGCCGGAAGACCAGGTCCATCGAGTCGGCGAAGCCCGCCTTGAACGGGTGGGCGAGGACCGGGTGCATCTGGTCGATGATCGAGGAGTCGTTCTGGACCTTGGCCAGCACACCGCCGTCGGGTCCGACCTGGCCGGCCAGCGAGGCGAGCACCTGGCCGTCGACCGAGTTCGGATCGGCATCGCGCGCGACCTGCTGCCAGGCAGCGGTCTGGGCGTCCTCGCGGATGTGGTCGGCGATGTTGGCGCCGACAGTGCTGAACAGCACGGACAGGAAGACCGCAACACCAAGGGTGCCGCCGATCTGCCGGAAGAACGTCGCGGAGCTGGTGGCCACCCCGATGTTGGAGGCGGGTACGGCGCTCTGCACGATCAGCAGCAGCGGTTGCATGCAGTTGCCGAGTCCGAGGCCCAGCACGACCATCGGCACCGCCACCACCTTGAGCGCGGTGTCGGCGGACGTGAACGACAACGCGAACAGTCCGATCACGATCAGCGCGGAGCCGAAGATCGGGAACCCGCGGATCCGGCCGGTCTTGGAGATGATCCGGCCCGAGACGATCGAGCCGGTCATCATCCCGACCACCATCGGGAGCATCAGGAACCCCGACTCGGTCGGGCTCGCGCCGTGCACGATCTGCATGTACAGCGGCAGGATCATGATGCCGCCGAACATCGCGGTGCCGACGACCACGCTCGCGACGATGGTGATGGCGGCGGCGCGGATCCGGAACAGCTTCAGCGGGATCAGCGCAGCCTCGCCCATGGCGCGTTCGATCAGCACGAACGCGACCAGCCCGACCACGCCCACGACGTACGCCGTCATCGACCGCGTTGAATCCCAGCCCCACTCACGGCCCTCCTCGGCCACGATGAGCAGCGGCACCAGGCCGACCACGAGCGCGACCGCGCCCCACCAGTCGATGCGGATCACGCCGTGTCGCACCGGGTGGATGTGCAGCGTGCGGTAGACCACGATCAGGGCCACGATCCCGATCGGCACGTTGACCAGGAAGACCCAACGCCAGCCAGAGATCCCGAGCAGCACGGTCTGACCCGCCAGGAAGCCGCCGATCACCGGGCCGAGCACGCTCGAGGTGCCGAACATGGCCATGAAGTAGCCGCTGTACCGAGCCCGCTCGCGGGGGCTCACGATGTCGCCGATGATCGCGAGCACGAGCGTGAAGAGCCCGCCCGCGCCGATGCCCTGGACGGCGCGGAACGCGGCCAACTGGTACATCGACGACGCCATCGAGCACAGCGCCGAGCCGACGATGAAGACCGAGATCGCGAACATGAACAGCTTCTTGCGCCCGTACAGGTCGCCGAGCTTGCCGTAGATGGGCGTCGTCACGGTGGCGGTGATGAGGTACGCCGTGGTGACCCACGCCTGGACGCTCAGCCCCTGCAGGTCGTCGGCGATCGTGCGGATCGAGGTGCTGACGATCGTCTGGTCGAGCGCGCCGAGGAACATCCCGAGCATCAGCCCGGAGAAGATCGTGAGGATCTGCCGGTGGGTGTACTCCCCGGTCTCGGCCGGGCTCGCCTGACTGGTTGCCATCGACAACGAGTCTAGGACGTGTCCCGAGTGGTGCCGCTCGGGGCACCGATCCGTTGTCCGGTGACGTAGCAATGTGCCTTGGGTCCCTAGGGTGCAGTCATGAGCGCAGCGACCCGGGGCCGGATGTCGTGGACCTTCGTCGCGCCGATCGTCGGCCTGCTCGTGCTCCTGGTCTCGTGGGGGCGGCACCCGGACGCCTGGGTCGCCGCGCTGATCGCGATCCCCCTCATCGGTGCCGTGCTCGCCGCGGTCCACCACGCCGAGGTGGTCGCGCACCGGGTCGGCGAGCCCTACGGGTCACTCGTCCTCGCGGTCGCCGTGACGGTGATCGAGGTGGCGCTGATCGTCACGCTCATGGTGTCCGGGGGCTCCGGCGCGTCGACGTACGCGCGGGACACGGTGTTCGCGGCGGTGATGATCAGCTGCAACGGCATCGTCGGCCTGGCCCTGCTGGTCTGCGCGCTGCGCCACCATCTCGCGAACTTCAACCCGGAGGGCACCGGGTCCGCGCTGGCCACCGTCATCACCCTCGCCTCGGTGACCCTGGTCCTCCCCCGCTTCACGACCTCGGCACCCGGGCCGGAGTTCTCCTCCTCGCAGCTGGCCTTCGCGGCGACGGCATCACTTGCGCTCTACTGCCTCTTCGTCTTCACCCAGACGGTGCGGCACCGCGACTTCTTCCTACCGGTCTCCCCCGACCTTCCCGGTCCGCACGACGACGACGGCGACGGGCACGCCGACCCGCCGTCGGCGCGCGACGCGTGGATCTCCATCGGACTCCTGGTCGTCGGCCTGGTCGCCGTCGTCGGCCTGGCCAAGGTCGAGTCGCCCTCCATCGAGCAGGGCGTGAAGGCGGCCGGCTTCCCCGCAGCCTCGGTCGGCGTCGTGATCGCGTTGCTGGTCCTGCTCCCCGAGTCGATCGCCGCGGTCCGGGCCGCGGCCCGCGACGACGTACAGATCTCGCTCAACCTCGCCTACGGCTCCGCCATGGCCTCGATCGGCCTCACCATCCCGACCATCGCGGTCGCCACGATCTTCCTCGACGACCCGCTCCTGCTCGGCCTGGAGCCGATGCAGATCGTCCTGCTCGCCATCACCTCCGTCGTCTCGGTGCTGACCGTGGTCCCCGGGCGCTCGAAACCGCTCAACGGCGGCGTCCATCTGGTCCTACTGGCGGCGTTCATCTTTCTCTCGCTGCAGCCGTAGCGGCGTCGGTCAGGTCCGTGCCTCGGCGTGGGAGGTTTCGACACGCTCGCTGC
>DOWL01000165.1:1714-2091 GCA_003519585.1 Nocardioides sp. | reverse complement strand
AGCGCCGACGGTGTCGAAACCTCCACAGGCGGGGCACCTACGTGACCACCCCGGGCGGCGACCCTGCCAGCGTCGGTCGCGAATCTGTACTGGACCGCCCTCGCAGGTAGGCGGAGACTCCATAGATGGCAGAGGTGAACCAGGGACGCCGAGGGGCACGGATCGAAGGCGACTTCGTCGTCTTCCTCATCGGGGCGAAGTTCGACCGGCTGCACCTGTTCCGGTCGCTGCGCGACCTCGGGGGCATGCGGTCGATGCCGTACATGCTGAAGTACCTCAGCGAGCGGCCCGAGAAGGGGCTGCTCGGCTACGAGACCTACGGGCTGACCATGAACGTGCAGTACTGGCGCTCGTTCGAGGACCTCGAGCGGTTCGCG
>DOWL01000165.1:1002-1644 GCA_003519585.1 Nocardioides sp. | reverse complement strand
TTCGAGGACCTCGAGCGGTTCGCGAAGGACGAGGCCGACCCGCACCTCGCCGCGTGGCGGACCTACTGGAAGCGGGTCGGCAAGGACCCGCGATCAGGGATCTGGCACGAGACGTTCCTGGTGCGGGCCGGGGAGTACGAAGCGGTCTACGGCAACATGCCCCCGCACGGGCTCGCCAAGGCCACCGAGGTCGTCCCGATCGGGGCGGACTCCTCGGCGCGAGGCAGGCTCGGCCGACTACCTCGCGGCTGAACTCCTCAGGTCCGGCGGCACGGCGCCGATCCTGAGGAGAACGGTGGCCTCCCGGCCACCTCGTCCAGGGCTGCTGGGAGCCCTCGACGAGCGGCCGAACGACGACAAGCCCCGGAGTCCCCGTGCAGCAACTCCTGACGTGGATGCAACCGCGCGACTACCGCGTGGCGAAGCGGATCGTGTCCGCCTTCGCGACGCTCGGGGTCGCGGTCACCGTGGTCTTCCTGCCCTTGCAGGACCAACAGGTCCGTTCCGACAACACGCTCCTCGCGATCGCCGGGCTGGCCCTCGCCGTCCTCGTCGGAATGGTCGTGGCCGCGCGCAGCGTCGACCAGGCGACCGCACCGGCGTGGGCGCTCTGCCCGTTCGTCGCGATCGCGGCGATCGTGG
>DOWL01000165.1:473-903 GCA_003519585.1 Nocardioides sp. | reverse complement strand
TCGTCGCGATCGCGGCGATCGTGGTGATCGACCTCGCCACTCACGACGCGTCGATCACGGCGCAGATCTTCTTCGTCTTCCCGGTCCTGTACGCCGGATCGCAGCTGCCCCGACGCGGGGCCGCACTGGTCACCTCCGCCGCGATCCTCGGTGTCACCATCGTCGTCGCGGCGCACCTCCCCCTGCGCGACGTCGTGACCGATGCGGGCTACATGGCGGCGGCGCTGATCGCGACCACCGTGATGCTGGTGCGCAGCGAGGAGGCACGCGCGATCACCATGGCCAAGCTCGCCCACCGCGCCGCCACGGACTCGCTCACCGGCCTGGTCACCCGTCGCGCCTTCGAGAAGGCCACTGCGATCGCCCTGACCAGCGCCCGGTCCGAGGCCGGGACCGCCCTCATCCTCGTCGACCTCGACAAGTTCAAGGA
>DOWL01000165.1:0-330 GCA_003519585.1 Nocardioides sp. | reverse complement strand
CTACGGCCACCAGGCCGGCGACGAAGTCCTGGTCCAGGTCTCCGCACTCCTCGTGCAGTCGGCCCGCCAGGGCGACGTCGTCTCCCGCCTCGGAGGGGACGAACTCGCCCTGCTGATGCCCGACTGCAGCCCCGAGGGCGCCGAACGCCGCGCCCACCAGATCGTCGACACGGTGCGCACCCACGGCATCACCGTCGGTGCGGGCCACGTGATCCGAGTGACGGCGAGCCTCGGCCTGGCGCACGCACCGACCCACGCGGCCGATCTCCCCGACCTGTACGCCGCCGCCGACGCAGCGCTGTACGTCGCCAAGAACGCCGGCCGCAACCG
>DOWL01000005.1:12680-19558 GCA_003519585.1 Nocardioides sp. | reverse complement strand
CCCCTACTACATCTCGACGCAGGCCCACCCCGAGCTGCGGTCCCGCCCCACCCGCCCGCACCCGCTGTTCAAGGGGCTGGTCGGTGCGGCGATCGAGCGTCAGAAGGAGCTCCGCTTCCCGATCGACGAGACCGGCCTCCGCCGCGAGCCCGTCGAGGTCGACGACTAAAGCATCTCCTCGGGGTCATGGGGCAGCGGTTGCCACGGCCCGTCCGCGGTCCACGTCGTTGGGTCGAAGGCGAACCGGCAGCCCTGGCGGGGCTGGTCGAGGTCGCGGCTGATCGGCAGCGCCATCAGGTCGCAGAGCAGCAGTGTGCCGACGGCGCCGTGGGCGACGAACACGAGGTCGGCCGCCGGACGATCGGCGAGGTGACGCCGTACGGCGGCGACGATGCGCTCCTGGGCCGCCGCCGCGGTCTCCCAGCCGCGGACCGACTCCCCGGGATGGGCGAAGAAGCGATCCGCCGTCCGCTCGAACTCCGCTGGAGGCAGGAACCCTGTTGCTGACCGGTCGTTCTCGCCCAGCCCCTCGTCCATGACGACCGGCAGCTCGAGGACGGTCCCGAGGATCTCGGCGGTGTCGACGGCCTTGCGCTCCGTGCTGGAGACGACGGCGTCGAAGCCCTGGCCGACGAGCGATCGGGCGAAGGCCTGCGCACGCGACTGACCCGTGTCGGACAGCCACCACTGGGTCACGGGCACCAGGGGCTCCACGACGACCTCGGGATGGGTGACGAACAGGCAGCGCGTCACGCGCGCGCGTCCAGCATCCGGGTCAGCTGGTCGGCGACGATCCGGACCACTGTGCGGATCGCCGGGGCCAGCGCGTCGCCCTCGGTCAGGTCCTGCGCACGGCCCAACCACTCCTGGTCCGCGGTCGTCGGACGCATATGTCTGACCAGGCCGCTCAGGGCGAGCAGCCCGCCCCCGGAGACCTCGGCCACCTCGTCGAGGTAGCGGTGCGCCCACGGCAGCACCAGTTCGTGCTGGACCGGTCGCCAGAAGCACTGGGCGAAGTCGACCAGCGGCTGGCCAGCCGGTACGGCGCGCTCGCGCCACACCCGGTCCCAGGCCTCGGCCTTGGCCTCCTCCAGCGGCCGGGCGGCCGAGACGCCCCACGCGCGCACCCGGGCGTCGGGGTCGGGGTCGCGCGCCAGCAGCGCTGCGACGGCGGCCTCGTCGTACCGGCCGAGTGAGGCCCGCCGGACCTCGACCCGCCAGGCCAGGTCCACGTCGTCGGTGGCGGCCGCGTCGAGCAACTCGAAGTGCTCGGGTGCGGTCGCCGCAGCGGCCAGCGTCTGCAGGGCCGGAAGCCGATGCTCCGGCTGGTCGGCGCGGGCGGCGGCCACCTCGGCGAGCCGGGTCAGCCGACGGGGCACGAGCACAGCGGGGCTCCACTGCTCCGCTGCGCGCAGCGCCAGGGTGAACAGCGGTTGGACGACACCCGGGCTCGACTCGGTGGCCAGCACCGCCAGCACGCAGTCGAGGAAGTCTCCGGTGGACAGCTCGCCCTTGAACAGCATGTCCCAGCAGGTGCTGACGGCGAGCGCCCGGTTCACCGGGTCGGGGAGCTGCGCGGCCTCCGCGAGCAGCACCGAAAGTGACCGCTCGTCGGCCCGGACCGACGCGAAGGTCAGGTCGCCGTCGTTGATGAGGTGGAGGTCGGCGACCGGCAGGTCGAGCAGGAACGTCGTGGTGCCCGCGGTCTCGAGGGCACGGACCTCGACCGGCGCCAGGCCGTCCGGTGTACGCGCGTAGGAGCCGATCCGCAGCGCGTGCCGGCGCGGTTCACCGCCGTCGGGGCTGGACGTGAGGAGCGTGGTCCCGACCAGGCTCATCGTGTCGGTCCCTGCTCGGTCCAGCCAGGACGCGGTCCACGACGAGAGGTCGCGCCCCGCAGCGGTGCCGAGGGCGTCGATGAGGTCGTCGAGGGTCGCGTTGCCCCAGGCATGGGCGTCGAAGTACCGCTGGAGACCCTGGGCGAACGTGTCCTCACCGAGCAGGGCCATCAGCTGGTGCAGGACGGCCTGGCCCTTGAAGTAGGTGATGGCGTCGAAGCTGGCGAAGGCGTGGTCGACGTCCGGCACGGCCGACCGGATCGGATGGCTGGCCGGCCCGGCGTCCTGTTCGTAGGCCGGCAGCTGCTCCTGGGCCAGGAACGCGGCCCAGGCGTCGGTGAACTCCGTCGCCGACACCGAGGCCCACGCCGAGGCGAAGGAGGCGAACGCCTCGTTGAGCCAGAGGTCGTCCCACCAGCGCATGGTCACCAGGTCGCCGAACCACTGGTGCGCCATCTCGTGCAGGAGCACCAGCGCGCGGAAGCCGCGCTGGGCGTAGGTCGGGGGGACGCGGTGCAGGAAGGAGTCGGCCCAGGTGATGCAGCCCCAGTTCTCCATCGCGCCGCCGAAGTCGGGCACGAAGACCTGGTCGTAGCGCTCCTGCCCGAACGGCCGAGCGAACCGCTCGCCGAAGAAGGTCAGCCCCTGCTCGGTGAGCTCGAACAGCTCCGCGGCATCACGTTCCAGGAACGGCCGCAGCGATTGCCGGCAGTAGAGCCCCAGGCTGAAGCCACCACGGAAGTCCCGCATCGCGTGGAACGGGCCGGCGTTGACCACGACGACGTACGACGAGAGTCGCGGTGTGTCCTCGAAGATCCACAGCCGGCCGCCGTCGTCCCGGTCGAGCACCACCTCGGCTGCGCTGTTGCTGAGGACCGTCCACTCCGTGGGTGCGCTGACCTGGAACCCGTGCACCGCCTTGAGGTCGGGCTGGTCGAAGCAGGCCCACGCGCGGTGCGCACCGTCCGGCTCGAACGTGCTCCAGACGTAGACCAGCTTGTCTTGTGGGTCGACGCTGCGCAGGATCGCGTTGCCCGAACCGGTGTCGGTCTGCACCGAGGAGACGGTCAGCATGTTCTCGGCGGCCAGCCGCGGTAGCGGCAGCCGGCCGCCGGCGTGTTTCGACACGTCGAGCTCGATGTCGTTGAGGGTGGCGGAGAGGACCTCGCCATCGATGTCGACGAACGTCGAGGTGCCGGGCCGCCGGCAGGAGAAGACGATCGACGACGTGGCGAGCCAACGCTCGCCGTCGGCGAGTTCGCGCAGGTCGATCCGGATGTCGTAGCGGTCGACGTCGAGCAGCGCGGCCCGATCGCGAGCCTCGTGCTCGGTCAGACTGGTCGGCGTCGCGCCCGAGTCCGTCATGACCGAACGGTAGCGTCCGCCGGGTGACACAGCAGGTAGCCGACGTCCCCGAGCACTGGCCGGTGGAGAGCAGCGAGGACCTCTACCGGTCCGGGCTCCCCTTCGCCCTGCGCGCCGACCTGGTCCGGCGTCCGGAGGCTCCGGACGAGGCGCCGTTCGCCCGGATCGTGCTCGAGCACCCGGGGGCCGTCGTCGTGCTCGCCGTGGACGACGACGAGCGCGTGCTCTGCCTGCGCCAGTACCGCCACCCAGCTCGGCGACGGATGCTGGAGCTACCGGCCGGACTCCTCGACCAGGAGGGCGAGGACCCGCGCGCCGCGGCCGAGCGGGAGCTGCTCGAGGAGGCGGGCCTCGTGGCGGCCGACTGGACCGGGTTGACGGCGGCGTACAGCTCGCCGGGCATCACCGACGAACGAATCTCCTACTTCCTCGCCAGGGGACTCACGGACGGCGACCGAAGCGACTTCGAACTGGTGCACGAGGAGGCCGACATGGAGACCCTGTGGGTCCCGTACGCCGACCTGCTCGCGGCCTGCCTCGACGGGCGGGTCGAGGACGCGCCGGTGCTGATCGCCGTACTGACCGCACAGGCCCGGGGGCTGGTCGGCAGAGCGGCGAGAGACGGCTAATGTCTGACCCGTGCTGATCGGAGTTCCCAAGGAAGTCAAGAACCACGAGTACCGCGTGGCCATCACGCCCATCGGTGTCCATGAGCTGGTCGCTCATGGCCACGAGGTGGTGATCCAGAAGGACGCCGGTGTGGGGTCCTCGATCCAGGACGCGGAGTACGTCTCCGCGGGCGCCAAGATCGTGGGCACCGCCGAGGAGGCGTGGGGCACCGAAGGTGGTGTCGACCTGGTGCTGAAGGTCAAGGAGCCGGTGGCCGAGGAGTACGCCCGGATGCGGGAGGGGTTGACGCTGTTCACCTACCTGCACCTGGCCGCCGACAAGCCGCTGACCCAGGAGCTGATCGACCGCAAGGTCACCGGCATCGCCTACGAGACGGTGCAGCTGCCCTCGGGCGGGCTGCCGCTGCTGTACCCGATGTCGGAGGTGGCGGGCTGTCTGGCGCCGCAGGTCGGGGCGTACTTCATGATGAAGGCCCAGGGCGGCCGTGGGGTGCTGATGGGCGGGGTCGGTGGCGTAGCCAACGCGAAGGTCGTGATCATCGGGGCCGGGGTGTCGGGTCAGAACGCCGCGAACATCGCGCTCGGCATGGGCGCCGACGTCACGTTGCTGGACACCGACCTGGACAAGTTGCGGATGTCGTTCTGGCGCTACAACAACCAGGTCCACGGGCTCGCTTCGTCCAAGCTGGCCTTGGAGCAGCAGGTGCTGGAGGCCGACATGGTCATCGGTGCGGTGCTGATCCCCGGCGCCGCGGCACCCAAGCTGGTCTCCAACGAGCTGGTCTCGCGGATGAAGCCCGGTTCGGTGCTGGTCGACATCGCCATCGACCAGGGCGGCTGCTTCGAGGACTCCCACGCCACCACCCACGCCGAGCCGACCTACCCGGTGCACAACTCGACGTTCTACTGCGTGGCCAACATGCCCGGCGCGGTCCCCAACACCTCGACCTACGCGCTGACCAACGCCACGCTGCCCTACGCCGTCGCGCTGGCCAACAAGGGTTGGCGACGAGCCCTGAGCGAGGACCACAGCCTCGCGCTCGGGCTCAACACCCACGCCGGACAGCTGACCAACAAGCCCGTCGGCGAGGCGCTCGACATCGCCGCGGTCGACCCGGACGAGGTGCTGGCGTAACCACCGACAGCGCCGTACCCGCACCTCCGGCAATGTCGGAGCTCGTGCGGGCCGTCCGCACCTACCTCGACCACCTCAGCGTCGAGCGTGGGCTGGCGGACAACACGCTGTCGTCGTACCGACGCGACCTACGGCGCTACCTCGAACACCTCGACCGGGCCGGCGTGAGTCGGCTCGACGAGGTGACCGAGGCGACGGTCTCGGGCTTCCTGATGGCGCTGCGCGAGGGGGACGCCGAGCACCCGCCGTTGAGCTCGACCTCGGCAGCCCGCACGGTGGTGGCTGTGCGCGGGTTCCACAAGTTCGCGCTGGCCGACGGGCTGGCCACCGTCGACCCGGCCAGCGGTGTGAAGCCTCCGGCACCCGCCAAGCGGCTGCCCAAGGCGCTGCCGCTGGCCGACGTCGAGGCGATCCTCGAGGCGGCCGGCGCACCGGGCACCACGCTCGCCCTGCGGGACCGGGCCCTGCTGGAGCTGCTCTACGGCACCGGCGCCCGCATCTCGGAGGCGGTCGGGCTGGACGTCGACGACCTCGACACCGTCGACCAGGCCGTGCTGCTGCGCGGCAAGGGTGGCAAGCAGCGGATCGTGCCGGTCGGCTCCTACGCCCTCGCCGCGGTCGACGCCTACCTCGTCCGAGGGCGCCCCGAGCTGGTCTCCACCGGCCAGGGCACCCCCGCGCTGTTCCTCAACGCCCGCGGTGGCCGGCTCTCGCGGCAGTCGGCGTGGGCGGTGCTCACCAGGGCGGCCGAGCGAGCCGGCCTCACCCGCGACGTCTCGCCTCACACCCTGCGCCACTCGTTCGCGACCCACCTGCTCGACGGGGGCGCCGACGTACGCGTCGTGCAGGAACTGCTCGGCCACGCGTCTGTCACCACCACCCAGGTCTACACCTTGGTCACGGTGGACAGCCTCCGCGAGGTGTTCGCCGCCGCGCACCCTCGGGCCCGTGACTGATGCCGCTCCTCTCGGTCCGCGCGGGTGACAGTCCCGACGACGTGTACGCCGCCGTCCTCGACTGGGCGACCGAGCAGGGACTCGAGCTCTACCCGCACCAGGACGAGGCGGTGCTGGAGCTGCTCTCCGGCTCGAACGTCGTCCTCGCGACGCCGACCGGATCCGGCAAGTCTCTGGTCGCCGTAGCGGCGCACGCCGCGGCGCTCGCCCGGGACCAGGTCACCTACTACACCGCCCCCATCAAGGCGCTGGTGAGCGAGAAGTTCTTCGATCTGTGCGCGGTCTTCGGCACCGACGACGTCGGCATGCTCACCGGTGATGCCTCGGTGAACGCTGACGCCCCGGTGATCTGCTGCACCGCCGAGATCCTGGCCAACATCGCCCTGCGCGAGGGCCCGGCGGCCGACGTCGGGCTCGTGGTGATGGACGAGTTCCACTACTACGCCGAGCCCGACCGCGGCTGGGCCTGGCAGGTGCCCCTGCTGGAGCTGACCCAGGCGCAGTTCGTGCTGATGTCGGCCACCCTGGGCGACGTCACCGAGCTCGCGGCCGACCTGACTCGGCGTACCGGCCGCGAGACCGCCACCGTGACCGAGGCCGAGCGTCCGGTGCCGCTCACCTTCAGCTGGGCGCTCACCCCGCTGGCCGAGACGCTGGAGGAGCTGGTCACGACGCACCAGGCGCCGGCGTACGTCGTGCACTTCACCCAGAAGGACGCCGTCGAACACGCGACCTCACTGCTGCAGGCGAAGTACCTCCCCGCGCCGCGGCCCGCGCTCGCCGAGCGGCTGATCGGTGTCCGCTTCACCGCTGGCTTCGGCAAGACCCTGTCGAAGCTGCTCAAGAAGGGCATCGGCGTCCACCACGCGGGGATGCTCCCGCGCTACCGGCGACTGGTCGAGCAGCTCGCCCAGGCCGGATTGCTCACCGTCATCTGCGGCACCGACACGCTCGG
>DOWL01000005.1:12332-12535 GCA_003519585.1 Nocardioides sp. | reverse complement strand
GGCACCGACACGCTCGGCGTGGGCATCAACGTGCCCATCCGGACGGTGCTGTTCACCGGACTGGCCAAGTTCGACGGCCGCCGTCAGCGGATCCTGCGCACCCGGGAGTTCCTGCAGATCGCCGGTCGCGCCGGCCGAGCCGGCTTCGACACGGCCGGGTACGTCGTCGTACAGGCACCCGAGCACGTGATCGAGAACGAGCG
>DOWL01000005.1:11792-12172 GCA_003519585.1 Nocardioides sp. | reverse complement strand
CGAGCACGTGATCGAGAACGAGCGGGCCAAGGCGAAGGCCGCCGCCAAGAACGCCGCCCTCGGCGCAGCGAAGGCGGCCAAGCGGGGCTCGAAGGCGCACCTCAAGAAGCCACCCGAGGGCACCGTAGTCTGGACCGAGCAGACCTTCGACAAGCTGGTGGCCGGCGTACCGGAGCCGCTGGTCTCGCGGATGAAGGTCGACAACGCGATGTTGGTCAACGTCCTCTCCCGTGAGGAGGACGCGTTCCCGGTGCTGCGCCGGCTGCTCACCGACAACCACTCCGATCCCCGTGAGCAGCGTCGGCTGGCGCGTCGGGCGCTGCGGCTGGCGCGGTCGCTGGTGCGCTCGGGCATCCTGACCCGGCTCGACGCGCCGGACG
>DOWL01000005.1:10095-11647 GCA_003519585.1 Nocardioides sp. | reverse complement strand
CGGGCATCCTGCCCCGGCTCGACGCGCCGGACGAGTTCGGCCGCCGCTACGTGCTCACCGTCGACCTCCCCGACGACTTCGCGCTCAACCAGGAGCTGGCCCACTTCGCGCTCGCCGCGCTCGACGTCCTCGACCCCGAGGCGCCGACGTACGCCATGGACGTGGTCTCGGTGATCGAGGCTGTGCTCGAACCACCGCGCCAGGTGCTGTGGGCTCAGCAGCACGAGGCGCGCGGCGAGGCGATCGCGCAGCTCAAGGCCGACGGCGTCGAGTACGACGAGCGGATGGTCCTGATCGAGGAGGTCACCTGGCCGCGGCCGCTCGCCGAACTGCTGCTGGCGACGTACGAGCTGTACCGCGAGAGCCACCCGTGGCTCGATCCCGACGCGCTGGAGCCCAAGGCGGTGGTCCGGGAGATGTGGGAGCAGGGGATGGGGTTCACCGACCTCGTCGCCCGTTATCAGCTGGCGCGCTCGGAGGGGTTGGTGCTGCGCTACCTCACCGACGCCTACCGGACGTTGCGTCAGACCGTCCCGGAGCGGCACCGGCCGCCCGAGGTCGAGGAGCTCGTGGAGTGGCTGGGGGAGACCGTCCGCCAGACCGACTCCTCGCTGCTCGACGAGTGGGAGGCGCTCGCCGATCCTGCGCACGTGCCCGCGGACGTCTCGGCGCACGCCCCGCCGCCTCCGCCGCGGCCGATCTCCGCCCAGGAGCGGCCGTTCCGGGTCATGGTGCGCAACGCGCTGTGGCGCCGGGTCGAGCTGGTCGCCCGCGACGATGTCGACGCCCTGGCGGCGCTCGAGGTGGCGAACGCCGAGCTGGTGGCCCCGCCGCTGGAGGTGGCGATGTCGTGGGCCGAGTGGGACGCGGGACTGGAGGGCTACTACGCCGACCACGACGAGGTCCGGCTCGACGCGGATGCCCGTGGTCCGGCGCTGCTCTCGATCGAGGCAACCGGCCGCGAGTGGTCCGTACGCCAGACCCTCCACGACCCGGCGGGGGATCACGACTGGGTGATCGAGGCGCGGGTGTTCCTCGATGCATCCGACACCGCCGGTGAAGCGGTTGTCCTGGCCACCGCCCTGCGGCGCCTCGACGGCTGACCCCACGACGCCGAGTCGGCGTTACTGACGTGCAGTAGCGCCGACCCGGCGGACCCGTAGGCTCGAAGGGTGAGCGATGTGCAGGTGACCAACAACGAGGCCGAGCAGCGGTACGAGGCGAGGGTGGACGGCGAGCTGGCCGGCTCGGCGTACTACGACACCGCCGACGACCTGATCGTCTTCACCCACACCGAGGTCGACGACGCCTTCGAGGGCCAGGGAGTCGGTTCGGCCTTGGCCCGAGCCGCCCTCGACGACGTACGCGCGGACGGCCGCCGCCGGGTCATCCCCCGTTGCCCCTTCATCAAGGGCTGGATCGACCGGCATCCCGAGTATCGGGACCTGCTCGACTGACGCCGACCCGTCGTTACTCGCGACGAGTAACGACGGGTCAGCGTAGAAATCGCGGTGACCCGTCGCTACGCGTGATGAGTAACGACGGGTCGGCG
>DOWL01000005.1:9359-9957 GCA_003519585.1 Nocardioides sp. | reverse complement strand
GTGATGAGTAACGACGGGTCGGCGATCCTCTCCACAGATCTGTGCACAGGTGGCATTGTCGCTGTGTACGACAGGGGGAGCGGGCACACCGTTCGTCCACAGATTTCGTTGCTGCTTGGGGGTATCGCCGTGCGGGCTTGAACCCGTCACAACGTGGACCTAGAGTCCCGGGCGCGTCGGCCACAAGTCGCTGTGTCGACAAATTAGGTTGCTGGGTGTCAGCAGAGCACAGCCCTGGGCGGAGGACGGTTCTTTTCATGAGCGATGGCGCGCGGTTCGGAGCACGGTTCGGACGAGGATCGACTGCGCCGGAGATGCCGCCCACTTTCGTGACGCCGCCTTCTCCGCCGCCGGGGCCCGATCCCAGCGAACCGAGCCAGACGATGACTTCCCCCCTGCCCACGCCGGCCCCGATCACCGAGCCGCTCCCGTTCGAGCGGCGCGAGCCGGAGCCCGAACGACCCACCGAACCGCCGACCACCGGCGAGATCGGGCCGACCGGTCGGCCGATGCCGGTCATCCCGGAGCCGCGGCCGTTGGCCACCCACGGGCACGCCCGGGTGATCTCGATGTGCAACCAGAAGGGCGGCGTCGGCAA
>DOWL01000005.1:686-9299 GCA_003519585.1 Nocardioides sp. | reverse complement strand
GGCGGCGTCGGCAAGACCACGACCACGATCAACCTCGGCGCCTCGCTGGCCGAGTTCGGGCGCAAGGTGCTGCTCGTCGACTTCGATCCGCAGGGCTCGCTCTCGGTCGGCCTGGGCTTCAACCCGCACGAGATGGAGCTCACCGTCTACAACCTGCTGATGCAGAAGGACGTCACGCTGCACGACGTCGTCGTGCCTTCGGGCGTACCCGGCATGGACCTGCTCCCCTCCAACATCGACCTGTCCGCGGCCGAGGTGCAGTTGGTGCACGAGGTCGGTCGCGAGCAGACACTGATGCGAGTGCTGGCCCCGGCCATCGGCGAGTACGACGTCATCCTCATCGACTGCCAGCCCTCGCTCGGCCTGCTGACCGTCAACGCGCTGACCGCCTCGCAGGGGGTGATCGTGCCGCTGGAGTGCGAATACTTCGCGCTGCGCGGCGTCGCCCTCCTCAAGACCACCATCGACAAGGTGCGCGAGCGGCTCAACCCGATCCTCGAGATCGAGGGCGTCCTCGGCACCATGTTCGACGGCCGCACCCTGCACAGCCGTGAGGTAATGGAGCGCCTCGTGCAGGCGTGGGGCGACAAGGTCTTCCACACGGTGATCCGCCGGACCGTGAAGTTCGCCGACTCCTCGGTCGCCGGCGAGCCGATCACGACCTACGCCTCCGCCTCGGCCGGCGCCGACTCCTACCGTCAGCTCGCCAAGGAGGTGATCAGCCGGTGGCCCGCCGAGTGAGCCTGCCCTCGGCCGACGACCTCTTCCGGCCGACCGACGACGAGGACGGCAACCCGAAGGGTCCGACCAAGCGCGGCGCGGTCCATGTGGTCCCCGACCAGCCGCAGGAGTACGACACCGAGGACCAGCCGGAGGCACGCAAGAAGCCGAGCGGTCGGGTCAAGCACGACGAGAAGATGACGGTCTACGTCACCGCCGACGAACTGCTCGAGATCGAGCACGCTCGCCTCGCGCTGCGCAGCAAGCACGGCCTCGCCGTCGATCGCGGACGGCTGGTCCGCGAGGCGATCCACCTCGTGCTGGCCGACCTCGAGCAGAACGGCGAGGCGAGCGCGCTGGTCAACCGCCTCACCGAGGAATGACCGTCACCGAAGTCGAGGCGCCGTTGAGCGAGGGCGAGGCAGCGGAGACAGTCGGCTTCGAAGTGCGGCTCGACAACTTCGAGGGCCCCTTCGACCTGCTGTTGAGCCTGATCTCCAAGCACAAGCTCGACATCACCGAGGTCGCCCTGTCCAAGGTCACCGACGAGTTCATCGCGCACGTCAAAGCGGCCGGACCGGAGTGGGACCTCGAGCAGACCTCGTCGTTCCTGCTCGTCGCCGCGACCCTGCTCGACCTCAAGGCGGCGCGGCTGTTGCCGCAGGGCGACGTCGAGGACGAGGAAGACCTCGCGCTGCTCGAGGCGCGTGACCTGCTGTTCGCCCGGCTACTGCAGTACCGCGCGTTCAAGGGGATCGCCAGCGTGCTCGAGGAGCGGCTCGCAGGGGAGTCCAAGCGGCATCCGCGCGCGGTCGGTCTCGAGGACCGGTTCGCCAACCTGCTCCCCGAGGTGCTGATCGGCATCGGGCTCGACCAGTTCGCCGCGCTCGCGGCCAAGGCGCTGGAGCCCAAGACGGTGCCCGAGCTCACCTTGGCGCACATCCATGCCGCTCGGGTCAGCGTCCGCGAGCAGGCCGCCATCGTGGTCGAGCGGTTGCGCCGGCAGGGGGCGATGACCTTCCGCGCGTTGTGCGGCGACTCGCCGGACACCCTCACCACCGTGGCGCGGTTCCTGTCGCTGCTGGAGCTGTTCCGGGAGGGAGCGGTGGGCTTCGAGCAGGTCACGCCGCTCGGCGAGCTGACGATCCGCTGGACCGGTGACGACGACGTCGACGCCGACGCGCTGGTGACCGACGAGTTCGACGGGGCGCCGCCCGAGTCAACAGCCGAGACCACGGCCGAGCCCGATGCCGACGCCCTGGCGACTCCCGAGACTCCGGAGGAAGAATGACCACCGTGACCGAGCCCGAGGTGCGGGAGACCCTGCTCGACGTACCCCTCGCGCCGCTGCGGCCCTCGCTCGAGGCGGTGCTGATGGTCGCCGACCAGCCGCTCGACGCGGTCGCCCTGGCCACGGCGGTCGGCTACCCGGTCGAGGAGGTCGTCTCCGAGCTGCAACTGCTGGCCGAGGAGTACGACGAGCAGGGCCGCGGCTTCGAGTTGCGCAACGTCGCGGGCGGGTGGCGCTACTACACCCGCGAGGAGTACGCCGCCGTGGTCGAGGGCTTCGTGCTGGAGGGCCAGCAGGCCAGGCTCACCCAGGCGGCGCTGGAGACGCTGGCCGTCGTCGCCTACAAGCAGCCCGTCTCTCGGGCGCGGGTCTCGGCCATCCGCGGGGTCAACGTCGACGGCGTGATGCGGACCCTGTTGAACCGCGGCCTGGTCGAGGAGGCCGGTCAGGACGAATCGACCGGCGCCCACCTCTACCGCACGACGAGCTACTTCCTCGAGCGAATTGGTGTTGAGTCGATCGACGAGCTGCCCGAACTGGCGCCGTACCTCCCCGACCTCGCCGACATGGAGGACGAGCTCGAACGCGTCGCGAGCGGATCGCAGCCGCACCCCGCTGAGTCCCACCCGGAGTCCCACCCGCAGTCCCACCCGGAGACGCCCGAGGTGGGGCCGAGCACCGAGCCCGACGGCGGCACCGAGCCCACGTGAGCGATCCAGGCGACGACGATGACCTGGTCCGGCTCCAGAAGCTGCTCGCCCAGTCCGGAGTCGCCTCCCGACGGCGCTGCGAGGAGCTGATGCTGGCCGGCCTGGTCGAGGTGGACGGCGAGGTGGTCACCCGGCTCGGCACCAAGGTCGATCCGCGGACGGCGGTGATCAGGGTGGAGGGCCGCCGGCTGCCGCCGGCCTCGGCCCACGTCTACCTCGCGCTCAACAAGCCGCGCGGTGTGGTCTCCACGATGTCCGACCCGCAGGGTCGGCGCACCCTGAGCGACCTCGTCGCTGACCGGCCCGAACGGCTCTTCCACGTGGGCCGGCTCGACACCGACACCTCTGGCCTGATCATCCTCACCAACGACGGCGACTTCGCCCAGCGGCTCGCGCACCCGTCGTACGAAGTGGACAAGACCTACGTCGCCGAGGTCGCCGGCGACGTCTCCAAAGCGGTGCTGGCCCAGCTGCGCGAGGGAGTGACGCTCGAGGACGGTCCGGTCACGGTGTCCGCGGTGCGCATCGTGCAGCGGGGCAGCGGGAAGACCATCGTCGAACTGATGATCCACGAGGGCCGCAACCGCATTGTCCGACGGCTCCTCGACCACGTCGGCCACCCGGTGACCAAGCTGACCCGCACCCGCATCGGACCGGTCGCTCTTGGTCAACTCCAGTCCGCCGCCCTCCGCGACCTCACCAACGACGAGCTCGGCGAGCTGCTCGACACCACCCAGCTGTAGGTCGCTCGTCGGGGTAGTCCGTGACGTTTGTGTGGTGTTGGAACGTTCAAGAGGGTCCAAACGTCACGGACTACCCGAACGACATATCGGTAAGGTCGACCCATGGCCGCCGTGCCCACCGTCCTGGCGCCGTACGTCACCTCGCTGGTGGCCTACGACAGTGACCTGGGGGCGCCTGGCGTGCATCGAGGGCTGCCGACGACGACACTGACTATGGTCTTTCCGGTGGGCGAGCCGCTCGACGTGAGCTGGGCGGGGGAGCGCGACCGGGCCAAGCGCTGGTCGACCGTCTCCGGGCTGCACGCGGGACCGGCGGAGATCCACCACGACGGCACCCAACGCGGTGTCCAGCTGGGGCTCACCACAGCCGGAGCGCGGGCACTGCTCGGCGTACCCGCGGCCGAGCTCGCCGGTGCGCTGCTTGAGCTGGACGAGGTCGACCCAGTCGCGCCGGAACTGGCCGCACTCCCGGAGCGGCTGCACGACGCGGAGCTCGAGGACGGACCGACGCTGGTGGCCGGTGCCCTGATCCGGGCACTGGCCCGCCATGGCGAGGCGCGCCCGCGGGCCGAGGTGGGTCGGGCGCTCGCCGGCCTGACCCGGGGTGAGCGGGTGGCCGCCGTGGCCCGTGAGGTGGGGTTCAGTCGGCGAAGGCTCGGCACCCTGGTCAAGGAGGAGACCGGGCTGGCACCTAAGGAGTACGCGCGGGTGGCCAGGTTCGAGGCCTCCCGCGCAGTGCTCGGCCATCGGCCGTTGGCGGAGGTGGCGATCGCGTGCGGGTACGCCGACCAGGCGCACCTCGCGCGCGAGTGGTCGGAGCTGGCGGGCTGCCCCCCGAGCACCTGGCTGCGCGAGGAGTTCCCATTCCTCCAAGACCACGGGCCGGCCGATCCGACAGGCTGACCACATGACTGCTGCTGACACCAAGCTCTGGCACACCATGTCGTTCGCGAACGCCGAGAAGATGATCGCGTGGCTGACGGCTGTCGGCTTCACCGAGCACGCGACCTATCGCGACGAGTCCGACCCCACTGTCGTCGTCCATGCCGAGTGGCTGTGGCCCGGCGGCGGCGGGATCATGTTCGGATCGCAGCGACCCGACGGGGCCGTCGACAACGTGGGCCGCTCCGCGGCGTACCTTGTCACCGACGACCCCGATGCCGTCTTCAACCGCGCGGTCGAGGCGGGTGCGACCGTTGAGCGCGAGATGGTCGACCAGGACTACGGCGGCCGCGGTGGCTCGGTGGCCGATCCCGAGGGCAACCACTGGTCCTTCGGGAGCTATCAGCCGTCTTGAGCCCGGACCCCCGCGTCACTTGCCCTTCTTCTTCTTGGTCACCGCCTGCTTCATGATCACGGCGGCCTGCTTCAGTTGGGCCGCGTCGGTGCGAGTCGTGTCCAGGAGTGCGGCCAGATCGGGCACCACGGGAAGCACGTCCGAGCCGGGCCGCAGCGCGGCCTTGAGGGACTTGCGCTCGGCCCTGCTCATCGAGATGGACGCGGCGAGCACGTCGACCGCCCGGTCGATGCGGTGCCGGATCTTGGACCCCTTGGCCCGCTCCAGCTCCACCTTGTCCAGCCGTTTGCTCAGCTTGCTCGAGATCCGGGCCGCCTTGCCGGCCTTGTGCGCGGCCTGCTTGGTGTAGGAGGCGGCCTTCCGGGCGCACTTCGCGCCGGCGCGGTACTGCGCGATCGCGATCTTCGGCTTCTTCTTGTCCAACGCGGTCGCGCCGCGGTTGATCGCATCGGTGGCGCACGACATAGCGGCGACGGCGCGCAGTTGGGCGGTTAGGTAGGCCCGCTGGGCACCCCGGCCCGGAACCTTCGAGGCGTCCACCTTCGGCATCGAGGCCGTCGTACGCCAGTGCCGGTCCGGCGGATCCTGGGCGACCGTGCCCCAGTACGCCGCCGCCTCGCGGGCATGTTCGAGCCGGACCAGCACCTGGGCCATGGCGGCCTCGACCTGCGGGTCGAGCTTTCCGTTGTGCTTCTTGCCACCATCGATGACCGCGAGCTCCTCCAGGACCCGCTCGGCGATGACCGCCTGCTGGTTGTAGCGAGCCGCTTCCTGGTTGGCCAGCGCCTTGAGCCGGGCCGAGGCCTGGGCGCGGACGACGCAGGTCTTGGAGCCGCCGAGCTGCACGCACTGCGTCTTTCCGGCTGCGACCCGGTTGTCCAGGTCGCGCCAGACCTCGCCGTTCGAGAGCACCAACCAGGCGCCGTCGTCCGATGCCGCCACGGGCCGGACACTTTCGCTGGTGTTGTGATAGATCGGCAGCGCCTGGGGAGGCGCCGACGGGGACGCCCAGCTGACGATGACGTCCTGCCCGGGCGGCACGCTGCTGCCGGTGGCGACGCCGTACAGCAGTTTGTCGTTGCCGCCGGGCACGAAGCGTTGATTGATCACTGCGCTCAGCCCGCCGCCGGCCCTGTTGACCGTCGTGGGGGAGTTGCCGTCGAAGGCGATCAGCTCCTGGGAGGAGTAGTCGGTGGCGGGGTCGCCGCTGGTCGACGACCGGACCGCTTGGCGGGCCAGCACCCGCTCGTCGGGGAGCAGGCCGAAGACCTGTTCGTAGGTTTCGGTCGCGCGCTGGAACTTCGGCCCGGCCGGACCTCCATCACGGAAGTAGCTCAGCGGGACGAAGTAGTCGGCCGAGACGACCTGGCCCCACAGGATCGTGCCGTCGGGAGAGATGTCGATGCCCGACCCGTTGCCCGCGTGAGTCGCTCCGACGATGACCGTGCCACCTGCGGTGAGGTCGGCGCGACCCGTGATCACCTTGTTGTCCATGACGCTGGCGGGGGAGCCGTTGTTGGTCCCCACCCCATCGGTGCCGACGAAGCTGCCGTCCGGCGCGACCGCCGCCACGGTGTAGTCGCCCGCTAAGGGTGCACTGGCCACCGTGCTAGAGGGCCCCCACGCTAGGAGTCGCCACTGGTGGTTGGGATAGGTGCCACAGGCCTCGTGGCCCAGGGCGACGCCCACGTCGCTGATCCCCGTCACCGTGACCGACATGCAGCCGGCACCTCCACTGCCTCCGAGGGGCACCATTGCGTCGGAGGTCCACCGGAACGGCATCCCGCTCCGCGTGCCCACCACGGTCCCGGAGGAGTTGACCGCCACCGCGGTGGAGCCGCTGGGCAGGGTGCCGAACAGGACCCAGTCCGTCGCATGGGCTGCTGGCGCCGGGAGCACCAGCTCCAGCCCGGCGCCGGCCAGCGCCGCGGCCGCGAGCAGGGCCGCCCCACGGGCGGCCCGCCTCCTGAGAGTCGTCGTCATCGTCATGGTCGGGATCTTGGGCGGGGGGCGTCCGACGAGCGTCCGATCGGTGACCGCGGACGGGCGCCGGCCGCGAGGTCATTACCCTTGACGCTCGTGGCGGTGAGGGCGGTACGGGGCGCGACCCAGCTCGATGCGGACGATCGCGACCACATGCTCGAGCGGGTCGCGGAGATGGTGCTCGACGCGATGGAGGCCAATGGCCTGGTGGTCGACGATTTCATCTCGGTGATCTTCACCGCGACCTCCGACCTCGTCTCGGAGTTCCCGGCGTACGCCGCGCGCCAGCTCGGCTTCGGCGAGGTGCCGTTGCTGTGCGCGCGCGAGCTCGAGATCGCGTCGTCGATGCCGAGGGTCGTGCGGATGTTGGCCCACGTCGAGACCGACCTGCCGCGCGCCGACATCACCCACGTCTACCTGCACGGGGCCGCGGCGCTGCGCCGCGACCTGACCCGGGTACGGGCCACGCCCGACGAGCCCGACGAGCCCGACGCGTCAGATGGCTGAGCAACAGGCGGGGCTGAGCGGCCCGGTCGAGGTGATCGGCACCGGCCTCCTCGGCACCTCGATCGGCCTGGCCCTGCGTCGTGCCGGGATCGGAGTCCTGCTGAGCGACGCCAACCCCGAGCACGTTCGCACGGCGGTGGGTCTCGGCGCGGGGCGGCCCCGGCAGCCCGAGGATCGGCCGCAACTGGTCGTGGTGGCGGTGCCGCCCGACCACCTCGGCGAGGTGATCGACCGGGCGCTCTCGGCGTCCGACGCGGTGGTCACCGATGTCGGCAGCGTGAAGTCCGCCCCGCTGGCCGCCGTCCGCGGCCACCCGCGTGTGGCGCGGTACGTCGGCAGCCACCCGATGGCCGGCAGCGAGCGTTCCGGCCCGCTGGCCGCGAGCGGTGTGCTGTTCGACGGCCGACCGTGGGCGGTCACGCCGCACCAGGCCTCGGACGCCGACGCGGCCGCGCTGGTCGCGGCGCTGGCCACCGTGTGCGGCGCCGTACCCATCGAGCTCAGCCCGGTCGAGCACGACCGCGCCGTGGCCCGCACCTCGCATGTCCCGCACCTGCTCGCCGCGCTCGCCGCAGGGCGGCTCGCCGACGCGCCGACGGAGCACCTCGCACTCTCCGGTCAGGGCGTCCGCGACGTCACCCGGGTCGCCGCCGGCGACCCGGCGCTGTACGGCCAGATCGTCACCGCCAACTCCGGTGCGGTGCTCGACCTCCTCACCGAGGTGCGGGACCGGCTCGACGCCGTGATCGAGGCTGTCGAAGCGGTCGACCGGCCGGCGCTCGAGGGCCTGCTGGCCGAGGGTGTGGCCGGCACGCGCGCCATCCCCGGCAAGCACGGCGGTCCGACGCGGGTCACCGAGTCGATCTTCGTCGCGCTGCCCGACCATCCCGGCGAGCTGGCCCGGGTCTTCGCCGACGCCGGTGCCAGCGGGGTCAACATCGAGGACGTGCACATGGACCACGACCCAGGGCGACCCGTCGGCCTGTTGGAGCTGACCGTGGAGGAGGGCCGGGGCGAACAACTCCTGGCCTCGCTGGAATCCAAGGGATGGGTGACCCACCGATAGTGCCCCGCACGAACGGGCTCGCTTCGCTCGCGCACCCATGGCGCGCACATGGCGGCGTTGCCGTCGCTCGTAGATGGGCCTACAGCAACATCGCTCCGGCGCCTTGCCCTGCACGCACCCTGAGCACGCCAGCGATACGACTCCGTTCGTGCGGGGCACTAGGGTGGTCGGTTGTGAGCAGCAGGCCCCAGGGGATCGTCGTCGCGGTCGACGGCACCTCCGGATCGGGCAAGTCCAGTACGTCGCGCGGGGTCGCCGACCGGCTCGGGCTGCGCTACCTCGACACCGGCGCGATG
>DOWL01000005.1:0-548 GCA_003519585.1 Nocardioides sp. | reverse complement strand
GACACCGGCGCGATGTACCGCGCGATGACCTGGTGGATGCTGCGCCACGGCGTCGACGTCCACGACGCTGCCGCGGTGGCCGACCGCTGCGGGGAGCCCAGGATCGAGAGCGGGCTCGACCCGCTGGGGCCCACGATCAGCGTCGACGGCGAAGACGTTGCCGTCGCGATCCGCCAGCCTGAGGTGAACGCCGCCGTCTCGCCGGTCAGCGCGGTACCCGAGGTCCGCGCGCGGCTGGTCGCTATGCAGCGCGCGGCCATCGAGGAGGCTCTTTCCGGCGTCGGGATCGTGGTCGAGGGCCGCGATATCGGCTCCACGGTCTGGCCCGATGCGCTCGTGAAGGTCCACCTGTCTGCTGATGCGTCGGCGCGCGCGACCCGCCGGGCCGCCGAGGAGGGCGGCTCCGATGTCGCGGCGACCGAGCAGTCGCTGCGCGCGCGAGACGCGATCGACTCCGGCCGCGCGGTCTCGCCGCTGGTCGTGGCGCCAGGTGCGGTGCACATCGACACCACCGCCTACTCCCTCGACGAGGTGATCGACCGGGTCGT
>DOWL01000197.1:22319-28403 GCA_003519585.1 Nocardioides sp. | reverse complement strand
GTGTAGTCGGCGAACAGCACCAGCGCGGCGAGGCCGGCCGAGCCGATCGCGTAACCCTTGGTCACGGCCTTGGTGGTGTTGCCCACCGCGTCGAGCTCGGTGAGGATCTGCGCACCCTCAGGGCTCACGTCGCCCGACATCTCCGCAACGCCCTGTGCGTTGTCGGAGACCGGTCCGAACGTGTCCATGGCCACGATCACACCGACCGTGGTGAGCAGGCCGCAGCCGGCGAGCGCCACTGCGAACAGGGAGACCGTCAGCGAAGCCCCGCCGAGCAGGAACGCTCCGAAGACCGCTGCGCCGATGACCAGCGTCGTGTAGACCGCGGACTCGAAGCCGACCGCGAGGCCGGACAGGATGACGGTCGCGGCGCCGGTCAGCGAGGTCTTGCCGACGTCCTTGACCGGCTTGAACTCGGTGCCGGTGTAGTAGCCGGTCAGGGCGAGGATGCCGGCCGCCATCACGATGCCGATGACCACCGCGATGGAGGCGATCAGGGCCGGGTTGCCGTCGGCGCGACCCGCGGAGATCTGGTCGAGCGCGTTGTTCGGGATGCCGGTGAAGTCGGCGAAGTCGGTCGGCAGATAGACGAACGAGAGGACCACACAGGCCACGGCGGCAATGCCGGCCGAGAGGTAGAAGGACTGGTTGATGGTGGCCAGCCCGTTGACGCCGGCCCGGGGCCGCGTGAGGAACACGCCGGCAACGGCGGTGAGGGCGCCGATCGCGGGGATCAGCAGCGGGTAGACGAGTCCCTTGTCGCCGAAGGCCTGCGAGCCGAGGATCAGCGCGGCGACCAGGGTCACGGCGTAGGACTCGAACAGGTCGGCAGCCATACCGGCGCAGTCGCCGACGTTGTCGCCCACGTTGTCCGCGATGGTGGCCGCGTTGCGCGGGTCGTCCTCGGGGATGTTCTGCTCGACCTTGCCGACCAGGTCGGCGCCGACGTCGGCGGCCTTGGTGAAGATGCCGCCGCCGACCCGCATGAACATCGCGAGGAGCGCGGCGCCGAAGCCGAAGCCCTCCAGCACGTTGGGGGCCTCGTCCTGGAAGATCAGCACCACCAGGCTCGCCCCGAGCAGACCGAGACCGACGGTGAGCATGCCGACCATGGCACCGGTCCGCAGACCGATCCGCATGGCCGGTTCACGGCCGCCGGGCTGGTTGGCGGCCGCAGCGACGCGCACATTGGCGCGTACGGCGAGCGACATGCCGAGGTAGCCCACAATCGCCGAGAAGCCGGCACCGACCAGGAAGAAGACAGAGCGGAAGATCCGGACCGTCGTGTCGTCGGCGGGCAGCGCGAGCAGCGCGAAGAACGCGACTGCGGCAAAGATGGCAAGGGTGCGGAACTGGCGCTGGAGGTACGCGTCAGCGCCCTCCTGCACGGCGAGGGCGATGTTCTTCATGTTGTCGGTGCCCTCACCGGCGGACATGACCTCGGACCTGAACATCGCGGCCATCGCGAGCGCGCCGAGCGCGATCAGAGCGACGACGATGACGAGGACGAGGTTGCCACCGGACAGGTCCACGACAGCGGGAGAGATCCCGGTCATGCGTATTTCCTCCTGAGATCAGGTGAGAGAGGCTCCCCGCACACCCGATCAGCAGCGTCCTCGGAGAGGAAGACCCGCCCCGGGTCGCGGAACGTGCCGGAGTCTACGCATGGTGCGCGGAATCACAGTATTGGGTGTGACCTGTCGCACGCTCAGCGGTTCCGCGCGGCCCCGGCCGCGGTTGAGTGCGGGGCGTCAGCGCGAGGCGAGGGCCCCGGCGGCGGAGTCATGGATGACGAACACCTTGGCCAGGCCGGTGATCCGGAAGATCTTGAGCAGCCGGTCCTGGGTGCAGATCAGCTGGAGCGAGCCATCGTGGGCGCGCACCTTCTTCAGCCCCCCGACGAGGACGCCGAGACCGGTGGAGTCGAGGAACTCGACTGCTTCCATGTCGACGATGATGTCGTAGACGCCGTCGCCGACCAGCTCGGTGATCTTGTCGCGCAGCTTGGGGGCCGTGTACACGTCGATCTCACCGCCGACGGCGATGATCGTCGCACCCTCGACCTCGTTGGTCGCAAGCGTCAGGTCCACGGTCTACTCCCCCTGGGTTCGGGTGGCGAGCACGCGGGACGTCGTTGCACCCGGCACTCGGCCACGCCAATCAAACCACGCCGACCCGAGACTCGTACAAAGGTCACAAACAACAGCCTGGAGTCGGTGGAAAGCGCGACCCAACACGACGGGCCGGGTCTGGTGCAATCCCGTTTTCGGAGCGTCGACCGACGGGTGAGCCGCATCGTCGGTGGCCTCCGTCATGCTCGCCTGGTGAGCACCTCCACGTCGGCCACCCAGGCGCCCAGGCGCCGGTCAATGGCCGACGTCGTGGACCGGTTGGCGGCGGTCCCCGGCCGGGAGGGCCGGCTCACCCACCTCGAACGGCTGCCCGCACGCCCGGCCCGCCACGCTCCGTGGCCCGAGTGGGCCGACCAGACCGTCGTGGCGGCGTACGCCGCGCGCGGGGTGCTCGAGCCCTGGCAGCACCAAGTGGTGGCGGCCGACGCCGCGCACGCGGGCCAGCACGTCGTGCTCGCCACGGGGACGGCGTCCGGCAAATCGCTGGCGTATCAACTGCCGGCCCTCACCGCCGCCCTGACGACGCGCAGGAGCCGCGGGCAACGCGGCGCCACCACGCTCTACCTCGCGCCGACCAAGGCACTGGCGCAAGACCAGCTCACCGGGCTCGCGGGGCTCCGGGTCGACGTCCGCGTCACCACCCATGACGGCGACAGCGGACGCGATCAGCGCGAATGGGCCCGCGACCACGCTGAATACGTCCTCACCAACCCCGACATGCTGCACCACTCGCTGCTGCCCGGGCACGAGCGGTGGCGCGACTTCCTCTCGCAGCTCCGCTACGTCGTGGTCGACGAGTGCCACCACTACCGCGGCGTGTTCGGCGCCCACGTCGCGCAGGTGCTGCGCCGGCTACGCCGGATCTGCGCGGCGTACGGCGCCCGCCCGACGTTCGTCCTCGCCTCGGCGACGGTCGCCGAGCCCGAGATCGCCGCGACCCGGCTCACCGGGCTCGACGTGCTGGCCGTGACCGGTGACTGCTCCCCGCGCGGCGAGGTCGCCGTGGCCCTGTGGCAGCCGGCGCTCACGCAGTTCACCGGTGAGAACGGCGCCCCGCTGCGCCGGGCCGCGTCGTCCGAGGCCGCCGATCTGCTCGCCGACCTGGTGACCGACGACGTCCGGACGCTGGCGTTCATCCGCTCCCGGCGAGGCGCGGAGCAGGTCGCGATGACGGCGGCCGCGCTGGTTGCCGAGGTCGATCCGTCGCTTCCCGAGCGGATCGCCGCCTACCGCGGCGGCTATCTCCCCGAGGAGCGCCGCGAGCTGGAGTGCGCACTCCGGTCGGGCGAGCTGACCGGTCTCGCCGCCACCAACGCCCTCGAGCTCGGCATCGACGTCAGTGGGCTCGACGCCGTCCTGATGGCGGGGTTCCCCGGCACTCGGGCGGCGTTCTGGCAGCAGGTCGGACGGGCCGGGCGGAGCGGGGGCGACGCTCTCGGCGTCCTGGTCGCGCGCGACGACCCGCTCGACACCTTCCTGGTCACCCACCCCGAGGCGCTGCTCGGGCAGCCGGTCGAGGCCACGGTCTTCGACCCCACCAACCCCTACGTCCTCGGCCCACATCTGTGCGCAGCGGCCGCCGAGATCCCGCTCACCGAGTCGGAGCTGTCGCTGTTCGGCCCGACGGCGCGCGACGTCGCCGACCAACTGACCCGAGCGGGGCTGCTGCGTCGCCGTACCCGAGGCTGGTTCTGGACCGACCGGCGCCGGGCGAGCGACCTCGCCGACATCCGCTCGGCCGGTGGTCCGCCGGTGGCGCTGGTCGAGGCGGAGACCGGTCGAGTCATCGGCACCGTCGACTCCGGCAGCGCCCACTCGACGGCGCACGCCGGCGCGGTCTACGTCCATCGGGGTGAGACCTGGCTGGTCGAGTCGCTCGACCTCCACGAACACGTCGCCGTGATCGGTCGCGCCGACCCTCCCTACTCCACGACCGCACGCGAAACCACCGACATCAGCATCGTCGCCGAGCACGACCACCGCCGATGGGGCGACTGCCGGCTCTCGGTGGGCCAGGTCGAGGTGACCCACCAGGTCGTGTCCTACCTCCTGCGCCGCCAGCCGAGCGGCGAGGTGATCGGGGAGGAGCCACTCGACCTTCCCGAGCGGAGCCTGCGCACCACGGGAGTCTGGTGGACGGTGCCCGAGCACGCCCTCGACGAGGCCGGCTTCGCGACCGTTGACCTGCCCGGCGCGGCACACGCTGCCGAACACTGCGCGATCGGGCTTCTCCCTCTGTTCGCGACCTGCGACCGCTGGGACATCGGTGGCGTCTCGACCGCCGTACACCCCGACACCGGCCAGCTCACGGTGTTCGTCTACGACGGCCACCCCGGTGGCGCCGGCTTCGCCGAACGCGGCTTCTCGGCAGCCCGCGAGTGGCTCGACGCGACCCGGGAGACCATCGCCGCCTGCGAGTGCTTCGACGGCTGCCCGTCGTGCGTGCAGTCACCCAAGTGCGGCAACCAGAACAACCCACTCGACAAGGCCGGCGCCATCCGACTGCTCGACGTACTGCTCGCCGACTGAGGCACACCGCGGGGTCCGTGACTCGGCGAGCCTTGCGGGTTACTGTCCCGACATGGTCGTCGTGGGTCTCGTCCTCATCGCGCTGGGCGCCCTGGCCATCGTCTGCGGCGTCTTCGCCTCCGAGATCCAAGGCGGCCAACTGCAGTTCCTCGGCCAGGACATCGGCCCGGTGGCGCTGTTCCTCATCGGCGTCGGCTCCGCCGTCGCGATCTGGTGGGGCTTGTGGATCCTCAAGTCGGGCTCGAAGCGGTCGTGGGCCCGCCGCAAGGAGCAGAAGCGGCTCGAGGAGCTGTCCGAGAAGCTCGACGCCGTCGAGGCCGAGCGCCGGATGAACGTCGATGACCAAGAGGACCGGGACCGCCCGTCCCTCTGAGCTGACCCAGTCTGCGGGGTTCGCGGGGTTACCCGCTCAGCGAACAGGTAACCGAACCCGTATTTCGGCGGGTGTGCCGGGTCGTTCACCGCTGCCAGCCTCCTGACGGCTCACCTCGGCGTGTGCTCGCCTGCGCTCGCATCCCCAGGACGCGTGGTTCTCCCCCGGACCCGTGGTCCTCGACCAGGCGCGTGAGCCTCTCCCCCAACACCTCTCGAGGAGGCCCTCATGAAGCGCGTCTGCGTTTCCCTGGTGGCCGGTATCACAGCAGCGACCGGCCTCCTGACCATCCCCACTGCTCCAGCCCAGTCCGCGACTTCGGTCCCCAACGCCGGCAAAGGCCCGGCCGCTGCTGCGGCCGCCTCGGCCGCCAAGAAGATCGTCGGCATGTCGGCGCCGGCGGACCTGTGGGGTCAGCGGATCAAGGAGGTCGGCTCCTGCGGCGTCGAAGCCCGCCGCGTCTTCGCTTCGTTGCAGTCCAACGGCCGCTCCCAGTCGACCCTGATCGAGCAGGCCGTCGACAGCGGCATGATGCCGGTCATCTCCTACAAGGTCCCAGACGTCGAGACCCTCAACGACGGCGGGTACGACTCCTGGCTCAAGGCGACCCGCACATACCTCGACAGCCTCGACACTCCCGTCACCGTCACCTTCTGGCACGAGCCGTACGGCGACCTCGACCCGGCCGACTTCCGCGCCGGCTCACAGAAGTTCCTCGACCTGGTCAAGTCCGCCGACATCAAGGTCGGTCCGATCCTCAACGGCTGGCTGCTCGACAACAAGGTCGCCGACTTCGCCAGCTTCACCAGCAAATCCCTGCTCACCCAATGGGACTTCGTCGCCGTCGACTCCTACCAGAACGGCACCGCCGAGAACCCCGGCACCAGACTCCCCGCCCGCGCCATCCCCCTGCTCGCCACCTGGCTCGACAACCAGGGCTTCCCCGACAAGCAGATCGGCATCGGCGAATACAACGGCTTCACCGGCAGCGCCATCAAAGCCGCCGGCGAGGCAGTCCTCTCCACCCCCGAAGTCTGGTTCGGCCTCGCC
>DOWL01000197.1:21798-22036 GCA_003519585.1 Nocardioides sp. | reverse complement strand
ACACCGGCTGCTGAACCCCGCCCGGCCTGAGTCCTCGTCCAGGCCGGGCGGCCCGCGCGCACCCGCCATGGGGGGTGCGTGCCCCAGATCTGGCCCCCTCTGTCCATGTCCCCCAAGGGCAGGGGGGGTCAGCTCGTTCTGGCACGCTCGGTCACCCAGGCGGCGATCATCGACCGCGAACGGAACCCGAGCTTGCGCAGGATGTTCTCGACGTGGCCCTGAGCAGTGCGCACCGAGA
>DOWL01000197.1:15970-21673 GCA_003519585.1 Nocardioides sp. | reverse complement strand
GAGCAGTGCGCACCGAGATCACGAGCCTGGCCGCGATCTCCGGATTGGAAAGTCCTTCAGCGACCAGGGCGGCCACCTCCGTCTCCCGCCGAGTCAGTGGCGACTCCTCCAGCGACGCGCGGTCACTCTCGGCCAGATCAAGCTCGTCGGTGAGTGCGAAGTCGATCGCACGCTTCTGGGTCAACGACGCGCCTTGCCGGAACGCCGTCCGGAAGGCCGTCTTGCCCAGCCGTCGACGACACCGGTGCAGGCTCTCCCACGACGTCGGCATCCGCACGAACGGGTTGCCGGTCTCGCGCATGCCGATCGCATCCCAGATCGCCTGAGCCGCACCGAGGAGTACGGCGGCCCGCTCGAACCTCGACTCGGCCAGTGCGATACGGCCCAGCGAGTCCAGACCGACCGCGATTCCCATCCGGTCGTCGAGCGCGACCTTCATCCGCAGCGCCTGACTCGTCAGCTCGGTCGCCCGCGCAAGCTCACGTCCTTCGAGGGCGAGCTCCCCCAGCCCCGAGAGCGCCAACGAGCGCCGGAACGTCTCGCCGATCTCCTCCGAGCGCGCGATTGCGCGCTCGTACGCCGCCACGGCCGCCTCCCGGTCGCCGGCGACCGCCATGGCGAGACCGACGACCGCCAGGCCGAGCAGCTCGGCGTCGTCACTGGAACGCAGCAGGGGGACGGCGGCCTGCGCCGCTTCGACCGCCGCGTCGAACTCGCCGTCCCAAACGGCGAGGACAGCGCTCAGGACGTGGAGCAGCCCTCGCGCGTGGTCGTCGTCGGCCGTCTCCGCGGCCGAGGATCCCCGCGCCAGCAGGGCACGCGCATCCGTGAGGTCGTACTGCAACCCCGCGAACTTCGCCGCGAGGAGCATCCCCAGCGCGCGCTCCGCCGGCTTGCCGCGCTGAGATGCCAGGCCGACCCCGAGCCAATGGCGGGCCTCGTTGGCCAAGCCGGTCGTCACCCAGAAGAGATCCAGGTCGGTGACGATGCCGAGCACCAGTTCGGAGAGCGCAAGATCGGAGGCGCAGAAGTCCAGCGCCGCCCGGACGTTGGCGTGCTCGCGCCGTACGTCGCGCAGCAGCGAACCCTGCCGACCGCCGGTCCAGCCGGCGCGGAACCCGACCGCGAGACCGGCGATCCACTGCGCGTGCCGCCCACGCCAACGGTCGAGCAGCTCCCGATCGTCCAACTGCTGCCGACCGTACGCAGCGAGGTAGGCCGGCATCGTGTACCGCACGCTGCCATCCCTCGAGTGCCTCGCGTTCAGCACCGCCTGGTCGACCAGCGAGGCGAGCAGACCGGGGATCTCATCGGTCTGGAGTTCAGCGTCGAGGTCGTCGCCGACGCAGACCGCTTCCACGGCGTGGAAGTCGCACCCACCGGAGAAGACCGCCATCCGGCTCCACAGAGCCCGCTCCCCGTCCGTGCATAGGTCGAAGCTCCACGCGGCGCAGGCCGCCAACGATCGGTGCCGCTCCGGGGCATCGACATATCCGTCGTCGAGGAGCCGCAGCCGGTTACACATCTGCTCGAGCATCACCTCCGGTGACAGGGCCACGCTTCGAGCCGCAGCGAGCTCGACGGCAAGCGGGATTCCTTCGAGCGTCCGGCACAGCTCCGCGACCGGTTCGGCGTTGTCGTCGGTGAGCCGGAGACCCGACCCGGCGAGTGCGGCGCGGTCGAGGAACAACGCGATCGCCTCGTACTGCGCCAAGCTCTCCGGCGCTACGGACACCCCCGCCGGAGGGACGGTGAGCGGTGGCACCCGGACCACCGCCTCACCGCTCACCCCTAGGACCTGACGGCTCGTCGCGACGATCCGTAGGTTCGGGCAGTGGGTGCGCAGGAAAATCACCAGGTCGACCACCGGGCCCCACTGGCGCTCACACCCGTCGAGCACCAGCAGGGCCCGACGATCGCAGATCTGGTCGGCGATCAGCTCGGTGAGGGCCACGGCTGCCGGCGCCTGCAGGCCTATCGCCGTGGCCACGGTCGGCAGTACCAGCGCGGGGTCACCCACCGAGCTGAGTTCGACCCACCAACGCCCATCGCGGTGACCGTCGCGCTCCTCGTCCACGACACGTGCGGCGACCCGGGTCTTCCCAATCCCACCGGCGCCGGTCAGGGTCACGACGCGCGTCTCCGCGAGCCGCTGCCTGACCTCGGTGAGGAGCGGTCGGCGGCCCACGAACGACGTGAAGAGAGGTGGACTCGGTATCGGATCAGCCTGGACCCGCCCTCGTCGGCGCGCCTCGCCAGGAACGGGTGATGGGATAGCCCTCCAGCGTGGTCAGGTCGTGGCGCGCACGATCGGGGCCGAAACTCGCCGGGGTATCAAGCCGGACCGGCGCGCGCCTGGGCCGCGAGATCGTGGCGCTGCCCTAGCCATCGTGGGCCGCGGACCGTGACCTGCACACGGAGCTCGAGGCCGGTGGCGGCGCAGGAGTCGAGGATCGCGCCGTTGGCCGACGCGATCGCGGACGCGGACGAGCACGCGTCGCCGCCACGGGCGCCGGCCTCGGCACCGGCCAGTGCGGCCAGATCAGCCGCGGCCTGCGCCACCCGGTGGGCATGCACCATCGCGGCGACGACGCCGAGCGCGGCCCCGACCAGCATGAGCAGGCCGAGCACCGCCACGGCGAACAGCGTGGCCGAGCCTCGCTGTGTCCGCGGACGGAAGCTCATGGGCCGACCTCACCCTCGTCGGTCGCGACCGCTTCCGCCCGGAGCCGGGGCGAGGGCAGTTGGGCGAACAGCCCGCCCGGACCCTCGACCCGGCCGGTGACCGTCACCCGCACCTCGC
Organism: Nocardioides sp.; assembly: GCA_003519585.1. Lineage (GTDB taxonomy): Bacteria > Actinomycetota > Actinomycetes > Propionibacteriales > Nocardioidaceae > Nocardioides. Next base: position 18,870 of record DOWL01000197.1, on the reverse strand, counting down.
CCGCGCCGCGGCTGACGGCGACCGCGCTGCCGGCCGGTGCCACCTCGAGGCCTCGGGCGACCGCGGCGCCCTCCTCGTCGCCACGAGCCAGGGCACGGGCGGTCTCCCGGGCTGCATCGACGGTGCGCAGCTGAGCCGCTCCCACCGCCAGCAGCCAGACCAGCCCGATCGCCACCGCCACCAGCAGCGGCAGCACCATCGCCAGCTCGGCCGTTGCGGCGCCTCGGCCGCGGTGTGCCCGTGCCCTGGTCACGACGACGTCACCCGATGCCGAGCAGGCCGAGGACGTGGTCGTAGAGCAGCTTCAGCAGCCGGTCGCCGAAGCCGCCGGTGAGCATCTTGTAGAGCAGGCCGGCCAGGCCCGCGCCGGCAGCGGTGCCGACGGCGTACTCGGCGGTGGTGATGCCGAGTTCGGCGCGAGCTCGGCGGGTGAGAGGCGTAAGCATGGGACTCCTTCGTGACGTGGGCCGCGGCGCGGCCCGGACTTCGAACTCTGCGGCCGGTGGCCCCCGGTCGCGGGCCGCGGACCAAGCCGCTGTGGAGAGCCGGTTCGATCGGGTCGTCTGTGGACGGCTGGCGGTCATGGCTCAGAGGCCCAGGCTGGTCACGAGTCCGGCCACGACGGGCACGATCCCGATGAGCACGAACGCCGGCAGCAGACAGAGTCCGAGAGGCACCGCGGCTTTGACGCCGACCGCACGGGCCCGGTCTTCGACGTCGGAGCGTGCGGCCCGGGCCAAGTCGTCGGCCAGCCGCTCGATGGTCGGGACCACTGCGCCCCCCGTGCGGTGAGCACGGGCCATGGCTCTGCCGAGCGGCCCGAGTGCGGGATCGGCGGCGAGCTCGGACCAGACCTGGAGGGGGTGCACACCCAGTCGCAGCCGAGGAACGGTCTCCGCCAGCCGCTCAGAAGCCGGCCCAGGCAGCGCGGCCACCACCACCGCCAGCGCATCGACCGGTGCCTGACCGGCCCGGAGCGCGTCGCCCAGCAGCCCCACGACGTGCGGCAGGTCGCGTGCGGCGAGCTCGCGATCTCGCCGCACGTGTGCGGGCTCAGATCGCTCGATGACCAGCCACGTGGCGGTGGCAGCGAGGAGGCCCGCGACGAGGCCTGCCCTGCCACCCAGGAACAGTGCGGCGGCCACCGCCGCCGACACCATCCAGACCGGACGCCACCGCCGGAGCCAGTCGCGATCGGACCGACGCGCGGCGACAACGGCAGCAGGAGGGTCGAGCCGGTGGTGGCCGGGTAGCAGCAGGGCCAGCGCCACACCGGCGAGGACGCCGGACAGCACCATCACGGCCCTCGATCCACGGCTCGGGCCAGCGACTCGATCCACCACAAGCCGGCCAGTCCGAATGCCAGGCCCGCTCCGAGGCAGAGCCAACCTGGCGGTGTCCGCAGCAAGAACCCCACCGGATCCCCGCCCACCCCCGATCCCATGGCCAGGGCCGCCACCGGAAGCAAGGCCACCAGGCGCGCGGTGGCGCGAGCCGAGGCGAGCTCGCCATCGACGACCCGACGGGTGGCCCGCGCCTCCACCAGTTGCCGCGACACGCGGTCGACGGCGTCGGCGAGCCCCTGTCCGGTGCGGTGCGCGACGTGCCACGCGGCGGCAAGCAGGCGCAGGTCGGCCGCACCAGCTCGCGCTGCGACGGTGCGTAGTGCGGCGGGCACGTCGGATCCGACCCGGAACGCCTCGGCGACCGGGTCGAGCTCCGGCCAGTCAGCTGCGGCCCGGGCCAGCGCGGCACCTGGAGGCTGGCCGGCGGCGAGCTCGGACGCCAGGTACTCGCAGGTCTCCAGGACCCGCCGACCAGTGGCGTCGGCCGCCTTCCGCTCGCGACGCCGCAGCCACAGCAGCCAGCCGAAGCCGATCGCGGCCGCCGCGATCAGGGCAGGCGCCAGTGCGTCTGGAGGCACCCAGACGAACACCGGAGCCACGCCCAGCACGATCGCTCGTCGGGTGACCCGCCCACGACTCGGTCTGGCGGGCAGCACCGGGCGACCCGGCATCATCAGCGCCACACCGGCCGCAGCGCATCCAGCGGCCAGCGCGACGAGCGCTGCGCTCACAGGCCGAGCACCCGGGCGAGCTCGGGGGCACCGCGTCCCTCATGCAGCTGGCCGTCGTGGCCGAGGGTGATGGCCGGAACCATGGAGACCAGCCCGTCGGCTGCTCGACTCGGCACGGCGATCTCGGCCAGCCTGCGGACCCCGTCACGGCCGCGCACCACGTGGAGCACCGCGGCAACGCCGGAGGCGAGCTGACTGTGCGTGGCTGCCCGGTCGAGGCCGGCCGCAAGCGCCAGCGCCTCGAGCCGGGCCGGGACGTCGAGAGCGGAGTTGGCGTGCAGAGTGCCGCAGCCGCCCTCGTGGCCGGTGTTGAGGGCGGCGAGCAGGTCGACGACCTCGGCGCCCCGCACCTCACCGACCACCAGGCGGTCCGGCCGCATCCGGAGTGCCTGGCGGATCAGCGTCCGCATCTCGATAGCGCCGGCGCCTTCGAGGTTGGCCGGCCGCCCCTCCAGCCCTACGACGTGCGGGTGGTCGGGACGGAGCTCGGAAGCGTCCTCGACGAGCACGAGCCGCTCGGTCGGCTCGACCACCGACAGCAGCGCCGCGAGCAGCGTCGTCTTGCCGCTGCCAGTGCCGCCGCTGACGAGGAAGGCCGCTCGAGCCGCGACTAGCCCGCGGAGCAGCTCTGCCCCACGCCAGGTCAAGGTGCCGGCGGCGACGAGCTCGTCGAGGGTGAATGCCCGCGGCGGCGGAACCCGCAGCGAGATGCTGGTGCCGGGCCTGGCCAGCGGAGCGAGCGCAGCGTGGCAACGACTGCCGTCGGGCAACCGGAGGTCGACGAACGGCTCGGAATCGTCGAGCCGTCGTCCGGCCATCGACG
>DOWL01000197.1:9585-15856 GCA_003519585.1 Nocardioides sp. | reverse complement strand
CACGCGAGCCGCTCGGCGAGGCGGCGCACGGACGCGTCGTCGGCGAACCGCACGGCGGTCGGCTCGAGGCCGTTGCCCCGATCGACGTAGACCTCCCCCGGCCCGTTGACCAGCACGTCGGTCACCCCCGGCATCCGGAGCAGTGGCTCGAGGGGCCCGGCACCCAGCACATCGCGACGCAGCGCTTCGTAGACCGCGAGCACGGTGGCATCGCCCACCGGTCGCCCCGTGGCCCGGAGGGCCTCGGCGACCCGGTGCGCCGACAGCTCGCCCGGTTGATCGGCCAGCCGATCGCGGACCTGGTCGAGGATGCCGGGCTCGATCTCGGCGAGGCTCATGCGAGCACCGAACCCTCGGTGGCGGCGGCGAACACTGCACGAGCGGCGGTCACCAGCGGTCCGCGGCGTGACCGCACCGGCCCGAGACCGAGGTCGAGCGCCTCGGCCAGGCCGCGTTGGTCCGACATCGCCGTGATCACCGGGACCCCCACCAACGCTGCCACCCGATCAGGTGCGGCGCCGTGGCCACGCACCACCAAGCCCACTCGGCACGGATCGGGGAGCGCCGCCACCCACCGAGCGGCCGCCGCGACGCCCGTCACGGTCGGCCGGACGACGAGCGCCACCAGCGCGCAACCGGCCGCTGCTTCCGCGACCTGGTCGCCCGCGCGGGGCAGGTCGAGCACGACGGTGTCGTGCCCTCGACGCGCGGCCGAGAGCGTCTCGCGCACGGCGGCCGTGTCGAGGGCCGCCGCGGGTGTCGCCGGCCACCCGAGCACGCCGAGCCCGTCGCGGCGCGGCACCGCCTCTCGCAGAGAGCGTCCGCTCAGTCGCCCCGATGCGCTCCCGAGAGAGTCCCAACGCACGCCGGGAGCGTCGTCGAGCGCGAGCACGCGATCGCACCCGGGGCCGAGCGGGTCGAGGTCGACGACCAGGGTCGGTCCATGGGCCGCCGCCACCTGCCCGACGGCGCAGGCCAACGTCGTGGCGCCTGCGCCACCGCAGCCCCCGACGACCCCGAGCACCGAACCGTCGAGACGTCCGGCCTCGCCGAGGTCGGTCAACAGCTCGGCGACCAGCTCGGCACCGGACGGCAGCTCGACGACCCGCTCCGCGCCGATCACGAGCGCGTCGCGATAGGTGTCCGGCGGCGCCGGCGCCCACGCGATCACCTGGACACCGGGGCGCCGGGGCGGCGCCAGATCGGCAAGCGTGGCCGCCAGATCGGCGCCGACCAGCACCACCGGCGCCGAGGTCCAGCCGCGCAGCACGGCGTCGGTCGTCGAGGCCGAGGTGATCACCGCTCCGGCGGCGGCCGCCAACCGCGTGAGCTCGTCAGCGAGGGCGGCGTCGGAGGTGGTCACCAGGGGTGCCTGTGCGTGCTCCATGTGCCGACGATCCCCGCGGGCGCCCACTGCGGACTCGCAACGGAGCAGGCGCTGTGGACAACCCGCGCGGACGGTTCGCCTGTGGACGCTTGGTGGATCCATACGATGGACCTATGGCCGCCCCGCTCGCACGCAGCGCGGCTTTCTTCGACCTCGACAAGACGATCATCGCCAAGTCGAGCACGCTGGCTTTTTCCAAGCCGTTCCAGGCCGGGGGGCTGATCAGCCGTCGCGCGGTGCTGCGCTCGGCGTACGCCCAGTTCGTCTATCTCGTCGGTGGCGCCGACCACGACCAGATGGAGAAGATGCGCGCGTTCATGTCGCAACTGGTCGCCGGCTGGGACGTCGCCTCCGTGCGCGAGATCGTCGCGGACACCCTGCACAACATCGTCGACCCCCTGGTCTACGACGAAGCGGTCAGCCTCATCGAGGAGCACAAGCTCGCCGGCCGCGACGTCGTCATCGTCTCCACCAGCGGCACCGAGGTCGTCGAACCCATCGGCGCCCTGCTCGGCGCGGACATCGTGGTCGCCACCCGACTCGAGGAGGTGGACGGCAAGTACACCGGCAACATCGACTACTACGCGTACGCCGAGGAGAAGGCCCGCGCGGTCCTCGAGCTCGCCGAGCAGCGCGGCTACGACCTCTCGCGCAGCTACGCCTACAGCGACTCCGTCACCGACGTGCCCATGCTCGAAGTGGTCGGCCACGCCTTCGCCGTCAACCCCGACAAGGAGCTACGCAAAGTCGCCACGTCGAACGAGTGGCCGATCCTGGTCTTCACCAAGCCGGTCGCCCTCCGCAGCCGAGTGCCGGCCAAGCAGACGCTCGCCGCCCTCGCCGTAGGAGGCGTGGTCGCGGTCGGTGGCGTCCTCTGGGCCACCGCCCGCAAGAAGCGCCTCGGCGCCTGAGCACGTCCCAGCTTCGGGTTGGAAGGCGGGCGAGTGGGCCGCGCAGCGGCTCACTCGCTGGCGCCATATGCCCTGTCGGCGCGCGGCCCGGCCCGCAGGGCCACACCACGACCCGGTGCCACGAGCGCAGACCCAGCCCTACCCCCAAATCGCAGGTGGCACCCGAAGTTCGAGACCTCGGATGCCACCGCTGACACGTGAACCCGGCTACCAGGCGTGCAACATCTAACTACTGCCGCGGACAGTTTCCGCATGGCAAGCGCCCTCTGCGAAGGGTAGATCGCCGCGTGGGTACCCGGCTCACGTGCTGCTCTGGAGTTGTCTGCCTCATGTCTACGCCGGTTCAGGCGGCCTCACAAGGCCTTGAAATCGAGGGCCGATGAGAGGACTCTGGCAGATGTGTACGGCCTCTTCGGAGGCCGTTTTTTCTTGCCCAGAGGGTGCTTTCGCGAGGGTTTTCAAACCAGCCCGCTGGCCTCCGCCCCCGCGGCGTACGCCTCGGCGGCGTACAGCAGCCAGGCATGCACGCCGTTCGGGCCGCCGTCACGGTAGGCGCGAAGGTTCGACTCGTAAGCGGGCCGGAGCGCGAGGTGTGCGACCTCGGGGACGGTCAGGGACTTCTCGTCGACTCCGCGGGCGACCAGCACGAGGCGCTCGGCGGCGCGAGCGACCAGACCGTTGTGGGACGCGAACGGCGCCGAGGTGGCGAGGTCGGCGTGGACGACAGCGGCGAGCAGGAGGGCCGGCACCGAGGAGGGGCTGCTGAGCAGCCTCGCGATGCCCTGCAGCCGCTCGGCGGCGGCGTCGTCCCGCGGCCGGCCGAGCTCGCCTTCCCCGAGCGATCCGGCGCCGGCCAGGGTGTGCAGTCGAGCGAGGGCCTGGAGGGGCGACCGGGACAGCGTCGGGGCGAGCCCGAGCAGCGAGGTCGAGATGCGCACCGCGTCGGCGGCGACCGCGTCGCCCGCACCCTCGCGCACCTCTGCCAACGACGACGTCGAGCCTTCGAGGACCGCCGAGGCATGCGCCCCGCGCAGCAGCGACTCGGCGGTGGTCTCCGGCGAGGTACGGCGCAGGCCGCGGTCGCGGAGGACCACGTCGATGCCGTCCCGGGCGGCCGCGAACGCGGACGGCACTCCCTCGAGGGAGGCCAACCAGGCCAGGGGGTCCTCGGAACGCCTCACGGGCCGAACGCTATCCACCGGGTAATTTGGGCGGTGATGAGCACCGAGCAACAGCCCACACCGGCCCGCTCCTTCGGCGGCGTGGCCGACGCCTACGACCGAGGGCGCCCGACCTACCCGCGCGAGGCCGCGGTGTGGCTCACGTCCGACCGGCCAGTGACCGTGCTCGAGCTCGGGGCGGGCACCGGCAAGCTCACCGAGCAACTGGTCGCGCTCGGCCACGACGTCCACGCCACCGAGCCCGACCCGCAGATGCTGGCCATCTTGGAGAAGAAGCTCCCCGAGGTCCGGCTCTCCCAGGCGCCGGCCGAGGAGATCCCGGCCGGTGACGCGTCGTACGACGTCGTGGTGAGTGCTCAGGCCTTCCACTGGTTCGACTACGACCGTGCCCTGCCCGAGATCGCTCGGGTGCTCAAGCCGCGCGGCCGGCTCTCCCTGGTCTGGAACCAACGCGACGAGCGGATCCCGTGGGTCAAGCGGCTCGGTCGGCTGATCGGCACCCAGGAGCACCTGGCCGAACCCCGCGAACTGCTCGAGCGGTCGAAGCTGTTCGACGCCGTGGAGCACGAGTCGTTCCGGTTCTGGCAGGTCGTCGACCGTGGCTCCATCCAGGACCTGGTGCGGTCACGCTCCAACGTCGCGGTGCTCTCGCCCGCCGAGCAGGAGGCGAAGATGGCCGAGGTGCTGGCCTTCTACGACGAGTACGGCCGCGGGATGGACGGCATGCAGCTGCCCTACGCCGCCAGCTGCTACCGGGCCGAGGTGCTCGACCGGGTGCTGTCGCCGGTCACCGAGAAGGCGGAGCAGACGGGGCAGGCGGGGCAGGCGGAGCCGGGAGACAACGCCGTGTCCGACGGCTCCTCGACCGACATGTTGCTGATCGACTTCCGCTGACGCGTCAAGCAACGCCTCACCCGAATGTGTGACCGACGCCACAAACGGCAACCGGTCATACATGTTCCAACAAGACCTCCAGCCCGTCGGTGACTCACTCGCGCTGAGCGCACTCTGCGGCGCCGTACCCCTGCTCGCGCTGTTCGTGCTGCTCGGCGGGCTGCGCATGAAGGCCTGGCTGGCCGGGGTCATCTCTCTCGTCGTCGCCCTGCTGGTGGCCATCACGCTCTTCGACATGCCGATCGGACAGGCGCTGCTCGCCGCGACCGAGGGCGCCACCTTCGGCTTCTTCCCGATCCTGTGGATCGTCATCAACGCGATCTGGGTCTACAACCTCACCGTGGCCAGCGGCCACTTCGACGTGTTGCGCCGCTCGTTCGAGAGGGTGAGCCCCGACCAACGTGTCCAGGCCATCATCATCGCGTTCTGCTTCGGCGCCCTGCTCGAGGCGCTTGCCGGCTTCGGAACGCCGGTCGCGATCACGGTCGTCATGCTGATGGCGCTCGGCTTCCAGCCGATGAAGGCGGCGGTCGTGGCGCTGGTGGCAAACACCGCACCGGTCGCGTTCGGCGCGCTCGCGACGCCGATCGTCACGCTCGGCACGGTCACCTCCGGCGCCTCCGACGACCCGCGGCTCAACACCGAGACCCTCGGCGCCATGGTCGGCCGGCAGACGCCGCTGCTCGCGCTCGTCGTACCCCTGATCCTGGTCCTGATCGTCGACGGCCGGCGCGGGATCCGCAACGCCTGGCTGCCAGCGGTCGTGTGCGGCGCGGCTTTCGCGGTGGCGCAGTTCGTGGCCGCCAACTACATCTCGGTCCCGCTCACCGACATCATCGCCTCCCTGGTCTCCGCCGGTGCCGTCGTGCTCCTGGTGCGGGTCTGGTCTCCGGCCGAAGTGCTCACCGCCGAGCCGGTCGAGGTCCGTGAGCCCGGCGCGGTCCCCGCCGGCGCGCGGCCCCGCGGCGGTGGTGCGAGCGCCGGCTCTGGCAGTACGGCGGGCGCCGGCGACCTCACCGACCCGGACCACCACGACAGTGGCGCGGACATCGCGCGCGCCTATGCGCCCTACCTCGTGATCATCGCGATCTTCTCGATCACCAACATCACCGCGGTCAAGGAGAAACTGGCCCAGGAGCCGTGGACCACGATCTTCGCCTGGCCCGGCCTCGACGTGCACAACGCGGCGGGCGATCCGGTCGCGACCACCGACTTCACTCTCAACTGGCTGCCCGCCGCCGGCACGCTGATGATCCTCGCGGGCATCATCACCGCGCTCATCCTGCGAGTCCGACCCGGCACCGCAGCGCGCACGTACGTCACGACGTACGTCGAACTGAGGTCGGCCATCGTCACCGTCATGGCCGTGCTCGCCCTGGCCTACGTGATGAACCTGTCCGGCCAGACCGGGTCGCTGGGTGCGTGGCTCGCGCAGGCCGGCGCGGCGTTCGCGATCCTCTCGCCGATCATCGGCTGGCTCGGCGTGGCGGTGACCGGCTCCGACACCTCGTCCAACGCGTTGTTCGGCGCCCTGCAGGTGCAGACCGCCCAGCAGGCCGGTCTCGACCAGGTGCTGATGGCGGGCTCGAACTCCTCGGGCGGCGTACTCGGCAAGATGGTCAGCCCGCAGAACCTCGCCATCGCCGCCGCGGCCGTGGGGTTGGCCGGTCGGGAGGGCGACATCTTCCGCAAGGTGATCGGCTGGAGTCTGGTGCTGCTGGCGGCGATGTGTGTGATCGTGTGGCTGCAGTCGACGCCGGTCCTGAGCTGGATGGTGCCGTAGGAGGGACTGGGCCTGCGCTCGTGGCACCGGGTCGGTGTGGCCCTGCGGGCCGGGCCACACCCGCGCATCACCCTCACTTCGTCATCACGGTGGGGTGGGGCGGGCTCGTCAGCGC
>DOWL01000197.1:0-9449 GCA_003519585.1 Nocardioides sp. | reverse complement strand
CGTCAGCGCTGCGCGCTGACTCGCCCGACGTGTCGCGCTGATGCAGTGGGCGGTACGGTCGAGCGACCACCGGGGCGAGAGGGGGCGGGGGGTTGGCCGAGAAGCCGACGATCCTTGCGGTCGACGACGATCCAGCCGTGTCTCGCGCCGTCACCCGCGATCTGCGCTCGCGCTACGGCGCCGACTACCGCGTCGTGAGCGTGACCTCGGGTCGCGAGGCGCTGGAGGTGCTCGCCGAACTGGCCCTGCGGGATCGCCCAGTCGCCCTGGTCGCCTCCGACCAGCGGATGCCCGAGATGACGGGCATCGAGGTGTTGGCCGAAGTACGGCGACAGTCGCCGGACACCAAGCTGCTGCTGCTCACGGCGTACGCCGACACCGAGGTCGCCATCACGGCGATCAACGAGATCGGTCTCGACTACTACCTGCTCAAACCGTGGGACCCGCCGGAGGAGCGGCTCTATCCGGTCGTCGACGACCTTCTCGGCGACTGGCAGAGCCAGCACCCCGACCGCTCGGCGGAGGTCCGCGTCGTCGGCCACCGCTGGTCCGACACCACGGTCGAGACCAAGGCGTTCCTCGCCCGCAACCACGTGCCGTACCGCTGGCTCGACGTCGAACGCGACGAAGAGGGTCGCCAGCTCGTCGAGCTGGCCCGACAGCAGGTCGACGACCAGGCAGGCGCCAACGGTCTGCCGCTGGTGCTGCTGCCCGACGGCGCTGCGCTGCGGGCACCGTCGAGCCTCCAACTGGCCGAGGCGCTCGGGCTGCGCACCCGGGCCGAGCAGCCGCTCTACGACCTGTGCATCGTCGGGGCGGGTCCAGCCGGCCTCGCTGCCGCGGTGTACGCCGCGTCCGAGGGCCTCCGCACGGTCGTGGTCGAACGCGACGCCCCCGGCGGTCAGGCCGGCCAGAGCGCCTCGATCGAGAACTACCTCGGCTTCCCCAAAGGACTTTCCGGCGCAGATCTCACGCACCGGGCGGTCGCCCAGGCGTCGCGGTTCGGCGCCGAGATGGTGCTGGCTCGCGACGTGGTCGGCTTCGAGCAACGCGGGCCGGTGCGGGCGGTGCGGTTGGCCGGCGGTCCCGACGTGGAGGCGCGCGCCGTCCTCGTCGCGACCGGGGTCTCCTATCGGAGACTCGACGCGGAGGGGCTCGAGACACTCGGCTCGCGCGGCATCTACTACGGCGCCACCGCGAGCGAGGCCGGCCAATGCGCCGGCGACGAGGTGTACGTCGTGGGCGCGGCCAACTCCGCCGGGCAGGCGGTCCTCAACCTCGCGCGATTCGCCTCGAAAGTGGTGCTCCTGGTCCGCGGCCCGTCGCTCGAGGCGACCATGTCCCAATACCTCGTGGCCCGCATCCGGGCGGCCGACAACGTCGAGGTCCGACTGCGCACCCAGGTCGTCGGCGCGCAGGGTGAGGACCATCTCGAGCAACTCACGCTCTGCGACGAAGAGCGCGGCGTCGTCGAGGACGTCGCCACCAGTTGGCTCTTCGTCTTCATCGGCGCCTCGCCGCGGACCGACTGGCTGGGCGACGGCGTCGCCCGCGACGACAAGGGTTTCGTGCTCACCGGCCCAGAGCTGGTCGGCAGCGCTGCGGGCTGGCCACTCCCCCGCTCGCCGTTCGCGCTCGAGACCAGCGTCCCGGGTGTCTTCGCGGCCGGCGACGTCCGCCAGGACTCCATGAAGCGGGTGGCCTCTGCCGTCGGCGAAGGCGCGATGGCGGTCTACCTGGTCCACCGCTACCTGGCCACGATCTGAGGCGACCGTGTCGACGACGAGCACCGACGAGCTGCGCGAACTCCCACTCCTGGCCGGTCTCGACGACGGCCAACTGGCCGAGCTCGCGGCCGCCGGTGAGCAGGTGGAGTTGAGCGTCGACGCGATCGCGTTCGGCGAGGGCCAGCCGGCCGAGTCGTGGTGGCTGTTGCTCGACGGCACGCTCGAGTTGGTGCGCCGGGTCGGCCAGGAGGACACCGTGGTCGGCACTATGGGCACGCCGGGCCAGTGGGCGGGCGGGTTCCGGGCGTGGGATCCCAACGGCGTCTACATGGCGACCGGGCGGGTGGTCGCGCCGGCGCGACTGCTGCGAGTCCCGGCCGAACGGCTGGCCGTGATGGCCCAGTCGTGGTTCCCGTTCGGGGTGCACATGCTCAAGGGGTTCGCGCAGACCGTGCGGCACATCGAGTCCACGGTGCGCCAGCGCGAGTCGCTGGTCGCGCTCGGCACCCTGGCGGCGGGGCTGGCCCACGAGATCAACAATCCCGCGTCGGCCTCGACCCGGGCGGTGGATGCGCTGAGCGAGAGCAGCGGCAGCCTGCTCGTCTCGTTGCGCAGACTGGCCGAGGCCGGGATCAGCGCCGCGGCCTTCGTCGAGCTCGACGCCCTTCGCAACGAGCTGGCGCCCGTACCCGCCGGGGAGTCGCCGCTGGCCCTGAGCGACCGCGAGGACGAGCTGACCGACTGGCTCGAGGACCGGGACGTGTCGGAGAGCTGGGTCGTCGCTTCGGCTCTCGCCGCCGCTGGAGCTGACGTCGCATGGTGCGAGCGGGTGGCCGTGGCCGTGGGCACGGCGGGGACCGACCCCGCGCTGCACTGGGTGGCGAGCTCGCTGTCCGCGGCCGCGCTGTTGGCGGAGGTCAAGGAGTCGACGCAGCGCGTGTCCAACCTGGTGGCGGCGGTGCGCTCCTACTCCCAGCTCGACCGCGCGTCGGTACAGCGGACCGACGTCACCGAGGGGCTGCAGAGCACAGTCACGGTGATGGCGCACCGGCTGACCGGCATCACGGTCACCCGCGAGTTCGCGGCCGACCTGCCGGAGATCGAAGCGATCCCCGGAGAGCTCAACCAGGTGTGGACCAACCTCATCGACAACGCCGTCGACGCCATGGACGGCTCCGGCACGCTGCGGCTGTCGGTGACCGCCACCGAGCGCGACGTCGTGGTCGAGATCGGCGACACCGGACCCGGCGTGCCGGACGACGTGATCGGCCACGTCTTCGAGCCGTTCTTCACCACCAAGGACGTCGGCCGCGGCACCGGCCTCGGTCTCGACATCTCCCGCCGGATCGTGGTGGACCGCCACGCCGGCGACATCTCCGTCGAACGCCGCGCCGGCGAGACGGTCTTCTCGGTCCGGCTCCCGATCTCGCACAGCGGCGCCGGCTGAGGGACGCCGTCGACAGACGTCGTCGGCGATGATGTGCCATGCGCATGTGGCGTCGCACACACCTCGGCACCGAGGCCGATCGCGCCACCTTCCGCACGCTGCACACGGCGGCCCTGGCGTCACCGGCCCTGCGCGAGGGGCTGACCCGCGCGAGCGCCGAGCGCGCGGTGCGACACCTGCGTGACCTGCTCGGTACGCCGGCGCTCGCGGTCACCGACACCGCTGACTGCCTGGCGTGGGATGGCGAGGGCGACCACCACCAGCACCAGGTGAGCGCGCTGGTGTCGACCACCGTCGAGAAGGGCCGGACCCAGAGCTTCTCCCGCGGCGACCTGAGCTGCGCCGTACCCGGCTGCCCGGTGCGCATCGCGGTGGTGAGCCCGCTGGTGGTCGAGGAGCGGATCGTCGGCACGCTGGCCGCCTTCGCGGCGTACCCCACCGCCGGGCTCGCGTTGGCCGCGGACGAGACCGCGCGGTGGGTCTCGGGGCAGCTCGAACTCGCCGAACTCGACCTCAGCCGCACCCGCCTGATGGAGGCCGAGGTCTTGGCCTTACGGGCCCAGATCAGCCCGCACTTCATCTACAACTCGCTCAACGCGATCGCCAGCTTCGTGCGTACCGACCCCGACCGAGCCCGCAGCCTCTTGCTCGAGTTCGCGGACTTCACCCGCTACTCCTTCCGGCGCCACGGCGAGTTCACCACGCTGGCCGACGAGCTGCGCTCGGTCGAGCGCTACCTGATCCTCGAGCAGGCGCGGTTCGGTGACCGGCTGTCGGTGAAGTTGAGCATCGCCCCGGAGGTGTTGCCGGTCGCCGTCCCGTTCCTCTGCATCCAGCCGCTGGTCGAGAACGCCGTCCGGCATGGGCTCGAGGGCGGTGCCGGCGCCGGCACGATCACGATCCAGGCCCACGACCGCGGCGGCGACTGCGTCATCGAGGTCGAGGACGACGGTGCCGGCGACGATCCCGAGAAGGTACGCCGAGCGCTCGCCGGCGACACGAGCATCGACTCGGTGGGCCTGGGCAACGTCGACGGCCGGCTCCGGACGACGTACGGCGACCAGTACGGCCTGGTCGTCGAGACTGCTCCCGGCGCGGGGACGAAGGTCACCGTCCGGGTACCGAAGTTCGCGCCCGGGGTCTCGGCATGACTGCCGGCATGCATCGCAGGGTGGCGATGAAGGAGGGGCGATGGACGCGCTGAGAGTGCTGGTGGTCGACGACGAGCGGCCGGCGCTCGACGAGCTGCAGTACCTCCTCGACCACGATCATCGGGTCGGCGAGGTGATCGCCTGCGACTCGGCGACCGAGGCGCTGCGGACCTTGCACGACCGCGAGGTGGACGCGGTGTTCCTCGACATCCAGATGCCTGGCCTCACCGGGCTCGAGCTCGCCCAGGTGCTCAAGCGGTTCCAGACCCCGCCGCCGGTCGTCTTCGTCACCGCTCACGAGGCGCACGCAGTCGACGCCTTCGAGCTGCGCGCGGTCGACTACGTCCTCAAGCCGGTGCGTGCGGAACGCCTCGCCGAGGCGGTGCGGCGGATCATCGAGGGCGGCGACCGCGTACCCGATCCAGTCGAGGAGGTCCAGATCCCGGTCGAGCTCGGCGGGGTGACCAGATTCGTCGACCGGCGCGATGTCACCTACGTCGAGGCGCACGGCGACTACGCCCGGTTGCACACCGCCCAGGGCAGCCACCTGATCCGGGTCCCGCTCACCACGCTCGAGGAGCAGTGGGCCGACGCGGGCTTCCTGCGGATCCACCGCTCCCTGCTCGTCGCGCTCGGCCACGTCACCGAGGTGCGGATGGAGTCGGGCCGGTGCACGGTCGCGGTCGGGCCGCGCGAGACCGCCACCGACCTGGTGGTCAGTCGCCGCCACACCCGCGAGCTGCGCGAGCTGCTCGGCCGGCGGTGACCACCGGTGAGTGATCCGCGACCGACCCGGGTCCGGGTGACCGGCCCGCCGCGGCGCACCCATGCACCACGCGCCCGGACCGGCGACATCGACGAGCAGACCGAGCTCGGCGAGGTCTATCTGCGCAGCCTGCTGCGCGAGCAGCTCGGGCTGGCCGTCCGCATCCTCGCCGTCCTCGCAGTCACGGTCGGGAGCCTCCCGCTGCTCTTCCACCTCGTCCCCGATCTGGCCCTGATCGGGCTGCTGGGCCTGCCGCTGGCATGGCTGCTGCTGGGGCTCCTCGTGTATCCCTGGCTGTTCCTCCTCGGGCTGCGCTTCGTTCGCCGGGCCGAGGGCAACGAGCACGACTTCGCACTGCTCCTCCAGGTCCTCGAGGACGACGAGTGAGCCGCCCGTGAGCACCGACGGCGTTCCCGGCCTCGTCGCGCTGGTCCTGGTCAGCCTGGCCACGCTGGCCATCGGCACCTACGGCCTGCGGGTATCGCGCACGACCAGCGACTTCTTCGTCGCCTCGCGCACGGTGCGGCCGGGGCTCAATGCCAGCGCCATCGGTGGGGAGTACCTCTCCGCGGCGTCGTTCCTCGGCGTCGCCGCTCTCGTGCTCACCGCCGGCGCACAGATGCTCTGGTATCCCATCGGCTGGACCGCGGGCTACCTCGTCCTCCTGGTGCTGGTCGCGGCACCCCTGCGCCGCAGCGGCGCCTACACATTGCCCGACTTCGCCGAAGCACGGCTGCGGTCGCGCCGGGTACGCGCGCTCTGCTCGGTCCTCGTGGTCGCGATCGGCTGGCTCTACCTGCTGCCCCAGTTCCAGGGGGCCGGGCTGACCCTCAGCGCCGCCGTCGATGCACCCGAATGGGTCGGGGCGCTCGTGGTCGGCGTGGTCGTCGTGGTCAACGTCGGCAGCGGCGGGATGCGCAGCGTCACCTTCGTCCAAGCCTTCCAGTACTGGCTCAAGCTGACCGCGCTCCTGGTGCCGGCGTTGGTGCTGCTGGTGATCTGGTCGGGCGACGGCCGCCCCGGGACGGGCGGCGGCGACGGCTGGTCGATGCCACTGGGCGCCGGCAACCAGGGCCTCTACACGACGTACTCGATCGTGCTGGCGACCTTCCTCGGCACCATGGGGCTCCCGCACGTGGTGGTGCGCTTCTACACCAACCCGGACGGCCGCGCCGCGCGGCGTACGACGCTCACCGTGCTGGCCCTCCTCGGGATCTTCTACCTCCTGCCGCCGGTCTACGCCGCCCTCGGCCGGGCGTACGGCGCGGACGCCGACGACACCGTCGTGCTCGAGCTGCCGCGGCTGATGCTGGGGGGTCTCGGCGGCGATCTGCTCACCGGGCTGGTCACGGCCGGCGCATTCGCGGCGTTCCTGTCGACGTCGTCAGGCCTTGCGATCGCGGTCTCCGGGGTGCTCGCCCAGGACGTGCTCGGCGGCCGCTACTCCGGCATCACGGCGTTCCGCGTCGGCGCCACCGTGGCGGTGGGAGTCCCGCTGGCGGCCGCCGTACTCGCGCCCGACCTCTCCGTGGCGCGGGCTGTCGGACTCGCCTTCGCAGTGGCGGCATCGACGTTCTGCCCGCTGCTGGTGCTCGGCATCTGGTGGCGCGGCCTGACCGCGGCCGGCGCGGTGGCCGGGCTGTTGGCCGGCGGGCTCGGCTCCAGTGCGGGCGTGGTGTGGACGCTGTACGACGGCGACCCGGAGAGCTGGGGCGATGTGCTGCTAGGTCAGCCGGCAGCCTGGAGTGTGCCGCTCGCCTTCGGTGCGATGGTCTGCGTGTCGCTGCTGACCCGGGCCACGGTGCCCGGCCACGCGCGACGGTTCATGGTCCGGCTGCACACACCCGAGGTCGTGCCGCTCGACCGCGGCTGACGACGACCGTTCGTCGCACCAAATCCACCGTTCGCCGAACGTCCGACCCCATCGGGCGCAGCTCCGGCGCGCAGCGATTCCGGGTGGTTACCGACCTCCCTACGGTGACGGCCACCACATCGATCTCTCGGAGGGGCCAGCGATGTCAACCGAAACACCTCGGGCGTCAGAGCCACACGAGCAGGCCACAGGACGCGATCCGATCTATGACCGGCTCCACGAGTCCGCGGACTTCGTCGAGTTGCGTAGCCGCTACCGGGGCTTCGTGTTCCCGGCGACGGTGGCGTTCTTGTCGTGGTACCTGCTCTACGTCGTGCTGTGCATGTGGGCGCCCGACTTCATGAGCACCAAGCTGTGGGGCAACATCAATGTCGCCCTGGTCCTCGGTCTGCTGCAGTTCGTGACCACCTTCTTCCTGGCCTGGCTCTACAGCCGCTTCTCGACCGCGCGCCTCGACCCGCTCGCGCGCAAGCTCGATGAGGACTACCGCTCCGGGAAGAGGGCCTGACATGGATCACCAAGCATTGACCACGGTCCTGTTCCTCGCGGTCGTCGCGGTCACGATCGGCATCACGATCTGGGCCAGCCGACAGACCCAGGGCGCCGCTGACTATTACGCCGGCGGCCGCAACTTCTCCGGCTTCCAGAACGGGCTGGCGATCGGCGGTGACTACATGTCGGCGGCGTCGTTCCTCGGCATCTCCGGTGCGATCGCGCTGAGCGGGTACGACGGCTTCCTGTACTCCATCGGCTTCCTCGTGGCCTGGCTGGTCGCGCTGCTCCTCGTCGCCGAGATGCTCCGCAACTCCGGCCGCTACACGATGGCCGACCAGTTGGCGTACCGGATGCGGCAACGGCCGGTCCGTCAGGCCGCCGCGGTCTCCACCGTCGTCGTCTCGATCTTCTACCTGCTGGCCCAGATGGTCGGCGCCGGCGCCCTCGTGGCCCTGCTCCTCAACGCCACCGGCGACGCCGCGAAGAACATCACCATCATCGGCGTCGGCGCGCTGATGATCTTCTACGTCACCGTCGGGGGCATGAAGGGCACCACCTGGGTGCAGATCGTGAAGGCGTTCCTGCTGATGACCGGCTCGGCGCTGATCGTCGTACTGGTGTTGGCGAAGTTCCAGTTCAACATCTCCGACATGCTCGGCACCGCCGCCTCCAACACCGGCAAGGGCGACGCCTTCTTGCAGCCGGGGCTGAAGTACGGCCTCACCACGACGAGCAAGATCGACTTCCTCAGCCTGGGCATCGCCCTGGTGCTCGGAACGGCCGGACTCCCGCACATCCTGATCCGCTTCTACACCGTGCCGACCTCGCGCGACGCGCGGAAGTCGGTGCTGTGGGCGATCGGGCTGATCGGCACCTTCTACCTGTTCACGCTGGTGCTCGGCTTCGGCGCGGCGGCGCTGCTCTCCGAAGGCAAGTACGCCGAGGTCGCGGCCTCCGGCGGCAACCTGGCATCTCCACTCCTGGCCGAGGCGGTCGGCGGCGGGGACGGCTCAGCCGGGGGCGCCATCCTGCTGGCGATCATCGCAGCGGTCGCCTTCGCCACGATCCTCGCAGTGGTCGCGGGGCTCACCCTGACCTCGTCGGTCAGCGTCGCTCACGACCTCTACAACAGCGTCCTCAAGCGCGGCGAGGCGACCGAGGCCCAGGAGATGCGAGTGGCCCGGATCGCCGCGGTGGTGATCGGTGCGATCGCGATCGCGCTGGCCATCCCGGCCCAGTCGCTGAACGTGGCCTTCCTGGTCGCGCTCGCCTTCGCGGTGGCGGCCTCGGCGAACCTGCCGGCCATCGTCTACAACATGTTCTGGAGGCGGTTCAACACCCGCGGGGCGCTGTGGTCGATCTACGGCGGGCTCATCTCGTCGGTCGGCCTGGTGATCTTCAGCCCGGTCGTCTCGGGCAAGGGCGTCGACCCGACCGGCAAGAACCTGTCGCTGCTGCCGACCAGCATCGACATCTCGTGGTTCCCGCTGGAGAACCCGGGCATCGTCTCCATCCCGCTCGCCTTCCTGCTCGGCTACATCGGCACGATCACCGCCCGCGAGCCGGACGCCGAAGAGCGCTACACCGAGCTCGAGGTCCGCGCCCTCACCGGCGCCGGCGCCGAGCAGGCGGTGGTGCACTGACTCGGGAATGACTCGGGCCGATTCGTCTGCGACCTGACAGGGTGCTGCCCGCGTCGGGTCGCAGACGAACCGGGCGCTAGCGTGATTGGAGACACCTTGCGACGAGGAGAACACCCGTGACCAGCACCGAGGAGACCCTGTCCAACCTGCTCAAGGAGGACCGGCGGTTCGAACCCCCCGCGGAGCTCGCGGCCCATGCCAACCTCCAGGAGGAGGCGTACGCGCGGGCCGAGGCCGATCCGGACGCGTTCTGGGCCGAGCAGGCCGAGCGGCTGCACTGGGCGACGACGTGGGACCAGGTGCTGGATTGGTCCAACCCGCCGTTCGCCAAGTGGTTCGTCGGCGGC
>DOWL01000227.1 GCA_003519585.1 Nocardioides sp. | reverse complement strand
GGAATTCACCTGTTCGGCCCCCTGTTGTTCGAGGGCCGCGACCCTGGCCTCGAGGACCGCGATCGTCAGCGCGTCCGCCGCGACCCGTTCATGCAGCTTCGCCAGGACGGCCTGAATTGGTACCTGAGTCTGGTTACTCACGGGAGTCCTCCCGGTTCGGCTGGGGCGGAGTGGTGGACACCCTGAGGCGGGGCGCCCTGGACAGGTCGAGGATCCGGCGGGGCACCGGGCGGAGTGCCGGCAGGGGCTTGCCACCCTCGATGGCCCTGACCCGCTGCTCGAGGTCACGCAGCCAGGGAAGCAGCGCAACCGCCACCCGGTCATAGTTGATCGACTCGGGGTCGCCGTCGTCGTTGTACTCGACCAGCAGCGGGCCGACGCTGGGGATCGCGTGGACCTGCTCGGCGATCAGGCCGAGCTGCTGGCTGAGTCCCTCGGTGCCGCCCGCCTCTTCGGCCTGAGACCGGTCGTAGTAGGTGACGGGGGCCAGCGCACGGAGGCCGTCCAGCGGCAGGTCGGCTGGCGTGATCGCGGTCTTGTACCGGGCCGAACTCGTCAGCCGCCACAGCGTCCCGACCGGTGTAGTGGCGATGCCGACATTGGCGCTGAACGTGGACGTGTTGTTGTAGATCGTCAACGACTTCACGCGCTCGCTGGCGCCGCCACTGCCCAGTTCAACGGTGTCGCCGAGGAGCCACAGCCTGGTGTTGCCTTGAATGTCCATGTCCCCGGCCCGGGCCCACAGGTAAGGGCCAGAGGCGACCCCGGCGAATACCTGCCCACCCGCTGGGGCATCGATACTGGCCGACGTGGCTGCCGTGGTGACGGATGCACCGCTCAGGGACCCGCTGAGGGCTGCGCCACCCGAGTTGACTGATACCCGTCCCCCGGCCTGGGCTTGGGCCGCGTTGATGTACGTCAACTCGCCGACCGTCGGGGTGACGTACATGCGGGCCCGCGTGGTCCCACCCCCGAACCCCGCGTTGACGCCACATGAATTCTGCGACGGCGCGTTGATGAAGGCATAGTCCGAGCCCGACGCCGGGTAGAAGTAAATCGTCCCGTTGCCCGTGGCATCGATCTCGATCCGCTGGCCGGTCAGGCCCGTACGGAAGGTCCCGGCGATCGAGGCGTTCCCGGTGGCTGCGTCCAAATCGACAGTCTTGACCCCGGATGGGTTATAGAGCCTGACCCCGGTTTCGATACCGCTGGTGCCGACCTCGACACGGTTCCCGGATGCAGCGGTCCTGAATAGGCCAGCTAGGACGTAGGTAGCGGACATCGTCCCTGCCGTGATCTTGCTGGCGGTCAGGTCGGAGATGTGTGCGGTGTCGACCAGCAGCGCGGTTGCGGACGCGGCCGACGACGCTGGGGATCGGTTTCCCGTCCGGTCGACCGCGATGACCTTGACGTGCACGGCGGCTGTCGCCGCGGTCGGGAAGGTGCCGACCGCGGCGACACCACCCGACACCATGGCCCCCGTCGCCTGGAGCTTCCCCGCCAGCGACGAAGCGTCCGGCGTGAACCCGCTGGACGACCCGAGGTGGATTTCGAGGTGGTCCATGTCCAACGGCAGGTTGAACGTCCCGCCCGCCGCGAGACCCAACGTGTGGGTGACCTGGACCGCTATCAGGGACGCGGCCACAGACGGCGCCGCAGGAGTCCCCGGAGCGGTCGTGTCATCAGCAGTCGCGAACGTCGTGGTCGTCGACCATGCCCCATAGTTCGTGGGCGTCGCATAGTCGACGGCCCGGATCTGCCAGTCGAACCCCGTCGACGGCGGCAGATTCGTGACCGTAGCCGACGTCTGGTCAAACGGGACGACCATCACCTGCCAGTCGACGGTACCCGTCGGCCGGTACCGGACCTCATACCGGTCACCGTCGACGATGGTGCTGCCGTCCGTGTTCGTCGGCTGCGCCCACGCTGCCTTCACTGACGCCCGCGACAACCCGTCGTCCGGTTGGTAAGACGTCGTGGTGAACGCCCCGAACACGGGCACCCCGGGGACAGCCGTATCCCCCATGCCACCGCCGCCGCCAGCGACCTGAGTGCCGATCGACGCGAACCCCGACAACAACGGGGATGTCGTTGTGTCCGACACCTCGACCTCGCCGCCCCCAGGGGGCTCCCACGCCACCCACGGCGTCAGATCAGTCCACACCCCGTCCCCGGACCGGTAGGCGACCGTGTACCCGTCCACGACCGGCCACGTCATCCCCGTGACCCGCACCTTCACCGGGTGAATCGTCTGCCCCCGGAACAAGACCTCGTTCGCGGTGTCGAACACGCCACCCGCAGGGTCGTACACCCACACCGCGTCACCGGGCGCGAAGTCCCCCGCGATGTCGAACTCGTCAGCCGTCAACCGGGTCGTGGTCCGCAGAACATTCGTGGCCGCCAACGCTGCCGCAGCCCGCGCCGGAGCGTTCGCGATCAACGTGTCGTCCTGCTCGTCGATTACCCGAGTGATCACGACAGGGTTGCCGTGGAAATCCTTGTACGGGACCGTCGCCGCGTCCGCTGTACCCCCAGCCAGAGCAGCCGCCACCAGGACCACCCGGGTCGTGTACTCCTTCGCGTCGACCGTGGAATCCACTGCCCCCGGCAACGCCTTCAACCCGACGTCATACCCAGGGTCCTTCCGGACGATCACACACGACGGTGACGCCACGTTGAACAACGATGCAGCGGGCCCGGCGTCAAGGGTGCAGTCCCGGTTGACCCGCCACTCCCCGCCCATCGTGTCGCACACGTAGTCGACCGCGGTCCGTGGGGTCTGGTAAGCGTGGTTCCCGTTGTACGTGCCCGGCACGCCCGGGTAGATGGTGCCCTCAACGACCGCCCCGGACGCTGGTAGGACAGCCCGGATCGCCGCCGCGAACGTCACCCCGGACAGTGCCCCAGCGGGATGCTCGATGACCTCGCCCTTGCCCTGGTCGTCGCCGAGCCACGCCTCCAACCCGAGCCCGGCCAGAGTGACCTGCCCGCCGCTGGTCTGCTTCGAGTGCAAGACCCCCACGTACCGGGCCGCGGACACCATTTCCTCGCCCCGCTCGACCGGGTTCATCCGGGCCGGGACCACCACGACATGCCCGAACAGCGACAACCCCCCGACCAGCCCGGCAGGAGCGTCCGGCCGTAACGTGACCGACCACTGCCCACACTTCCGGAGCACCTGACTGATCACCGGGAGATCACCCTCTCCGTCTCTCCCGGTGTCCCCAAGTACTGGGCGTTCACTTGCGCCGCAGTGTCACCGTTTTGCGCGAACTGCCCCGACCGGACCACGCCCACATAGCAAGGCATCACGGAAGACGGGGCCGACCCCTGTAACCCGAACGTCCCAGCAGCGGCGGCAGCAACAGTGGTTCCGATTACCCAGAAGTTGCCGTCCACGTCAGAGGGTTGCCGTTCGATGTACCCGGACGCGGCTAACTGGTCTGAGACGACGCCGCCGCCGCCGTTGTCGTCGATGCGCCACGGGCCAGCCACGTTCGCCTGCTGCAACGTCAGCGACACGTGCCGAGCACCACGCTTGACCGCGACATCCACAGTCGACCTCGACGGTGCGTGGTCCCACGTCAACCGGACCACCACCTCACACGGGTCGTTCCGGACGACCGTCACATGCGACGCCGCGCCGAGGGACACCCCGTTCCGCTTCACATCGAAAACCTTCGGGGTCCCCCACCCGGACACCAAGTACGACGTCACCCGGAAAGTCCCCGCAGACGTCCTCGGCTGGACCCGGACCAAGCCGTTGTCGACCGCCCAATCAGCGGGCGTGTCAGCGGACGTGGTACCAGTCAACACGTCCCCGTCGACGCTGACCTGCGCCGCACCCCCCAACGCTGCTACAGCCGGCGACCCCCACCGAGGATTCGACGCCGCCGGCAACGCCCGGTACACGCGGACCGTTCCTGTCGCGGACACCCGGTCCACGAACCCCGGCACCGATGACCCCACCATGTACGCGGACGCCCCCACCGCTGGCGCATGCCACAGTTCCGCGGTCGCCGCCGACACGTGGACCCGGTTCCCGCCGACGAGACCTGATTCGATTTCCACGTCAGCGTCCCGGCCGACCTGCACCAAGTCCAACGCCCACTCGATAGACGTGTGTGCCCTCCACGTCGACTCATCCGCGCCCGGAGAACCAACCGTGTACCAGCCATCCAGATGCGGGAACCCAGAGAACACGACCGGGACCGTCCGCCCCGCGTAAGCAAGCAACGCCTCAGATTGGGCGCGGATCTGTGGCTGTGTGAGCGGGGCGAACGTCTGCGACGAGGACTGCCCGGACAGGGTCACCACTCGCCCCCCACCTGCGGACGTCTTCGTGGAGATCTCCCACGGGCAGTTGACCGTTACCCGGCCAACGGTCAACGGCCCGTACGGTTCTCGCCACGCCCACGCCGTCATGTCCGGCCCCCCACCAGGTTGTTGATCTCAGTGTGGACGTCGCGGGCGAACCGGACCCGGTCAGCGGGAGACATCCCGTTCAACGTGACCTTCCCGTCGGGGATCTGGATGGTCAGGTTCCCGATCGACGGCCCCGAACCGTTGGCGCGGATGGCGTCCCATTGAGCGCCGGACAGGACCGGTTCCGGGGCTCCCGTCTTGTTCACGACCGTCGACAGGCCAGTTGGCAGCCAGCCGCCTTCGTCGTAACGGATCGGCGCGAACCCAGGAACCACGCC
>DOWL01000212.1:39658-41095 GCA_003519585.1 Nocardioides sp. | reverse complement strand
GCCGAGATCGAGGGCGAGATGGGTGACAGCCACGTCGGCCTCCAGGCCCGGCTGATGAGCCAGGCGCTGCGCAAGATGACCGGTGCCCTCAACAACTCCGGCACCACCGCGATCTTCATCAACCAGCTTCGCGAGAAGATCGGCGTGATGTTCGGCTCGCCCGAGACCACCACGGGTGGTCGGGCGCTGAAGTTCTACTCCTCCGTGCGACTCGACGTGCGCCGCATCGAGACCCTCAAGGACGGCACCGACATGGTCGGCAACCGCACCCGGGTCAAGGTGGTCAAAAACAAGGTGGCTCCGCCGTTCAAGCAGGCCGAGTTCGACATCATGTACGGCAAGGGCATCAGCCGCGAGGGCGGCCTGATCGACGTCGGCGTCGAAGCGGGGATCATCCGCAAGGCCGGCGCTTGGTACACCTACGAGGGCGACCAGCTCGGCCAGGGCAAGGAAAACTCGCGCAGCTTCCTCAAGGACAACCCCGACCTCGCCAACGAGATCGAGAAGAAGATCCTCGAGAAGCTCGGCGTCGGGCCATCGGTGGCCGACGAAGCTCCCGCCGAGCCGGTCGGCGTCGACGACTTCTGATCACCTGAGGTCTGACACGACGAGTCGGGACGACGGTGGCCGAGGCGTTCACCTCGCCGCCGTCGACCGCGCCGACGACCCACGCCGGAGGATGTGATGACCGCAGCCGAAGACCGACCGCCGCCCGACTGGCTCGGCGACGTCGGCTCGGGAGTGGACGTCTGGACCCGCAACGCAGCTCGCCCTGACCGGGCGACGGGCGGCCCACCACGTGAGCTGCCGCCCGATCCGGTGGCCGACGGTCCGGACGCCGACCCCGAGTCGGTGGCTCGGGCGATCCTGCTCGACCAGCTGACCGGTCGGGCGCGCAGCCGCAAGGAGCTCGGCGACAAGCTGGCCGCCAAGCGCGTCCCGGCCGAGGTCGCCACCCGGCTCCTCGACCGGTTCGAGGAGGTCGGACTGGTCGACGACGGCGACTTCGCCCGCACCTGGATCAGCCAGCGGCAGTCTGCCTCCGGCGGTGGGAAGGGGTTGGCACGCCGCGCCTTGGCGCAGGAGCTGCGCCGTAAGGGCGTCGACGACGAGACCGCCCGGGTCGCGCTCGACGAGCTCGACCCGGACGCCGAGGAGACCGCAGCCCGCGAGCTAGTCCGCCGCAAGCTGCGCTCGCTGTCCCGTGTGGACGACCAGACCGCGACCAGGCGGCTGGTCGGCATGCTGGCGCGCAAGGGCTACTCGTCCGGGTTGGCGTTCGCGGTCGTACGCAGCGAGTTGGCCGACCGCAACGACGGCGCCACGGCAGCGGCGTTCGAGGACGACGACCCGGACGCCCTCGACTCGCCGTAGTTGACCCTCGTGAGTTTCGGCCCCGAGCCCATGGCGACGCTCGCTCCGCTTCGCGGGCTTCGC
>DOWL01000212.1:35414-39544 GCA_003519585.1 Nocardioides sp. | reverse complement strand
GGCCGATCACGAGGCGCGCTCGCTCCGCTCGCGAAAGACCCCAGAACGACGTGTCACGCAAGACGTCGTCGTAGACGCCGGCGCCGCCCACGACGTTGCGCGACACGGCTTGGTTCGTGCAGCCAGACCGGTGGGTTGGACAGCTCAGGGCTCGAGGCCGGCCCACACGGTGTCGGCGTCCGGCATGGCGGCGATCTGGTCACGCACCTGCTCGGCCGCGGCCCGAAACTCCGGACGGCCGGTCACCTCGGTGATCGCGGTGGCGATCGAGTCGACTGCGTAGTCCTCGGGCGCGACGAGCAGCCCCGCGCCGGCGCGGACCAGGAGCGCCGCGTTCTCCGGCTGGTCGGTCCCGCGGGGGAGCGCCACCTGGGGGATGCCGTGCACCAGAGCGCCGATCATGGTTCCCGATCCGCTGTGGGAGACCACGAGGTCGGCACGCTCGAGCACGGCCGCTTGCGGTAGGAACTCCTCGACCACGACGTGGTCGGGCACCGGTCCCAACGCCTCCGGGTCGAGCGCTCGGCCGGTCGTCGCGACCACCGTGCCGTCGTACGCCTCGAAGGCCGCAAGCCCGGTGCGGAAGTCGGCCGCGTCGGCGTTCTTCACAGTCCCGAGGGTGAAGTACGCGATCGGGCCGCCCGAGTCCAGCGCGTGCTCGACCCGAGGCGAGAGGCGGCCGGGCTCGCCAGCACTGGGCTGGATCGCGACCGCGTCCGGCCAGGGGCGCGGCCCGTCGGGTTGCAACGCGGGCGGGCACAGATCGACGGCTTGCTCCGCGGCGAGGTCGTCCCAGAGCAGGGGCCGGCCGATCGCGGCGCCTGCGCCCGCGATGAGCTGGGCGTAGGCGGGGAACATCGGTCCGATGCCGTGCACTACCGCTGGCACACCCAGCTGAGCCGCCAGCATCGACCCACCCTGCTCCAGCACCTCGTGGACGACCAGGTCGGGCCGCCACTGCTCGCTGAGCTCCACCAAGTCATCGAGCCGCGCGAGTGCTGGAGTGCCGAACAGCGTGACGACGCCGTCCATCATCTTCTGCTCCACGGTCCGTGCCGGGTCGGCCCAGACCGCCTCGTGGGCCGACCACGACGAGGCCCAGGTCGGGCCGACGGCGTGGACCGTGAGGCCACGTTCCGTGAGGACCTCGGCCAGATCCGCGCCGGTGGCGACGCGTACGTCGTGGCCGGCTCGTTCAGCGGCGCGGATCAGCGGGAGCAGCGGCAGCGCGTGCCCGTACGCCGGGCAAGTGCTGAACAGCACCCGAGACATGGCCTCAATCTGGCATGGCGTCCGGCCGTCGTACAGCCGCCGTCGGGCCGGCTCTGATCACAAACCGACACAATGACCCCGTGACTTCCGACGGCCCGGTCCACGTCGTGGTGCTCGACCGCGGCCGCGAGCTGTCGGGAGCCGTCCGCGACGGCGAGTCGTGGGCGGCCGCTGCGCGGCGTACCTGCGCCAGCCTGCACGCTGAGCCGGAGCCGGTGGACCTCTCTGGCGACATCAAGCAGTTCGTGGTCGACCACGACGTCCGGATCGGGCTCCGCGCGATGACGCGTGCGGACGTCGACGATGTCCTGGCCTGGCGTTCCAACGAGGCGCTGATGCGCTGGTGGTCGCCGGGCGAGCTCGGCGATCGGGACGCGATCGTGGCGAAGTACGCCGAGCGCGTCGACGGGATGAGCCCGACCCGGATGTGGGTGGTCGAGATCAACGGCCGGTCGGCGGGCTTCATCCAGGACTATCGGATCGGCGACTACCCCGACTATGCCGTGCTCGGCCCGGACCCGGACGCCATCGGCGTCGACTACGCGATCGGGGCCGATCAGTGGCGGGGTCGGGGGCTTGGTCAGCGGATGCTCTGGGCGTGGATGTCGCGGGCGCGCACCCGCTTTCCCGACGCCACGACGTACTTCGCCGCACCCGACCACCGCAACGCCGCGTCGCTGCGGATCCTGGCGAAGGCGGGTTTCGAGCAGGGCGTGTGGTTCGACGAGCCTCAGCCCGACGGCTCCACCACGACCGTGGTCGGGTGCACGCTCGACGTCGCCACGGTCATAGGTTGACCTCGTGGACCTCAGACTCCCTCCCGGCCCGGTCGACCTGCGCTCCCTCGACACCCGGGCCACGCCCGGGTTCACCGGCAACAAGGCCGACGGAGAAGAGACTCTCGCCGCGCTGGGCCCGGCGCTGGCCGACCTTCAGGAGCGGCTCTTCGCCGAGGGGACCGCAGGCTCGGCGCGTCGGGTGCTCCTGGTGCTGCAGGGGATGGACACCTCAGGCAAGGGCGGCACGCTCCGGCACACGGTCGGGCTCATGGACCCGCAAGGCGTGCGGATCCACTCCTTCAAGGCGCCGACCAAGGAGGAGTTGGCCCACGACTTCCTCTGGCGGATCGAGAATGCGCTCCCCGAGGCCGGTTATGTCGGAGTCTTCGATCGGTCGCACTACGAGGACGTGCTGATCGTCCGGGTGCGCGAGCTGGCGCCGGCGGAAGAGGTCGAACGGCGGTACGGCGCCATCAACGACTTCGAGCAGCGACTGGTCGAGAGCGGTACGACGATCGTGAAGTGCATGCTGCACATCTCCGCCGCAGAGCAGGAGGAGCGGCTCCAGGCCCGCCTCGACGATCCGACGAAGCACTGGAAGTTCAACACCCAAGACCTCGACGAGCGGGCCCTCTGGCCGGCGTACCGCGATGCCTATGAGATCGCGCTGGAGCGCACCAACACCGAGCACGCGCCGTGGCACGTGATCCCGGCCGACCGGAAGTGGTTCCGCAACCTGGCCGTCGGCCGGCTGCTGCACGCGGCGCTCGAGGGGCTCGACCCCCAGTGGCCGGTCGCGGACTTCGACGTCGCCGCGGAGAAGGAGCGGCTCGCGGAGGAAGACCCCGTCGCGTGAACCCCACCGGCCTTCCCGTCGTCGGCGTCACCCGGTACGTCACCCCCCTGCGCGAGGGGGGCAGCCTGCCCGGCATCGTCGAGGCCGACGACCTCGGCACCTACGTCTGCAAGTTCCGCGGCGCCGGTCAGGGCGTGCGGGTGCTGGTGGCCGAGGTGATCGTGGCGGGGTTGGCCGAGCGGATCGGGCTACGCACGCCGCGACTCGTCGCCCTCGACCTCGACCCGGAGATCGCCCGCTACGAGGCCGACGAGGAGGTCCAGGATCTGCTCAACGCCAGCGCCGGCCTCAACCTGGGTGCCGACTTCCTGCCGGGCTCCTTCGGCTTCGACGGTCATGTGCCGCCGCAGAAGTCGGGGGAGCCGAGCCTCGACCCTGCGCGGGTGCTGTGGCTGGACGCGTTCGTGGCGAACGTCGACCGCTCGTGGCGCAACCCCAACCTCCTGCTATGGCACGGCAACCTCTGGGTGATCGACCACGGCGCCGCGCTCTACTTCCACCACGGCTGGGGCGGCGGGTCGCTGCTCAAGGAGGGTGCCCCCGAACGGTTCGCGGCCCAGCCCTGGAGCGCCGACGACCATGTCTTCCGCGAGCACGCCGCCGAGCTGCCGTCGGTCGATGCCGAGCTTCGGATTTTGGTCGACAGTCGAGCAATTTCCGAGGTCGTGGCCGCGGTCCCCGATGCGTGGCTGGAGCCGGTCCCGGGAGCCGAGGACCCGGCCGCCCTGCGGGCGGCGTACGCCGACTTCCTCACCGCCCGGCTCGGCAGTACCCAGTGGCTACCCCGGGCGGCGGCGTGACCATCCCACGACCGGGCGGGGCCGCGCACCGGCTGGCCTACGAGTACGTCGTGCTCCGGTGTGTCCCGCGGGTGGACCGCGAGGAGTTCCTCAACGTCGGAGTCGTGCTGCACTGCCGGATGGCCGACTTCCTCGACGTCGCCTGGCAGGTCGATCGCGAGCGACTCCTGGCTCTCGACCCGCGCATCGACGTCGACCAGGTCTGCGAGTCACTCGCCTTCGTCGAGGCGGTCTGCGCCGGCCACCCCACCGCCGGCGCCCCGGCCGCCGAACCCCTCACCCAACGCTTCGGCTTCCTCAAGGCTCCCCGCAGCACCGTCCTCCAACCCGGCCCTGTCCACGGCGGCGTCACCACCGACCCCGGCCGCCAACTCGAACGCCTCCTCGAACAACTCGTCGGCTGACGCCGACCCGTCGTTACTC
>DOWL01000212.1:17952-35226 GCA_003519585.1 Nocardioides sp. | reverse complement strand
GAGTAACGACGGGTCGGCGTCGAACGATGTATCGCGACTGGGTCGTTCAGACGGGCACAAGCTCGACAGCGCCGACGGCGTACCGGGCCAGGACGGTACGGGCGAGGTTGGGGTGGGCGCCGAGGGGTTCGGAGACGGCGACGGCACCCGCCTCGAGGGCGAGCTCGGCGGCGCGGTCGGGCAGGAAGCCCGGCGCGAGGAACAGCGAGGCGACCGCGATGTGGCGGCGACCCTCGGCACGGAACGCGCGGACCGCCTCACCGGTGGCCGGGGGAGCGCTGGAGGCGTACGCCGCCGTGACCGGCAGCTTGTGGTGGGTGCCCCAGAGCCGGCCCAGACGGGCGACCGCCTGGTTGGCGAGCGGGTCGCTGGAGCCGGCCGCAGCCAGCACCAGGGCGTCGAGCTCGCGGACCCGAGCCGCACTCAGCGCCTCGCGCAGCCGCTCGTCGAGCACCTCGAGGAACGACGCCTCCAGGCCCAGGATCGTCGTGGCGTGGATGCGCACCCGCGGGTGACGCGCGCTCGCCTCCGCGACAGCCGAGGGCACGTCGACCTTGGCGTGGTAGGCCCCGGTGAGCAGAAGGGGTACGACGACGATCTCGTCGTGCCCGGCCTTCACCAACCGGTCGACGACCGTGTGGAAGTCCGGCTTGGAGAGCTCCAGGAAAGCCGCCTCGACCTTGAGGTCGGGCCGCATCGCGCGGACCTCGCTGACCAGCGCCTTGATGGTGGCGGCGGAACGGCGGTCGCGGCTCCCGTGAGCCAGGGCGATCAGGGCAGGAGCGGCCATCTCAGGCCTCCCTTCTTTCGTCGTGCGGCCGAGGCGGGGTTCGGGTTCACGAGTGGATCCCGCACTCGGTCTTGTTGGTGCCTGCCCAGCGGCCGCTGCGGGCGTCTTCGCCCGGAGCGACCCGACGGGTGCAGGTGGCGCAGCCGATCGACGGGTAGCCGTCGTAGACGAGCGGGTTGACGAGCACGCCGTTCTCGGCGATATAGCGCTCCACCTGCTCATCGCTCCACCGCGCGAGCGGGGAGACCTTGACCTTGCCCTTCTTGGCGTCCCAGCCGATCACCGGCGCGATGACGCGGTTGTGGGTCTCGGCCCGGCGCAACCCCGTGGCCCACGCGTCGTACGACGCCAGCGCGTCGGTCAGCGGCTGCACCTTGCGCATCGCGCAGCACAGGTCGGGGTCGGTCTTGTAGAGGTCCTTGCCGTACGCCGCGTCCTGCTCGGCCACCGACTGCACCGGAGTGATGGTGAGCAGGTTGACGTCGAGCGTCGCGGCCACGGCGTCGCGGGTCCCGATGGTCTCGACGAAGTGGTAGCCGGTGTCGAGGAAGACGACGTCGATGCCCGGCACGACCTTCGACGCAACATCGGCGAGCACCGCGTCACCCATCGAGGACGTGATGCAGAATCGCTCCCCGAAGGTGGCCGCGGCCCACTCGATGATGGTCTCGGCCGGGGCGAGCTCGAGCTCGGCGCCCCAGTGGGACACCAGCTCGCGCAACTCTTCCGGCGACCGGCCCTCGGTCTGGATGCCGCGCGAGGCGCGGGCGGTCCGGGTGGTGGCAGTGGTCACGAGTCGGCGCTCCCTGACGTTGCTGGGCTCGGCCTGACCAGGCCGAGCATCTTCAGGGAGAAGGCGCGCAGGCAGCCGCGGCATTCCCAGGAGCCGTGCGTCTCGTCGTGCGGCCAGAGGTCCTGCTCGCCGCAGTAGGGGCAGTGCTGGGGGAAGGCGCGCTCGCTCATCGCGACACCGCTTCCAGGGTCTTCTCGCCGCGCAGCAGCTCCTCGTCGGCCCGTGCGACCCAGGTCGCGAACGATTCGTCGCCCGCCCGATCGGCGAGGTAGTTGCCGACGACCACTGTCACGTAGTCGTCGAGTCCGACGCTGGTCACCTTGTGCGCGCGCAGCTTGCGACCGAAGTTGGCCTGCAGCCCGGTTGCGCCGCCCAGGTGGACCTGGAAGCCGTCGACCTGCTCCCCGTCGTGCATCACCAGCTGGCCCTTGAGGCCGATGTCGGCGACCTGGGTGCGGGCGCAGGCGTTGGGGCAGCCGTTGACGTTGATGGTGATGGGGGTGTCGAGCTCGGGGAACCGCTTCTCCAGCTCCTCGACCAGGTCCCGGGCCCGCGCCTTGGTCTCGACGATCGCCAGCTTGCAGAACTCGATGCCGGTGCAGGCCATGGTGTTCTGGCGCCAGTTCGACGGCCGGGCCGGCAGGCCGATCGCGTCCAGCTCCGCGGTCAGCGGCTCGAGGACCTCGGGGGTGACGCCGATCAGCACGATCTTCTGGTACGGCGTGAGGCGGGCCCCCGCGACGCCGTACTTCTCGATCAGGTCGGCCAGGGCGACCAGCTTGGCGCCGGACACCCGGCCGGCGATCGGCGCGATGCCGACGTAGTAGTTGCCGTCCTGCTGCTCGTGTACGCCGACGTGGTCGCGGTGGCCGGTCGGCGAGGCGGGTGACTCGCAGGAGACCAGCTCGCGGCCGAGGTACTCCTTCTCCAGGACCTCGCGGAACTTCTCGATGCCCCAGTCCGCGACCAGGAACTTCAGCCGGGCGCGCGAGCGGAGCCGGCGGTAGCCGTAGTCGCGGAAGATCGAGGCGACGCCGGCCCAGACGTCGGGGACGTCGGCGGTGGGGATCCAGACGCCGGCCTTCTGGGCCAGCATCGGGTTGGTCGAGAGACCGCCGCCGACCCAGAGGTCGAAGCCCGGGCCGTGCACCGGGTGCACCGTGCCGACGAACGACACGTCGTTGGTCTCCGGCGAGACGTCGTGGCTCGGGTGGCCGGTCAGCGCGGTCTTGAACTTCCGCGGGAGGTTGGAGAACGCCGGGTCGCCGATGTAGCGCCGCTTGATCTCGGCGAGCGCCTCGGAGCCGTCGATGATCTCGTCCTTCGCGACGCCGGCCACGGGCGAACCGAGGAACGGGCGAGGGGAGTCGCCGCAGGCTTCGGTGCTGTCGAGTCCGGCGGCGTCGAGCTTCTGCCAGATCGCGGGGACGTCCTCGATCCGGATCCAGTGGTACTGGATGTTCTCGCGGTCGGTGACGTCCGCGGTGTCGCGCGCGTACTCCTGCCCGATCTCGCCCAGCGCCCGCACCGTGGCGGCCGGCAGCAACCGCCCGTCGGAGCGCACCCGGAGCATGAAGTACTCGTCGTCGAGCTCCTCCTCCTCGAGCGTCGCGGTCTTGCCGCCGTCGAAGCCGGGCGCGCGCTGGGTGTAGAGGCCCATCCACCGGAACCGGCCGCGCAGGTCGGCCGGGTCGATCGAGGCGAAGCCGCGCTTGGAGTAGATGTGCAGGATCCGGTCGCGGACGTGGAGTGGGTCGTCGTCCTTCTTGGACTGCTCGTTCTTGTTCAGCGGCTCGGTGTAGCCGAGCGCCCACTGACCCTCACCGCGCTTGGGGCGCGGGATCTCGGTGTGCTCGGCCTTCTTGGCTGAGAACCGCATGTCGCTCATGAACGCTGGTGTCCTTCGCTGGCTGGTCGCTGCCTGGGTCCCGTACGTCGATGGACGGGTCCGGCGCGAGCTCGAGAGTGGGCCTGCTCAGCGGGAGCGACAGATCATGCTGCGCGTGCGCCCGAAGTCCACGTGGCGACGTACCACGAGGTGCGCATGCGTTGCAGCGGAGACCATGTCAAGCAGTCTCAGCCCTCGATACGACTGTCCACAAATGCGAATCTCGTGATGTGAGATGCACGTCTGTCATTTGGACGCGCCTTCCCGGAGAGGCCGCGCCCGCAGGCGGGACCGGGCCTGGAGTGTGGCGCAGGACACCTGCCACAACCCTGGTCGACCGACGGCGCGGGCACGCCGACGGCGTCTGCCATCGGAGGCCGCTGCGGCTCTAGGGTTGGCCCATGGCCGATCAGAATCTCGACGCTCTCACCAGCTCCGCCTACCAGCAGGCTCTCGAGGTGATCGCCTCGGTCGAGCCGCGGATCGCCGATGCGACCCGCCAGGAGCTGATCGATCAGCGCGGCTCGCTCAAGCTGATCGCCAGCGAGAACTACGCCTCGCCGGCAGTGCTGCTCACCATGGGCACGTGGTTCAGCGACAAGTACGCCGAGGGCACGATCGGCCACCGGTTCTACGCCGGCTGCCAGAACGTCGACACGGTCGAGTCGGTCGCCGCCGAGCACGCGCGAGAGCTGTTCGGCGCGCCGTACGCCTATGCGCAGCCGCACTCCGGCATCGACGCCAACCTCGTGGCCTTCTGGTCGATCCTCGCCCACCGGGTCGAGGGGCCGTGGCTGGAGAAGTACGGCGCCAAGAACGTCAACGACCTCACCGAGGAGGACTGGGAGAAGCTGCGCCACGAGCTCGGCAACCAGCGGCTGCTCGGGATGAGCCTTGACGCCGGTGGTCACCTGACCCACGGCTTCCGGCCCAACATCAGCGGCAAGATGTTCCACCAGCAGCAGTACGGCACCGACCCCGAGACCCAACTGCTCGACTACAGCCAGGTCGCAGCCAAGGCCCGGGAGTTCAAGCCGCTGGTGATCGTCGCCGGCTACTCGGCGTACCCGCGGCGGGTCAACTTCGCCACCATGCGCGAGATCGCCGACGAGGTGGGCGCGACGCTGATGGTCGACATGGCCCACTTCGCGGGTCTGGTCGCGGGCAAGGTCTTCACCGGCGACGAAGACCCCGTCCCGCACGCCCACATCACCACGACCACCACCCACAAGTCCCTGCGCGGTCCGCGCGGCGGGCTGGTGTTGGCCCAGGAGGAGTTCGCTCCGTCGGTCGACCGTGGCTGCCCGATGGTCCTCGGCGGCCCGCTCTCGCACATGATGGCGGCGAAGGCCGTGGCGCTGGCCGAGGCCCGCCAGGAGTCGTTCCGCACGTACGCCCACAACATCGCCGACAACGCGAAGTCGCTGGCCGAGGGCTTCCTGACCCGCGGCGCCAAGCTCGTGACCGGCGGCACGGACAACCACATCGTGCTGCTCGACGTCTCGTCGTTCGGCCTGACCGGCCGGCAGGCCGAGTCGGCGCTGCTCGACGCGGGCGTGGTCACCAACCGCAACTCCGTCCCGGCCGACCCCAACGGCGCGTGGTACACCTC
The DNA here is from genome assembly GCA_003519585.1 of Nocardioides sp. Taxonomy (GTDB): domain Bacteria; phylum Actinomycetota; class Actinomycetes; order Propionibacteriales; family Nocardioidaceae; genus Nocardioides. Next base: position 30,143 of record DOWL01000212.1, on the reverse strand, counting down.
CGGCGTCCGGCTCGGCACGCCCGCGCTCACCACCCGCGGCTTCGGCCACGACGAGTTCGACTCGGTCGCCGAGCTGATCGTGCACGTCCTGCAGAACACCCAGCCCGGCACCACCAAGGACGGCAAGCCCTCCAAGGCCTCCTACGTGCTCGCCGAAGGTGTCGCCGACAAGGTCAAGGACGCCTCGGCCGAAATGCTCGACAAGCACCCGCTCTACCCGGGCTTGAACCTGTCTTGACCTCAACGCCGGGATAGTCCGTGACGTCTGTGTGGGTTAGTCGGCTCGCCAACCCACACAAACGTCACGGACTATCCCGGTGTGATGTGACCCAGGTCACCTGATCGGGTACCACCGCGGCATGAGCGAGACCACGGAACAGACCTCCGCGCGCCGCGAACCACGACGAGACCGGACGCACTACCTGTACATAGCCGTGGTGGTCGCCGTACTGCTCGGCATCGCGGTCGGGCTGCTGTTCCCCGACGCCGCGGTGGAGCTCAAACCGCTCGGTACGGCGTTCGTCTCGCTGATCACGATGATGATCCAGCCGGTCATCTTCTGCACGATCGTGATCGGGGTCGGCTCGGTGGCCAGCGCGGCACGGGTGGGCAAGGTGGGTGGGCTCGCGCTCGGCTACTTCCTCGCCATGTCCACCGTCGCGCTGACGATCGGGCTCGTGGTCGGCAACATCATCAAGCCTGGCGAAGGGCTGAATATCGACGACGCCGCCGTCTCCGCGGGGCAGGCGGCGGCCGAGGAGGGCCACGGGAGTACGACGGAGTTCCTGCTCGGCATCATCCCCGACTCGCTGTTCTCCTCGCTCACCAGCGGGGAGGTGCTGCAGACCCTCCTGGTGGCGCTGCTCGTCGGCTTCGCGGTGCAGCGGATGGGGGAGGCCGGCAAGCCGATCCTCCGGGTGGTCGAGGTGCTCCAGCGGCTGGTGTTCCGCGTCCTCGCGATGATCATGTGGGCGGCCCCGGTCGGCGCCTTCGGTGCGATGGCGGCCGTGGTCGGCGAGACCGGCATCGACGCACTGAAGAGCCTGGCCGTGCTGATGGGCGCGTTCTACCTGACCTGCGCGCTCTTCGTCTTCGTCGTCCTCGCGACGGTGCTCAAGCTGGCCGCCGGGGTCAACATCCTCTCGCTCTTCCGCTACCTGGGCCGGGAGTTCCTGCTCATCCTGTCCACCTCGTCCTCGGAGTCGGCGCTGCCGCGGCTGATCGCGAAGATGGAGCACGCGGGCGTCGACAAGACCACGGTCGGCGTGGTCGTCCCGACCGGCTACTCCTTCAACCTCGACGGCACGGCGATCTACCTCACGATGGCTTCGCTGTTCATCGCGGAGGCACTCGGCGACCCGCTCTCGATCGGCGAGCAGATCTCGCTGCTGGTGTTCATGGTGATCGCGTCGAAGGGCGCAGCAGGCGTCACCGGCGCCGGGCTGGCGACGCTGGCCGGCGGCCTCAGCTCGCACCGTCCCGAACTGGTCGACGGCGTCGGGATCATCGTCGGTATCGACCGGTTCATGTCGGAGGCGCGGGCGCTGACCAACTTCGCCGGCAACTCGGTCGCCACCGTGTTGGTGGCCAACTGGACCGACGGGCTCGACCGCGACCGGTTCAACCGCGTGCTTGCCGGCGAGGTGCCGTTCGACGAGACCGACTACATCGACGACGACTTCGAGGCGTCGCGAGTCGAACCAGCTCAGCCGGTCGCGTCGAGCAGGTCGACCGCGTAGCGCGCGACCGCGGCCCGGTCGGCCGCGATCCGCTGGACCTCCGGCGTGGGCGGTGCCTCGAACAGGTCGAACGGCACCGTCGACAGGCCGGTCATGATCAGCAGGCAGAGCGCATGCGCGCGCCGTACCTGCGCCTCGGGGATCTCACACCCTTCGGCGCGCAGCCCCGCGACGTACGCCGTCACGAGGGCCTCGTCGAGCTCGGCCAGCCCCTCGGCGCCTCGCTTGCCGATCTGGACATCGCCGACCAGGAGCTGCGTGAGATCGAAGCCCACCGGCGCGCTGCCGAGGAAGCCGAAGTCGATCATCACGAAGTCGTCGGCCGGGCCGGTCATCAGGTTGTTGGGGCAGGCATCGCCGTGGCTCAGCAGCCTCGGCAGGGCATCGCCCTCGGCCGCCAGCTCCGGCGCACTGGTGCCCGCCGCGCGCAGCCGATCCCGCAGGTCGTCGTCGAACGCCGCGCAGAGCGGGTGCTGCCAGATCTCGTCACCCATCAGCATCGGCAATACCTGGACGTTCACCCGGCCCGAGACGTACGTGCTCAGCGACCACTCGACGTCACGCAGGTCGACTAACCGTGCCAACGCGGGGCGAGCCGAGAAGCGACCAAGGAGGTACGCCGCCCGCTCGTATCTCTCCCGATCCCAGCTCGCCGCCCGAGTCGGCACCTCTTCGAGCCAGATCGCCGCCGACTCGGCGTCGAGGTCGAACACACCGAGCCCGCGCGGCACCGAGAGCCCCTGCGGGAGGTGATCCGCCATGTCGGACCGGTAGACCTCCGCCTCGGTCCTCCACGGGACGCCGGCTGCGGCGAGCTCGGCGAACTCCGGAGGCACCGAAGCGAAGAACGGATGCCGCCGCCACGACTGCACCTGCTTGACGAACAGCCGGAACGGCGCCTTCGCACACGGGGTGGAGGCGTGGCCGGAGACCCACCAGCGGCCGCCTGTGGTGATGGCGGGCAGGTCGTAGTCGACCGTGGACACCGTCACGTCGCGCAGCTCGACCTCGTCCTCGTGAAGCAGTTGGCCGACCATGGAGACCAGTTGCGCGTCGGTGACGTCGGCGGCGCCGAGCTGGTCGCGTCGGGTTGTGGTGGGCGTCATCGGCGTCTCCCGTCGTGGGCTTGTGAAAGGAAAGCTACTTTCCGACCGACGGTAAAGTAAAGTTACTTTATGACTTCCGCGCGCTCGATGCCCGACGACCAGCACGTCGACGAGCGCGACGTGGTGGTCTACCTCGGCCTGCTGATGAGCCAAGCGCGGGACCTCATCCTCGCCAGCCGGCACCCCCTCCGACCCTCGCAGTTCCGCGTCATCTCGATGGTGCCCTACGACGCCGGTGTCTCGATGACCGATCTGGCCGAGCGCGTCGGCATGACCAAGCAGGGAGTCGGCCAGTTCGTCAGTGGCCTGGTCGAGTCTGGGCACCTGGCCATCGAGGAGGACCCGGACGACCGCCGCCGACGCGTGGTGACGCGCACCCAACGCGGCAACGAGGTCACCGCCGAGCTGGCCTGGATGCTCGAGGGGCTGGAGGAGACGTGGGCCAAGCAGGTGGGGGAGCGCCGCTACGCGCAGTTCCGCCGCACGCTGGAGGAGATCGCGCTCAGGTGAGCTGAGGCGTGGTGCGGGCCACGATCCCCCGGAGGTCGCCGCCCGCCAGCGCACCGAAGGTCCCGTCGTAGGTCGAGCCGAGCCGGGAGGCGCAGAACACGTCGGCCACCTCGGGCGGGGAGTAGCGGACCAGCAGCGAGCCCTGGAATACGGCGGCCATCCGGCCGGCGAGACGCCGAGCCCCGACCTCGAGCCCGGCCGGGTCACCCATCAGCTCGCCGAGTAGGGCCAGCGTCGCGTCGATGGCCGCGTCGAGCCGGGCGTCGGCGCCACGGGCCAGGCCCACCTCCGTGATCCACGCGTCGAGCGCCTCGGGCTCGCGGCCGAGCGCGCGGAGCACGTCGAGCGCGTTGACGTTGCCGGATCCCTCCCAGACGGAGTTGAGCGGCGCCTCGCGGTAGAGGAGCGGCATCAGCGACTCCTCGACGTACCCGTTGCCGCCCAGGCATTCCAGCGCTTCGGCGGTCAGCGCGGGAGTGCGCTTGCACACCCAGAACTTCGCCAGCGGCAGCGCGATCCGGCGCAGCGCGGCCTCGTGCGGGTCATCGAGGTCATCGACCGCCGACGCCAGCCGGAGCGCGAGCACGGTGGCCGCCTCGGACTCGACCGCGAGATCGGCGACCACGTTCTGCATCAGGGGCTTGTCGGCGAGCAGTGAGCCGAACGCCGACCGGTGCGCCACGTGCCACGAGGCCTCCGAGACCGCGCGCCGCATCAAGCCGGCCGAGCCCAGCACGCAGTCGAGCCGAGTCGCGGCCACCATCTCGATGATGGTGCGGACGCCGCGACCCTCGTCGCCGAGGCGCAGCGCGACGGTGCCGTCGAACTCGAGTTCGGAGGAGGCGTTGGAACGGTTGCCCAGCTTGTCCTTGAGGCGCACGACGTCGAGCTGATTGCGGGTGCCGTCAGGCAGCACGCGGGGTACGACGAAACAGGTCGGTGCTGGACTTCCTGGCCGGCCGCTGCTCTGGGCGAGCACCAGGAACACGTCGTTCATCGGCGCCGAGGTGAACCACTTGTGGCCATGCAGGGTGTAGGTCCCGTCGGCCGCCGGTCGCGCCTCGGTGACGTTGGCGCGGACGTCGGAGCCGCCCTGCTTCTCGGTCATCCCCATGCCGCACAGCGCGCCGCGCTTCTCCGAGACCGGCCGCAGACCCGGGTCGTACGTCGTCGACGCCAACAGCGGCGTCCACTCCTTCGCCAGCGCCTCGTCCACCCGCAGGGCCGGTACGGCGGCGTACGTCATCGAGATCGGGCAGCCGTGACCGGGCTCGGTGTGCGACCAGGCCATGAACCCCGCGGCTCGGCGCAGGTGGGCGTCGGCGTCGCCGTCGGCCTGCCGCTCCCACGGCGTAGCGGCGAGCCCGTGACCGACGGCCCGCTCCATCAGCCAATGCCAGGACGGGTGGAACTCCACCTCGTCGATCCGGTGCCCGTAGCGGTCGTACGTCGTGAGCTCGGGGGGGTGCTCGTTGGCGAGCCGCCCCTGCTCGCGTGCCTCAGCGGAGCCGGCCTCGGCGCCCAGGGGGAGGAGACTGTCGAGCACCGACTCCGACCCGTGCCTGACCACGGCCTCGCTCAGTGCCAGATCAGCGGCGACGACGTTGTGACCGACCAGGGGCGGCGGCTGGTTGGCGGCCGCGCGCAAGGCTGCCCGATCTGTGGACCCCATGCCTCTACCGTAGAGCCCATGGTGGCGGAGCCCCTGAGGAACTCCGCCTCGGCCGAGGACGAGAGTGGGCCGTGGTGGCGCGGCGTCCTCGACACCCTGTGGCGCCTGGTCGTCACCACGGTGAGTTCCTGCCTGCGGTACCGCGTCACCGGCCTGGCCGCCGAGGCGGCCTTCTTCGCCGTGCTCTCCGTGCCGCCGTTGCTCTTCGGGCTTGCTGGCGGCATCGGCTACGTCACCAACCAGTTCGACCCGGGGCAGGTCGACCAGATGCGCGACGCCGTCCTCGACGCCTCGAGCCGGTTGCTCACCGAGCGCGCGGTCAACAAGGTCATCGAGCCCACCCTCGACGACGTACTCCGTGGCGGCCGCTTCGACGTCATCTCCCTGGGCTTCGTGCTCGCCCTGTGGTCGGGCAGCCGTGCCCTCAACGTCTTCATCGACACCATCACCGTCATGCACGGCCTCGGCGGTCACCGCGGGATCATCCGCACCCGGGCGCTGTCGTTCCTGCTGTACGTGCTGGCCCTGGTCACCGGTGTCGCCGCGATCCCGCTGATGCTGGCCGGCCCGCGCCTGGTCGACGACGCGCTGCCCGACCGGTTGGACTTCCTGCTCGCGTTCTACTGGCCCGTGGTCGGCGTGATCTGCATCTGCTTCCTGGCCACGCTCTACCACGTGTCGGTCCCGGTGCGGACCCGGTGGCGGTTCAACCTGCCCGGCGCTGTCTTCTCGCTCGTCGCGTGGATCCTCGGCAGCTACCTGCTGCGCTGGGTGCTCACGGTCACGGCCGACGGCTCGAAGTCGATCTACGGACCCTTAGCCGCCCCGATCGCCGTCCTGCTGTGGCTCTATCTCGTCGCCATCGCCGTCCTGATCGGCGCCGCCGTCAACGCGGCGTTCGACAAGATCTTCGTCGGCGAACGCTAGTTTGAGCGGCGTGTCGGAGACGAGCGGAAGTGCCTGGGCCCAGGGCGCGGAGAGCCGGGGCCAGATTTCGCTGCCCGAGCGCCAGGTCTCCCCGTGGTGGGCGCTCAGCCGTCGGCTGCTGCTCGCGCTGCTGATCCTGGTCGGCACGGCTGCGCTGGTCTACTTCGACCGCAAGGGGTACGTCGACAACAGCGACCCGACCAACACGATCAGCCCCATCGACGCGATCTACTACACGACCGTCACGCTGAGCACGACCGGGTACGGCGACATCGCGCCCGCGTCCGACCAGGCTCGGTTGGTCAACGCCTTCGTCATCACGCCCGCCCGCATCGCGTTCCTGGTGCTGTTGATCGGCACCACCCTCGAGGTGCTCGCCAACCAGGGCCGCCAGATGTTCCGCATCTCCCGCTGGAGGAAGTCCATGGGACACCACGTCGTCGTCGTCGGCTACGGCACCAAGGGCCGCAGCGCGGTCGAGACGCTGGTCAACAACGGCCAGGACCGCGAGTCGATCGTCATCGTCGACCCCGGGCAGGCCGCGCTCTCCGACGCGCACGCCGACGGGCTGGCGGTGGTCACGGGTGACGCGACCCGTCGCGAGGTGCTCCGCCGGGCCGGAGTCGCGGAGGCCGACCAGGTGATCATCACGACCAACCGCGACGACTCCAACGTGCTGGCCATCCTCACCGTCCGGCAGCTCAACCCCGACGTCTACATCGTCTCCTCGGCCCGCGAGCACGAGAACGCGCCGCTGATGAAGCAGTCCGGCGCCAACTCCGTCATCACCTCATCCGACGCGGTCGGCCGGCTCCTCGGCGTCTCGTCGCTCTCGCCGACCCTGGGCTCGGTGATGGAGGACCTGCTGACCTACGGCGAAGGGCTGGAGGTCGCCGAGCGCGATCTCCTGGTCACCGAGGTCGGCAAGCAGCCGCAGCAGCTGCCCGACCAGGTCATCGCGGTGGTCCGCGACGAGAAGGTCTACCGCTACTTCGACCCGGTCGTGACCCAACTGGCGCGCGGCGACCGGCTGGTCGTCGTACGTCCCGCCAAGGAGCTGCCGTGGGCACCTCGCCCCGGCACCCATGACGAGGAGCTCTCGACCGACGAAGAGTGACCCCGAGTGACCCCGGATCCAGTCCGCACTCGAACATTTGTTCGAAGATGTGTCACCATTCCGCCATGCCGGGCGGGATGGGTGGTGGCTGGTCCAAGCGGGGCGCCGGCGTCCCGCTGGCCCAGCGGGTCCGCGGCGACCGGCCCGCGCACGACGAGCCGGTAGGTCCGGACTGCCCGGCGCGGCACTGCTGGGTCGGCGGCGCCGTAGACGCCGAGGGCGTCAAGCGCCCTGGGCTGCTCCTCGAATGGCGTCAGGTGCGCGGCCGGTGGGAGGGACGTGTCCTGTACGTCGCGCGGCTGCGTCCGCTCGACGCGGGCGGCGGCTGGGTGGCGGTGGAGGAGTGGCTGCCCGCGGAACTGCTGCTACCGCTGTGACGTGGGTGAGGAGGGCGTCTCGTCACCAGGCCCGGATTCGGACCAAGGTTGGGTGCCTTCGCTGCGGTGGTTTCGACGCGCGGACGGTCCTCGCAAGCTCGGTCCGTCCGCTTGCTCAACCGGGACAGCCTCGCCCGGGAGCTCGTTCCTCGCTCTCGGGCGGCCTGACCCCAAAAATGAGTTGAACCGCTGGAGTCTCGGGTCACCAGCGGTTCAACGAGTGGAACGTTAGAGGAGCGGAAGCCGGTGGGGGAAGCGGATTCGGCGTAGTCAGACGCAAACCCCCCAAACGGACTACCTGAACCATCTGTCCGAATCAGGCTCAGCGCCCGCCCGGACCACCGAGGCGGCGTACCCGGCTGGCCTGCCGCTCGCGCTGGCGCATCAGTCGCTGCCGCCGGAGCCGGCGTACGAGGAGCGGGTCGTGTGCCAATGCGCCGGGGAGGTCGATGATCGCGTTGAGGGCTTGGTAGTAGCCCTCGGGCGTCAGGCCGAGCCGTTCGCGGACCGCGGACTCCTTGGCGTCGGCGTACTTCCACCACTCCCGCTCGAAGGTGAGGATCTCGCGCTCGCGCGGGCTCAGCTCGACCATGCGGTGATCCTCTCAGAGCCTTGGAGGCGACCCGCACTCGCGGGGGTCGTGGTTCGGTCACCGAGGAGGTAAAGCCTCGGTGAGCATGAGGCACGTCCTTCCACGAATGGGCAACAGTTCGTCCCGCGCCGAAACGCCCGAAAGGGCCGCTGACCTGCGCTGATGCGCGCTTGTTACCTGGGTGTTGAGCTTTCCCTGGTGCCTGTCACCCCGTAGGTTCCGGATGCCGTGTCGGACCGTGGGGGGCCGGCCACGACGGGGGGACACAGCTACATGACCGACTTCGGTACGCCCGAGCGCAACACCAGGGATCCGCTGATCAGCATCGTGGTCCCGGCGCTCAACGAGGCATTGAACCTCTCGGCGGTCCTGCCGCAACTGCCGAAGGTCCACGAGCTGATCCTCGTCGACGGCGGCTCGGTCGACGGCACCGTGATGGCTGCGCGCCGCGTGCGACCCGAGATCATCACGGTCCTCCAGGGTCGCCGCGGCAAGGGCAACGCCCTGGCCGCCGGCTTCGCGCGGGCGACGGGGGACATCGTGGTGATGTTCGACGCCGACGGCTCCGCGGATCCTGCGGAGATCGGGCGTTTCGTCGAGGCGCTCACGCAGGGCGCCGACTTCGCCAAGGGCTCGCGGTTCGTCGCCGGCGGCGCCTCGACCGACAGCACCGTCATCCGCAGCCTGGTCAGCCGGCTCCTGAACGCTGCCTTCAACCTCGCCTTCCGCACCCGATCGACCGATCTCTGCTACGGCTACCACGCGATGTGGACCGATCTGGTCCCGCTCCTCGACCTGCCCGAGCACGCCGGCCCCACGTCGAACGGCGGCCGGATGCTCTGGGGTGACGGGTTCGAGATCGAGACGGTGATCAACTGCCGCCTCACTGCTGCCGGCGTCTCGATCACCGAGGTGCCCTCGGTCGAGCGGCGTCGGGTGTTCGGAGAGTCGAACCTTCACGCCGTCCGGGACGGCCTGCGAGTGTTCCGCACCCTCGTCAGCGAATGGCGCCGCGCGCGCCAGGTGCGTCGGATGGATCGCAAGCTGGCCCAGCCGACGCTCGCCCGTCCGAGCGCCCAGGAGACCATCGCGGCCTGACGCGAGTCGCTCGAGCCCCGGACCGCGTCGCGGTCCGGGGCTCGAGTGTGTCCGGGTGCTGTCGGAATCCCAACAGTTGTGGGGATTCCTGACGTTCTCAGGCATTGCAACGCCCCAGAACGTCAGGGATCCCAACAGATGTCGGGATCCCGACACCCGCCCAGGCCGTCCGGCCCGCGACCTTCGATCTCAGTGGCGAAATGACCTCTAGACCACTGACTTCATCGTCCGAACGATGAGAATCTGACGGAATCGATGGTGATTTGCTTGCGCTGCGACCGTTTTCGTGGGCATCCTGACTCCACGGAGGTCGGATCGTGGGGGTCCGGGCTTGTGACAGAGGCAGGTGGGACCTTGTTGCTGGGCGGGAAGACTCGCGCGGAGCTCTCCGCGCTCCCAACGCCGAACGGGCAGGTGCGTACGTCGGGAGACGCGTCGGCGCCGTCAGGCAACACGGGGGTCCGGGTCATGCTGCTTCAGGGCGATGACCGCGGCTCGGCCGAGACACCGCCGCTGAGTTCCGCCGCCAGCTGAGTTCGGCTAGACGACTGATTCCAGGGGATCGTGCGTGCGAGCGGCGCTCAGCGCCGCGCTGGCAAGGCGCGGGAGCGCTGTCGTACTTGGTCGTCCAACGAGCGACCGCAACGCCGCTAGCGCGGATGCTGAGCGCCGCGTAGCGTGCGAGACCTTGGAATCAGTCGGCTAGACCGCGGCTCGCCGACCGGCGAACGCCGCCGCTGCCCCGGCCGCCAGCGCCATCACGGCCAGGACGCCGGCCACGATCGCGACCGCCCGCCACAGGCTGGTGACCACGACGTCCCAGACGGCTTCCGCGACCTCCGGCTCCGGTAGCCCGGACGTGACCTCGTGCCGGGTCGCCAGCAGCGCCAGGGCGAAGATCCCCAGCGCCACCAGCGACGCGACTGCCAGGCCCGCCAAGGCCGCAAACCGGCCTCTGGCCACGACCAGCGTGAGGATCACCAGCACCACCCACGCGATGGGAAGCCAGATGCCCAGCGTCTCGAGGGCGTCGTACCCGCGGCGTACCTTCGCCAGCTGGTCGGCCTGCATGACCGGGAACGACGCGTGCACCTCCGACGCCGTACCCGGGTCGACCAGGCCCCGGTCGGCCAGCGTGTCGAGGATCGTGTCGAGGACGGTGCCGAGCTCGATGGTGACCCGACCCTGATCGTCGAGGACGACGCTGCTGCGCCCCTCGAGCACCGCCATCACCTGCTCGTGGGCGGTGCGGTTCGCCCGGACCCACGCGGTCTTGAACGCCGCGCTCTCCACCACGCGCTCGACCGCGAGGTGCACCAACGTGGTGACGCCCGGCAGGTCGGTGCCGGTGGTCGCCTGGACCACGCGGAGCGCCTGCTGTTCGAGCTGCGCGGCCGCGGCCTCCTGCACGACGGGGTCGTCCGCGAGCGGCGACACGGTCTCGACGTACCGGTCGGTGTCGGTCCCGACGTTCTCGACCCAGACCGACACGATGCTGAGCGGCAGCAGTACGGCGGCGAGCAGGCCGGTCAGGCCGGCGAGGAGGGTCCGGGGCATCGGCTGGACCGTAGCGAAGGTGCCCAACCTCCCGATACAGCAGACTGACCCTCGTGAGCACCCCGTCGGCCCCGCCTCCCGACGTACCCGACCTGCCCGCCGTTCCCTACGGACCCGGCGACACCGGCGTCGACGCATCGCCCGCCCCTCCCGCTGCCGACCTGACCATCGAGCGCGCGGCGCGCGGTTTCGGTGGTACCGCACTGAAGTGGGGCATCCGGATCCTGCTGCCGCTGCTCCTACGCGCGCTGTTCCGCGCGCTCAGCCGTCGCTGACCTGCGCGCATGACCCAGATGGGTCATGACCGACTACGGGGCCCGGGGTGAGACTGGACCCTCTCGGGATCAGTTTGACGAGCCACCGGGGGAGGCGTGGGCTCCGACACATCAGTCTTTGTGAGCTACCGGCGAGACGACAGCAAGCACGCCGCCGGGCGGCTCGGCGAGCGCTTGGGCGAGCGATTCCAGCTGTTCATGGACATCGACAGCATCCGGCCCGGGACCGACTTCACGGCCGTCGTCCGCGACGCCGTGGATCGCGCGGACGTGGTCCTCGCGGTGATCGGCAAGGACTGGCTGTTCGCCTCCAGCGAGTCGGGGGCCCGCCGTCTGGACGAACCCCACGACTGGGTCTCGCTCGAGGTGGGCACCGCGCTCAAGGACGGGACCCCGGTCATCCCCGTCCTGGTCGACGGCGCCCGGATGCCCGACCGCGGCGAGCTGCCGGCGTCGCTGACCGATTTGGCGAGTCGACAGGCGATCAGCCTGGACCACGAGTCGTTCGCCGCGGACTGCACCCGGCTGATCGAGACCATCGAGGGGCTGGTCGGCTCGCAGGAGTCGCCCGACGTCGACCTGTGGGCCGATCCCGACTACCCCACGGCCCGCAGCGCGCTGCTGCAGGGGCAGTGGGCCAAGGCCGCCGAGGGGCTCGAGCGGGTGTTGCGCCGCCACCCGCGGCACCCGCAGGTGCAGGACCAGCTGGCCGAGGCGAGGCGTCGGCAGAACCTCGCCGATCTCGACCGGCGGGCCCGCGACGCCGCCGCCGAGGGACGGTGGGGCGTCGCGGTCGAGGCCCTCGAGGCGATCGAAGCGTTGCAGCCGTCGAACGACGTCGCGGAGCGGCTGGCGGAGGCGCGCCGCCAGCAGCAGGTCCGCAGCCTCCAGCAGGACGTCCGGGCGCTGGCGCAGCTCGGGGACTGGGCCGCGGTGATCGCCGCGGACTCCGAGCTGACCTCCCTCGATCCCCGCTCGACTGACTTCGAAGGGCTGGCCACCCGAGCTCGCGAGCAGCTGTTCGAGGACGGTCTCGAAGCCGACTACCGGCGCGGGCTGCAGCAGCTGGACGCGGGTGAGTGGGAGGCGGGCGAGACGACGTTCGCCGCGCTGCTCGCGCGCCGGCCCGACTACCGCGACTGCCTCGAACTCCTCGACGTCGCGCGCCGGCGCGGCGCAGCGCCTGAGCCCGAGCAGCCCGAGCAGCCCGAGCAGCCCGAG
>DOWL01000212.1:12483-17838 GCA_003519585.1 Nocardioides sp. | reverse complement strand
CCCGAGCAGCCCGAGCAGCCCGAGGACCCGGTCGAGATCGACACCGGTCCGATCGCGGTCCTGGTCGCTCCCGCTCCCGAACTGGTGCCGACCACGGTCGAGGAGCCGGTCGAAGACACCGTCGACACGCCGGTCGAGCCGGTGCGGCTTCCCCCGCCGCCGCCACCTCCGCCGAGACACGTCGAAGAGCCGCGCCCCGACGCGCCGCCTCCCGGCGGTCGACGGCGCTCGCCGTGGCTCTGGGTGGGCGCCGCGGGGGCGGCCGTGGTGCTCGTGGGTGCCGTCATCGCCGGCGTCACGCTGGCCGGGAACGACGGCAAAGACGATGACCGTACGGCGGACGGCAGCGCGGGTCCGACCCCAGGGCCCAGCTCGGGGCCGAGCTCCGACGTACCGGTCGACTCGCCGCCACCCGCCACCGGCAGCGAACTGGTCGCCGTACCAGCCCTGGCCGCCGACCCGGCGATCGGCACGATCGCGATGGCCAGCCGTACGACGGGCGTGCAGATCGACCACCTCGCCGACGTCGAGGAGTACGGCGCGGGCGACGCGGCCCGGTCCGCACCCGAGGGCGGCCGGCTGGTCGCGTTCCACCTCGCCGACTTCGGCTGTGACAGCGAGGACTGCACGGGCTGGGCCGGCGCCGACCTCCAGGTCGTCGTCGACGGCGAGAAGCGGCCGCTCCCAGACAAGAGCGGCAGCTACGTTGTCGCGGTCCCGGCCGGTGCCACCGCGGTCGACCTGGTGCTGAAGGCCGACAAGCAGCCACAGTCGCTCTCGCTGCTCACCGGCACGCCGGGGCCGGACAACATCGCGGTGCTGGCGCGCGGCAACCGCACTGGCACGGTCAAGCCCGACACCTTCAAGCTGAGCGAGACCTACTCGCGGGCGGTCCAGTTCCAGAACGGCGCCGTGGCGTCGTCGACCCGACGCGACGTCGCGGTCGGGTCGGCCACGCTGCGCTATTGGCTGGGAGACCTGAAGGCGGCCTCGCCGTCGTCGGCGCTGATGGCTCTCGACCTTGGCTACACGCGACCCGTGGAGCCCGGAGTCCGCAAGCGGTTCAGCGACGCCGAGATGAGGTTCGAGGGAGACGACGGCAAGGAGTACGACGTCACGAGGCTCGACGACGACATCACCGCCGCGGACGCGATCGTCACGGTACCCGCGGAGCTCACCGGCGGGACGCTGTACCTCGGCGGTGACTACGTCAACTTCCCCGGCACGAGCGATGAGTACACCGTGACCATGCCCATCCAGAAGGTCAGGATCGACTTCTCGTGAGCGGGCTGTCCCCAACCTGGGGTAAAGGCGCTCTTGGCGTCGTTGCCCGGCCTCGGATGCGGGTTGTCTGCGAGAGCATGTCGGTGGCGCGCGTTGGGAGGACGCCATGGCCAGGAAGCTAGGAGCCCTGCTCGGAAGTCTCACGCTGGTCGCCACAGCGGTGGCCGTGTCGGCACCGAGTTCGGCGCAGGACGACGCGGCCGGGCGCGGGTCGGCGAAGGTCGCCTCGACCAAGGTCGTGGTCGGTCACGATCTGGCCAGCGCCGGACTCGTCGAGGACTTCGTCGGCTGCACCGGCTCGACGCCGCCGGCTCCTCAGCGGCTGCAGCGGATGGGCGGAACGCTCGGGACCCACTCGATCGGTTGGCAGCCGGGTGCTGGCTACGGCGCGGGGGCCCTTGCCCACGTGGCCCACCCGACGTCGTTGAGCGTGTTCCAGGGTGACGTGTGGTTCCCCAGCGGTCACGGCACGGGCTACGCGGTGGCGTATTACAACGACAACGTCGGGCCGGGCATCTGGTTCGGCTTCGAGCCACTGACGTACAACGGAAGCGGCTTCGCTACGGCGGATCTCGCGAGCGCCTCCTTCGAATGGCATCTGGTCGGCGGGACAAGTCAGCAAGGGCCGTTCTTCGACACCATCGCAGGATTTCCCAACCGCGTCACCGGTGCAGGCGGAGGACCCGCGGGCGACGCCGGCGGCACCAACGTGGGCATCATGATGGGCTGCGAGGGGCAGCCCTACTACTTCGACAACCTGCGCCTCGCGGACGCGGTCGACCAGACCGTCTACGACTTCGAGGGCGCGACGTCCGCGTCGCGCCTCGGTTGGTCCATCCGGGGCAAGAAGGTCAACTACCAGAGCCTGAAAGTGCCGTACGGACAGAAGCTCTGGGTCGCCGGAGACAGTTACGACCCCGCGGCCCGGACATTCATCGCGGGCCAGGGCACCCTCTACCAGCAGGCATTCGGAAGCGGCCTGAGGAAGATCGCCACCGGCACCTACGACACGCGTCGCTATGTCACCAAGAAAGTCAGGCCCACCCGCCAGACGACGTACTTCTTCAACACGCCAGGCAACGACACCTACGACAGCAGCGACGCGACCGCCCTCACCGTGCGCGTGGTGGGTGACCTCAAGGCGGGGCTCAACACCCTCCAACTCCATCCCGGAGGTCGCGTGGTGCTGAGCGGCAGACTCCTGCCCGGGAACAAGGGCACGCGAGTCTCGCTCCAGCAGCGGAAGGGCGGCTGGAAGACCGTCGACACGACCCGCAGCGGACGCAAGGGCACCTTCAGCGTCGGCGTCACCGCGCGGCGCCTCGGCAAGCTCCAGGTGCGGCTGCGTGTAGCCGACGGTGGCGGAAACATCGGCTTCCTGACCATTCCGCAGACCGTTCAGGTCAAGGCGCGGGCCAAGCCCAAGCCGCCGCCGAGGAACATCTCGCCGGAGGGGCCGCCGCCTGAGCAAGAGCAGCACTACCCGCCAGCTCCGTCCCGGGGTACGACGGTCAAGGCGCCGGGCGCACTGCACCTGGGTCCGCTCGTGACGCCGGCGCTGCCTACTCCGGCGCCGCCGCCGACCTGCATCTGGCTCGGAGCTGGTCAGCCGGCGCCTTGCCTGCCGGGGCGGGACTGAACCGACTCAGGGCAGGTGCCAGGCCTTCATCAGGCCGCCGATCCGCGCGGTGTAGAGCCAGCCGTTGGCGAACACCGGCTGCGCGAAGTAGTTGCCGGTGGTGTCCATGGTCCGCACGATCGCGCCGGTGTCGCGGTTGATGAGGTACGACGCGTTGGGCTGGCTGGCGGTCGCGGCGGGATCGTAGGTGCCGACGCCGATCAGTCCGCCACCGCTCAGCGACGGTGATCCGATCACGGAGTTGTTGATGCCGCGCTGCCGGAGGAACGCGCCGGTCGCGGTGTCGAGGCGCCGCCGACGTACACCGTGTCGACGCCGGTGACCGGGTCGGGCGCGACGGTCGCGGTGCTGATGAAGCCGCGAGCCGAGCAGGCGCTCAGCTTCTTGCGGAGGCCGACGAAGACCTTGTGCTGTACGGCGCCCGTGGTGGCGTTGAGTTGGTAGAAGTTGCCGTTGTTGGCACCCACGTAGATGGAGCCGTCGGCCACCGTGGGGCTGGCGAAGATCCCGGGGCCGGGGCCGCGGCACCCAACGACGGCGAGCCTGCGACGGCTACGGCCAGACAGCCGGCCGAGATCCCGGTCAGGTGGGCGAGTCTGCTGCGCATCACAGACCTCCGAGCACCAACTTCGTCCCCGCAGGCATCGCCCGACGCCTCGCTCGCGAACGTACGCCCGAGGCGCGGCGCCGGCGTTGCTCGAGCCAGTGATCACCATTCTCGGTGATCCGTCACAGTGCTCTTGACGCACGTGAGGACTGCCTTGGCGCGACGTGAAGGGAGCCTTGGCGGACTTTCCGCGGCGGGCGAAAACCCTTGTTTTCAAGGGTTTGCGGGGCATGGAGCCGGGGTACGTGCTGACAGCGCGAATGGGGACGCGAGACAACGGGACGCGATCGGGAAGGGGATCCTCTTTGTCCACGCATCATTCGTCGATGGACGCTGCCGAGCCAGGCCGCTGCCTCCGCGACTCGGCGTGGCCCACTGCGGGGGTCCCCGGACCGATCGTGGCCCGCTCCGGACGAGACGCCTGAGGCCGGACCCGATGGACGCAGACGCCCTCCAACGCAGCTGGGACCGGGTGACGGCGTACGGCGAGCAGGTGCCGCTGTACTTCTACTCGCACCTCTTCGTCGCCCACCCCGAGGTCCGCTCGATGTTCCCGCTGGCGATGAGCGACCAGCGGGACAAGCTGGTGAGCGCACTCGGCCGGATCGTCAGCCACGCCGACCGGATCGACGAAGACCTCGACTTCATGCGCCACCTCGGCCGCGATCACCGCAAGTACGCCGTGGTCGCCGAGCACTACAACGCCGTCGGTGCGTCGCTGTGTGCGACGCTCAAGCACTTCCTGGGTGAGGAGTGGGACGCAGAGCTCGCGGCCGAGTGGACTGCGGCCTACCAGGTGATCGCACGGGTCATGGTCGAGGCAGCGGACCTGTCGTCCGACGCCACGCCGAACTGGTGGGACGCCGAGGTGCTCTCGGTCGAGCGACGGACCATGGACCTCACGCTGCTGACGGTCCGGCCACAGCGCGCGTACCACTACCTCCCCGGTCAGTCGGTGTCGATGGAGATCCCGCAGCGCCCTCGGCAGTGGCGCTACTTCAGCCCGGCCAACGCCCCCGCTCCGACGGCTCGATCGATCTCCACGTCCAGCAGATCGACGGCGGCCAGGTGAGTACGGCGGTCGTGCGGTCCCTCAAGCGCGGGGACAGTGTCAAGCTCGGGGCCGCCGTGGGGGAGCGGCTGACCCTGCGAGCTGGCGACCCGAGTGATCTGTTGCTCGTGGCCGGCGGCACCGGTCTGGCGCCGCTCCGCGCGGTCGTCGAGCAGATCGACCAGGAGTGGCGCCGCACTCGCCGCGCGCCACGGGTCAACCTGCTCCACGGCGTACGCATGCCATGGCACCTCTACGACCGCGCAGCGCTGACCGAGCTGGCCCGGACCAGGCCGTGGTTCGACTACACGGAGGTCGTCTCGGACGACTCGTCCTTCCCCGGGATCCGCGGCAAGGTCGGGACGGTCGCCGCCCGCCAGGCGCTGCACGGGCGTACGGCGATCGTGTGCGGCGGTCCGCAGATGGTCGGGCACACGCTCGAGCAGCTGAGCCGCACGGGCATGCCGGCCGAGCAGATCCGATACGAGCACTTCTATTACGCCGCCGCGGGCCAGCACGCACCCGAACCGGCTCTGACCACCTCAGGAGACGCGAGATGACCTACACCGACGACCGGGTCACGCTGCCGTACCAGTCGCCCGACGCGATCCGGAACGAGTCGTTCCAGCGACGGTTGCGCGGCCTCGACGCGCAGGAGGTCTACGAATACCTCGACCAACTGGCCGACCAGGTGGACGGTTGCGAGTCGCGCCTGAACGTCGCCCGGGCCAACAACGACCGGCTCGTCGCGGAGGTGCAGCGGCTGCGGGCCGG
>DOWL01000212.1:10077-12360 GCA_003519585.1 Nocardioides sp. | reverse complement strand
CTGGAGGTGCAGCGGCTGCGGGCCGAGGTGGACGAGTACGAGCGGACCAGCGAACGGGTCAACGAGCAGATGGTCCAGCTGTTCAGCCAGGCCCAGCTGATCGCCGAGGAGATGGTGCAGGACGTCAGCCGGGACGCCCAGGAGCGGATCGGTCAGGCCCGCGCCCACGAGCGCGACATCGTGGAGCAGGCCGTCAACGCCGCGGGGGAGCAGGTGCGCAGCTACGCCCGCTCGGCCCAGGCCCAGATGCAGTCGATCATGGACTCGTTCGCCAGTGACGTCGATCGCCTCGGCGTACCCGGCCTGGCCGGCAACGCGACGTCCGTACGACGTCCCGACCCGCTCCTCGACGACCTGGACGCGTGGGAGACCCAGGTCCGCAACGGCAGTGGTCCTGCCTACCCGAGCTGACCGGCCGCATGACCACGCGACAGCAGGAGCTTCGCCCTGCGCCGACCGGTTCGACGAGCCTCACCTCCGACTCCGACTCCGACCCCGGCGTCGATGCGGTCCGGGCTGCGGCCGAGGAGTTCGTCGAGCAGTTCCACGCCGAGAACCCGCACGCCGGGCCGGCCTGGCCACGGATCACCCGGGTCCTGCGCGAGATCGACCTGACCGGGAGCTATCGACACACGCCCGCGGAGCTGGCCTTCGGCGCGCGCCTGGCGTGGCGCAACAACGCGCGCTGCATCGGCCGGCTCTACTGGCGCAGCCTGCAGGTGCGCGACCTCCGCTCGGTCTCGCACGCCGCCGGCATCGCCGCACAGTGTGTCGAGCATCTGCGGATCGCCGAGCACGGCGGAAGGATCCGGCCGGTGATCAGCGTCTTCGCGCCGGACACCCCGCTCCGCCCCGGCCCGCGGATCTGGAACGAGCAACTGATCCGCTACGCCGGCTACGAACAGCCGGACGGCAGCATCCTCGGCGACCCTCGCTATGTCTCCTTCACGAGCGCTCTGGTGGACCGGGGCTGGCACCCGCCGTCCACCCGCGGCGCCTTCGACGTCCTCCCGCTGGTCGTCGACACGGTCGACCAGGGTCCCCGACTCTTCCCGCTCCCGGCCGATGCGGTGCGCGAGGTGCCGCTGTCGCATCCCGACTTCGCCTGGTTCGCCGAGCTCGGCCTGCGCTGGCACGCCGTACCCGTCATCAGCAACACCCGCCTGGTGATCGGCGGCGTCTCCTATCCGGCGGCGCCGTTCAACGGCTGGTACATGGGCACCGAGATCGGCGCCCGCAACCTGGGTGATGCCGACCGCTACGACCTGGTGCCGACGGTCGCCGAGCGGATGGGCCTGGACACCTCCGACGAGGCCACGCTCTGGCGCGACCGGGCGCTGGTCGAGCTCAACCGCGCCGTACTCCACTCCTTCGCCGCGCACGGCGTCAGCATCACCGACCACCACACGGAGTCACGTCGCTTCATCACCCACCTCGAGCGCGAGGAGCGTGCCGGCCGTGCGTGCCCGACCGATTGGAGCTGGATCGTCCCGCCGCTGTCCGGCTCCCAGACGCCGGTCTTCCACCGCTACTACACCGCCGAGCACCAGGCGCCGAACTTCGTCACCGACGACGACGCCGTACGCCGCGCGCTCCACGGCGACCCGCCGGCGTTCGGCGTGTGTGCCTCCTGAGTACGTCGGACGCTCGTCGGACGCCGGCTTCGTAGCGTCCGCTACATGTCGATCCGCACCGCACTCGTCGCCCTCGCCACCGCCGGCCTGCTGTTCGCGAGCACCGGACCGGCCTCGGCCGCCCGAAACCCCGAAGCCGACAAGGACGCCGGCCCCGGCGAGGACGCCGGCCACCACCTCGGCTACCCCTCGCCGACGATCGCCTGGCACGGCTGCCAGAAGACCTCGTCGCAGGTGACCCCAGCCGACCAGGACGAGCAGTACGGCGTACCGGCCCAGCCGACCAAGGGCAACAAGCAGAACAAGGTCACCTGGACCGTCACCGGCGGCCGCAGCGACTACGTGGTGAGCTGGAAGGTCGCCTCCGGCTGGAAGATCTGCGGCGCCGAGGCCGCCGTCCTCGGCACCGATCCCGAGCAGACCTTCGACCTCGCCATGCAGATCGGCTACACCTCCAAGAAGGGCAGCGGCTCTGCCAAGGCCGGCCCGCAACCGTTCAAGGTCAAGATCACCAAGCGCGACCTCCGCGACTCCGGCGTCGACGAGATGTACGCCGGCAACTGGTCGATCTCCAAGATCTACTCGATCACCGTCTACATCACGAAGAAGAAGCGCTAGCCACCCCCCGGCGGTTGAGCCGCGAGCGCAG
>DOWL01000212.1:8443-9916 GCA_003519585.1 Nocardioides sp. | reverse complement strand
CGCGAGCGCAGCGAGCGTGTCGAAGCCTGGTGACCCGGTGCTGGGACGAGGCCACCGCTCATCGAGCTTGTCGAGATGCCCGTCGGGTCACCCACCGGTGGTTACGGGCGACGGCGGCTGTCCCTCAGGACTCGCAAGCGACGCCGTCGCCATCTCGGTCGAGGTCATACGGGTCCGAGCCTTCGACGTAGATCGGACCGTTGGCGTACTTCGGTCCATCGCCAGTGCCGCCGGCGCAGTCGTAATCCGATGCCGGAGCGAGACATGGGCGATAGCCGGGTGTGCAGTTCTGTGTGGGAGCTGCCGCAACGGGCCGCACCACCTTCGACACCACGATGGTGACCGTCGCCCCTGGCTTCACTCGCTCTCCGCCGTTCGGGCTCTGTCGCAGGACGATCCCGTTCTTCCCGGAGGTGCGCGTCTCGCTGGTGACGTTCACCTCGAAGCCCGCACCCTGCAGTCGGTTCACCGCGTCCGCCTCGGATCGACCGACGACCGAGGGGACTCGCGGGGACGGCGCCGCCACGACGAGGACGACCGCCGTCCCCGCGCGTACGGACGCGCCCACCTTCTTGCCCTGCCGCAAGACCGTTCCTCGCGGCTCTGCGGAGGGGACCTGCCGAACGTCGCGTACGACGAGCCCGGCGGCCACCAGGGCGCCTTCCGCCTGCTTCCTCGTCAGTCCGGCGATCTGCGGCATGACGGATCGCAGCGGTGCACTCGGTGCCTCCGTGCTGGGCTCGGCCGCAGCGGGCTCCGCCTCGGGTGTGGGGCTCGTCGATGCTTCCTCGGCCGGTTCATCGGAAGCTCCGACCTTCGCGGCAGTCGTCTGCGAGCCGTCCTGGGGCGCCGTAGTTTCGTCGTCGCTCAGGAGGACGGCCCCGTAGAGGACGACGGTCGCAAGTGTCACGCCGATCCGCAGCCAGGTCGCCACCGCGGGACGACGCCAGAGGCCCACGAGTCCGAACGGCAAGCAGATCAACAGGCCCGGTACCACTGCCCACCAGCTCTGCCACCACGGCAACCTAGGACCCGACGCCCGAGGGCTCTGCTGGACCGGGAACGGGTCGGCCGGCTTGGGAAGGGTGTGGGCGGTCCAGGTGGTTCCGTCCCAATAGCGGATCAGCCGTGGGTCGTCCGGGTCCGGATACCAGCCCGGCCGCCAACCGGCCGTCGCCCCTGGTGTCGTCATGCCGTGCCTCCCCGTACCACTTGAGGCACAGGGATATCAGCCGCGCGGGCCGTGCGCGACCAAGACTCGGTGCGTGACCTCAAGATGACCCAGAGTGGTCACCTGACCTACCTCAGGACGGGCTATGGACGACCACCCGGCCCGGCTCCGCATGGAGGTGGTCTGGACAACTCCCCTTGACGACCTTGCCGAAAGTGACTCTTTAGCAGCTGCGCCGTTTCATAGGTAACACCGGCTCGGAGGATATCCCCCGCACCGCTTCTCTCGGGCCAAGCCGGCAG
>DOWL01000212.1:0-8298 GCA_003519585.1 Nocardioides sp. | reverse complement strand
GCCCCGATTCATGTCTGTCGTTATCGGTAGTAAGCGGGCAGGATTCCGAACGACGGACTCATCCAGGGGAGTGACGATGCCGGAGCCTGCCGAGACCACAGCTGCCGACGATCCGCCCGCTGCGCCGCCCGACTCTCCGGCAGTCGCCGCGGCCAAGGAGCGAAACGAGCTGAGAAGGCTCGAACTCGAACGGCGGCGCCTCGGCCTCGACGACCGGGTCGCACGTGCGGAAGCGCAGGCGAAGGTGGCGAAGGGTTCGGTCGACGCGGTCAAGGCGTATCTCCCCGCCAGCCTCGACATACCGGTCGAGAAGGACGCGTTGACCACCCAGGGCGATGCGACCGGGCTCGCGGCGACCTACGCCGGCCGGGCTGCGCATCAATCGATCGACGACATCGCCGACCAGGTCGTGAACGCCACAAACTCGATGCGCAACCCCGAACTGCTGATCGTCGCCGACGCGTCGTTCGTGATGGACCAGCAGCTCTCCGGCGAGATCGACGTTCGCCTGGGTTTACTGGAGCGGAAGCTGACTGACGCAGGCGTTCCGGAAGCGGACGACAAGGACACGCTCGCGGACGTCATGAAGGGGCTGGAGGGGACTCCGGGCGGCGACGAAGTGCGCACCTTCGGGCCTGCGGCTGGAGCGCTCGCGAGCCTGCTGCCGTCAGCCCTCACGACCCTGACCCGCCTGTTCGCGCATCAGTACACCGCCTCCGGCACCGCCATCGCCGAC
This sequence comes from Nocardioides sp., assembly GCA_003519585.1. Taxonomy (GTDB): domain Bacteria; phylum Actinomycetota; class Actinomycetes; order Propionibacteriales; family Nocardioidaceae; genus Nocardioides. Next base: position 7,562 of record DOWL01000212.1, on the reverse strand, counting down.
CCGGATCTGGGTGTTGACCTCCGACTGGCGGGGGCGCTGCGAGGAAAGATGTCGAGCGACCCGTCGGTGGAGATCCTCGTCAACCGGCTGTGGGTGCCGCCGAACTCGCCGTTGCTCGACCGGATCCTCAAGACCGCCGACCGCCTCCTGAAGCTCCAGCGGCTCGCCGCTGAGGCGGACGTGGCCCGGGACCGGGCAGCGACACTGGTCACCCGCAAGAACGAGGAGATCCTGGCGGGTCGCGACCAGCGCAAGGCGCTGATCGAGCAGGTGCCCTCAGACAAAGACTCGGACAAGTCCGGCTGGCAGGCGGCCTGGGACGCGGTGACCAAGGAGATGGCTGACCTGGCCGCGGCCCTGGTCGACCTAGAGGGTGACCTCGCCACCAAGGAGAGCGCCGCTGAAGAGCTCGCCGCGCTGGTGACAGAGATCGAAAGCTTCCTCACCGGAGTGTTGACCGCACCCGAGGGTGCTCCCGCACCCCTGTTCGGAGCGATGCGCGGCGAATGGCTGCGCGGCAACGAGCAGCGGGTCATCGTCTATGCGCGGGTGCTGTCCGCCGGGGTGGATCAGGTGCTGGACCTCAAACTCGGCCCAGACAAGCGCTGCGTGCTCAGCGGCGCGAGCATCGAGTACGCCGCCGTCGGCCACCCGGGCGAGCTGCTCTTCTCCGGCGTGTACGACGGGCTCTGGACGGCCTCGATGAAGCTGACCGATCCCTCAACCTTCGCCGGCGAGGCAGTGGGCTACGTCGCGGTCGCCAACTCCCGCCGGCCACCGCCGGCGCCGGCGGGCTCGTCGTAGGCCTCCAACTCGCGTCCAGGCCGACTCTCAACAGCAGGCCGCTTGGCGGTCTGGTGCACAGCGAAGTGAGGACAACCCAGATCGCGTCCTAGTCAAACGGTGGTGCTCCTGACACCGTGAGAGCCATGGACGAGGCAGATCGACAACGCTTCATCGCTGCGCATCGGGCTTGGCACGAAGCCGAGGACGCCTACCGCGAGCACATCAAGAAGTACTTCGTGGCGTGGTGGTCGGACAGCGACGAGCTGCCACCGGCCCCCGAGTGGGTCACGTCGGAGGCGCTCGAGAAGCGGTCGGCACTTCGCCATGACGCTGATGTCAAGCAGCAGGAGTTTCAGCAGCTAGGTGTCGAGTTCGGTCTGCTTCAACCTCACTGACGCCGAACGCCCGCACGAGCCTGCGACAGTGCTCGTTGCCGTGATTCACGTGTCTCTGGTGGGCGATACTGGGTTTGAACTTATCCAGAGGGGGCTATCACAGGTAGTCGCTTCTGTGCCAGTTTCCACCTAAAGTGCCTGGTCAGCCCGCAGAATGGGCAATGACAGTTCCGGACACGAGAAGACATAAGTGGACGTCCTAGTTCCACGTATGTTCCTCGAAAAGGCGATACTGGGTGGACACAAGATGGTGAGATCCAAGCCTCGCAGGAGGCGCAGCTTCGGCCGCATCGAGCAGCTCCCTTCCGGCCGGTGGCGTGCTGCGTACAAGGGTCCTGATCAACAGTTGTACCGCGGACCGATGACCTTCAAGAGCCAGGACGACGCGATCGCGTGGGTGTCGGCCCGGCGCGCCGAGATCGAGATGGAGGTCTGGGCGCCCGATGCGGCTGCCCGGGGCGCCATGCAACGGTCGGCGCCGAACTTCGGCGCCTACGCCAAGGTGTGGCTCGAGGGACGGAAGACGAAGGGTCGCGAGCTCCGGCCTACGACCAGGTACCACTACCAGCAGCTCCTGGACATCTACATCAACCCGACCTTCGGCGAGATGCGCATCGACCGCATCACGGTCGACGATGTCAACAAGTGGTACGACGAGCTGGCGCCCGGCAAGGAAACGGCGCGTGCGCAGGCCTACAGCCTGTTGCGGACCATCCTGACGACGGCCGCCTCGACGCAGCCGAAGCCGCTCATCCCGTTCAACCCTGCGCACATCCGCGGGGCCGGCAACACCCAGCGAGTCCACAAGGTCCGTCCCGCCTCGCTCCAGGAGCTCGAGACGATCGTGGCGGAGCTGCCAGAGCGTTATCGGCTGATGGCGCTGCTCGCGGCCTGGTGCGCAATGCGCTTCGGCGAGCTGGCTGAGCTGCGCCGCGGCGACATCGACCTGCGGGACAAGCGGGTCAAGATCCGCAGGGGAGTGGTGCGCGTCGACGGGCAGTACATCGTCGGCCCCCCCAAGACCGACGCCGGCATCCGCGACGTCGCGATCCCACCCCATCTCCTTCCGGCGGTCGAGGCTCACCTTGAGAAGTTCACCGGTCCCGATCGCGACTCCTTGCTCTTTCCATCGGCAGGGAAGAGCGCGTCGCACATGGCGCCAGCGACGCTCTACAAGGTCTTCTACCCGGCGCGCGAGGCGGCGGGCCGCAAGGACCTGCGCTGGCACGACCTGCGCCACACCGGCGCCGTTCTCGCTGCCCAGACCGGGGCCACGCTGGCCGAGCTCATGGGTCGCCTGGGCCACACCACGCCGGGCGCGGCAATGCGCTACCAACACGCCGCCGCTGACCGGGACACCGAGATCGCCAAGCGGCTCTCAGAGCTTGCAGAACGCCGACCCGACGAATGACCTTGGTCGGTGCGGTACGAGCCTCAGTCTTGGCTGTCGCGGAGCATTGCGGCGAAGTCGTGCGCCCATCGGCCGATCGCGAGCGCCTCCTGACGGGTAGCGGCAACATCATCGCCAGGCACGCCGAGAGCGGTGGCGAGCCTCCCTTCGCCGGCGTACACCCGCTCCAGGAGGCCGGCGTAGTCCTCCGGCGTCGCCTCGGCCATGCCGAGGTGCGCGATCAGGAGGCGGATGTCTGGACGGTCCTTGCGCCGCAGCGCGACGAGCTTCATCGCGAGCACGTGATCAGCCGGGGCGACGTGAACTGTGAGCCCGAGTTCGGTGGGACGTCGCCGCGCCGACGAGGGACGTGGGGGCACCCAACCTTCAGACGCGCTGTTGAGCCAGTGCTCCGGTAGCCCGTGGAGCTTCGCGATGGCCTGTGCCTCCTCGCCGACCGCGCGATGGCTGGCGATCGCGTCGATGTCGAGAGTGACGCTGTCCCGTCCGTAGGCGAGTGACATCGCAGCTCCACCGACGACGTAGATGCTGGCCTTCACGTTTCTGGCTCGAAGCCGCTCGTCGAGCTCGGCCAGGAGCGCCCGCATGACTTCCGCATCGAGCTCGAGCAGTCCCCGCTGGCCGTCAGTCACAGAGTGACCAGGTCCTTCTCGGCGATGAAGATGTTGCGCTCCGCAAGCCATGCCGGCGTCTGTCGCTTGATCTCCTTGGTGCTCAATCGCGGGGTGTCGAGGACCCACTCGGTGTCGAGCTTGGGTGCAGTGGTCCATGCCGGCGCCGGCTGCCCGGCGTCGATGAACTCGTGGTTGACGAATGCGGCAAGCAGGGTTCTCCAGCGGTCGCCAGCACTGGGCGGAGGTTGCGCTTCCCAAGCTCCCGCGAGGGACTCACGATGACGCAGGAGGTCGCGCAGCCGGTCCCGAGCTTGGAGTGCGAGCGCATAGGTCCAGTCGTCGTCCCCACGCGCGGCAGCCCGACGTATTGACCGGAGGGCGTCGATGGCCGTAGGGACGCTGTCCCGCCGGGCCTCCCGCAGCGCCTTCGCGATCCGCTCGGCTCGCAGGAGAAGTGCTGCGGACGGGGCAACCTTGCCGGTGCGGTAGGACGAGAACCGCGACGGTGAAGTACCAAGGGCGTGCGCGAACTGCCTCATCGAGAGGCCGCTCGCCGCCACCGCTGCATCGAGGCGTCTGACGACCGCCTGAGTGTCCTGGTCCTTCACGAACCGAGTGTAGGCAACTGTTATCTGATTCGACAACACTGTGTACCCCAAACGTCAGCCAACTGGTGAACCCGGTGGAGGGTGGATGGCCGAGGGCGCGTGAAGAGGATCGAGCCAGCTTTGTGCCTTCGCGACGGCCACCCGCGCGCCGAACCCGGGTGTGACTCGGACGAGCTCTACGAGCATTCGATCGAGCAGGGTGCACAGCGCCGTGAACGGCACCCCGACCACCTCCGGTGACCAGCCCAGGTGTCGCCACGGACCGACTCCAGGTCGCTGAGGGCGACCAGGAGGTCGTCCGCGGCCCACTGGAGGCCGTGCTCAACGGCGGCGTAGTGAAGTTGCCACATCAGGTTGATCGTCGCGGTGAACAGCTGATCCGGGTCGGTCCACTCGGTAGGAAGCTCGGCCATGGGCATACGTCCCCACGCTATGGAGTCAGGCTTCCACTCGAGCCCGAGGAGCTGTGGATAGGGGAGACCTATCCACAACCTGTCGATCCTGGTGTCGGCTCTTGGGTTCACCATGGGCCGAAACATGAGCGGCCCCGGGCCGGTGCAGCAACACCGACCCGAGGCCTCGGCACAAGTGCAACGGAGGCACGAGCACCGTAAATTCAGCATTCCAGAACACAGGTCCCACCACGTCAGCGGCCCTCACGCGCTGCCGACCCGACGAGACCATCGTCCGGCCGGCGGGGCCGACGTCGGCCTCATGAGCACGGGAACCTATTTGGTCCTTACCGTGCAACGCCCCGTGATCGTGTGCCCGTCTTGGTGGTCCGCCACCGAGGCTCGGCACGTAGACGAACTCGCCAGCCTCGACTGCGGTGTGATGCACATCGGCGTCAGCGTGCCGATGCTTGCGGACGGTTCCTTGAGGTCCATCCGATCGCCGCCAAGCTGGTTGACGGGACGCCTGACCCTGAAGATCCAGAGCTTCGAGTCCGGTTCATCGTGCAGCGCGACGAGGCCACACACTTGCCGAGGCAGACACCATTGCGGCCCAGCTCGCCAAATTTCTGCACTGGCTACGCGACGGGTCATGAGCAGCCGCCCAAACATTGGCTGACGATTCTCGGGATGCCCTGCGTGCGGGTTCCCCGGCGCAGTTACGGTCTCGGGCGTAAGCGAGGAGGCTGTGTCCGGCGAGAAACAGGTGAAGCTGCGCTATGCCGGTGTCTGTCGCGACTGTGGGATCAACCTCCCTGCCAGGTCGGAGGCGATCTACGACCGCTTCACCAAGACGGTGCGATGCGTGAACCACAGCGACTCGGACTCGGACCAGCAGTCCATCGACCACGTCCTCGACATCGGAACACCGGGTGCTTCCGCTCGTGACCGGTTTGAGCGTCGCCGGGACGCGAGAGAACGGCGGATCCGCGACAGACACCCAAGGATCGGTGGTCTGATTCACGCGCTCAGCAGCGACCCCGAATCCACAAGGCGTGGAAGACCGGGGCCTTGGCGGAGGAGCGACTCGACAACCGACTCAACGCGCTTGCGCCGCCCCGCCTGCGACTCCTGCACGACCGACGCATCCCGGGAAGCAAGGCGAACACCGATCATTTGGCGGTCGCCCCCAATGGGGTTTACGTGATCGACGCCAAGCGGTACCGGGGCCGCCCTCAACTGAACATCCAGGGCGGCCTCCTGTCCCCTCGCGTCGAGAAGCTGATGGTGGATGGTCGAGACTGCGCCAAGGTCGTGAACGGGATGATCAAGCAGGTTGATCTCGTGCGGGACGTCATCGACGCCGGCCTGCCGGTGCGGGGCGTGGTCTTTATCGGAGAGGCGGCGGAGCGTCGCAGCCGCACTGCTGCGCAAGTGATGGCGCGGCGCGGTTGATGGGTAGCCCGTCGTTCGAGCCTGTCTCGCCCAGCTCCAGAACCCGACCTGTGGGCTGATGTGTGCGATCGGACCATGTGTGCGAAACTCGCACACATGGCGGAACTTGACGAGAGGGCCCTGGGGGCACGCATCAGGGAAGCCCGGGAGCGTGCGGCCTTGAAGCAAGGCGAGCTAGGAGCACTGGTCGGCCTCGAACGCACAGCTGTAAACAAGATTGAAGGCGGCGTCCGCAAGGTCACTGCCCTCGAGCTGTCCGACATTGCGTCTGTGCTCGGAGTGCGAATGTCGTCCTTCCTCGCCGACCCTGTCCCTGCCCTCGTGTCACACCGATCGAGCCAGGGATTGGACACTGCCGACTCGAAGATCGACCGGTTACTAGCGAGCATCGCTGCCGACGTGGAGTTCGTGCATTCTCTGGCTGCCGAAGAACTCGGCCTGCCAGCGGACGAGGGTGAGACTCTGCAGCGACCGTCGACTTTGGCGGATGCTGATCACCTAGCGCTTCAAGTCCGCGACCTGCTGGGCATGGACGCGAGGTCCCCCCTTCACGATCTGGTGGACAGAACTGCCTCGATCGGACTCCTGACGTTCTCGCGTGATCTCGGAGTAGACACCGCCGACGCCGGGACGATCTTGCTCCGCCACGGCGCAGTAAGTCTGGTCAACAGCCGCAACAAGGTCGGACGTCGCCGCCTCGCGCTCGCGCACGAACTGGGCCACTACTTGGTCGCCGACGAGTACACCATCGACTGGCGAGTCACGGATCTGCCAAGCGGCGGGGACATTGAGTCGCGCCTCGACCGGTTCGCTCGGGCCCTCCTGCTTCCTGAACCCGGCTTGACCGCGGCATGGGACCAACACAGAGCTCGCGACCTGCGCGAAACCGCAGTTGTTCTTGCGAGTGAGTTCCGCGTCGACATGGCCACCCTTGCAAGGCGCCTCGAGGAGTTGAGTTTGGTTGACCGGGACGGTGCGTTCCTGATCCGCGGAACCACAACCACGAGGGCCGACATCGTTGACCTCGGACTCTTCGTTCCCATGGATCTGGAAGGGACCAGTTTGCCGTTGCCTTACCAGAAGGCTGTCCTACGAGCATTTCGGGACGAGCAGATAAGCCAAGAGCGCGCCCTGGAGCTCTTGCACGACACCTTTGCCGAGGACGATCTGCCCTCGCTCAGGCCACGACGAGAAGACGAAATCTGGAACTTCGTGTCGTGACCGACCGTTCGGCCGGGCTGGTGTTCGACACTGGCCCGCTGCGTCACTTCGCTCTGCAAGGTTGGCTAGGCGTGCTGAAGTTTCTCACCGCGGACCGTGCGGTCATCATCCCCGAGAGCGTCGAGTTTGAGCTAAAGAAGCAGGTTTACGACTTGCCCGCGTTGAGCCAAGTGCTCGATGCGGACTGGATCAGCGTTGATCGCAGCGACGACCTGGCGTTCCTGGTGGCGTTCGCCAAGTACGAGGAGCGGATCGCAGTTGGCGACCTGAATCGAGGAGAGTGCGGCGTACTGGCGCTTGGCGAGACACGCGGTTTCGAGACCGTCCTTGACGACAGCGTCCCCCGCGCGATCGCCGAGTCCGAGGGCATCGCCGTTACCGCCACGCTCCCACTGCTGTGCACTGCAATCCGTGAAGGCCAGTTGGCGGTGCCAATGGTTGAGTCTCTAGCTGATGACCTCTTGGCTGGCGAGTACTACTTGCCGTTCGCATCGGGAGGATTCAGGCAGTGGGCGTTTCAGGAAGGACTTATCGACTACCAGTAGGTCCATCGTTTCCTGGTGGCCTTCGGTTAAGGCGAGGCTGCATCTGAAGGATCGAGGCGCCGACACGCGGTATGACGCGGGGCCTTGAGGCGGCACATCGCACCGAGGCTGCCGGCGGGTCGGCGGGTCGGCGGG
>DOWL01000167.1:39127-39364 GCA_003519585.1 Nocardioides sp. | reverse complement strand
GGCCAGCGGGCGCTACGACCTGGGTACGCCCTACAGTGCCACCGACTGGTCGCTGGCGCACCTCGACATCACGGCCGAGGTGGCGGCGCGCATCGAGCACCACTACTACGACGCTGGCCACATGATGTATACGCGGCACGAGGACCTGGCCAAGCTCGAGGCCGACCTCGCGCGCTGGCTGGGCTGAAGCGGAGGAACCGGCATGCACGTGGGCATCCTCACCGGCGGCGGCGACTG
>DOWL01000167.1:22184-38810 GCA_003519585.1 Nocardioides sp. | reverse complement strand
GTGCTGGGCACGCACAACCGCTGCGACCCCTTCCGCTACTTCGGCGCCGGCGGCGCCGACTGCTCGGCCCAGGCCATGGCCTATGTGCGCGAGCTGGGCATCGATGCCCTGGTGGCCATCGGTGGCGACGGCACGATGTCGATCGCGCACCGCTTCAGCGCCCTGGGCCTGCCGGTGGTGGGCGTGCCCAAGACCATCGACAACGACCTCTCGGGCACCGACTTCACCTTCGGCTTCGACACCGCGGTCAACATCGCGACCGAGGCCATCGACCGGCTGCACACCACCGCCGAGTCCCACCACCGGGTGCTGGTGGTCGAGGTCATGGGTCGGCACGCCGGCTGGATCGCCCTGCACGCCGGCATCGCCGGTGGCGCCAGCGCGGTCCTGATCCCCGAGCAGCCCTTCGACATCGCGAAGCTGTGCGAGCACGTCGAGACCCGGTTCGAGACCCACTACGCGCCGATCATCGTGGTCTCCGAGGGTGCGATCCCGGCCGAAGGTGGGGACATGACGCTCGTCTCCGGTGAGAAGGACGCCTTCGGCCACGTCCGGCTCGGCGGCATCGGCGACCGACTGGCCGGCGAGATCGAGGCGCGCACCGGCAAGGAGGCCCGCGCCGTCGTGCTCGGCCACATCCAGCGTGGCGGAACGCCGACGGCGTTCGACCGGTGGCTGGCGACGCGGTTCGGGCTGCACGCGATCGATGCGGTCGCCGACCGCGACTTCGGCACGATGGTCGCGCTGCGCGGCACCGACATCGTCCGGGTCCCGCTCTCCGAGGGCACCGCCGAGCTCAAGCTGGTCAGCTCCGAGGAGTACGCGGAGGCGGCGGTTTTCTTCGGATAGTCCCAGACGTTCGTGTGGCTGAAGTCGGCGTGTCGCGGCGGAACTGTCAGGAACTTTCCCCGCGTCCGGCTCAACCTCGTCGCGATCTCCTGCGTAGAGACAGGTGACGACACACGACGGGAGAGCTGGTGAACCGGAACTCGGGGCAAGACGGCTTCGACGAGTTCGCGACCGCGGCCTGGCCGCGGCTGTTGCGCTCGGCGTACCTCCTCACCGGTGACCACCACCTGGCGGAGGACCTGACGCAGACCGCGTTGGTGCGCACCTATGCGCACTGGCGGCGGGTGCGCCGGGCCGATGCCCTCGCCTACAGCAGGCGGGTGCTGGTCAACCTCAACATCGACCGGATCCGACGCCGGCACGGCACGGTCGAGGTCGGGGAGCAACCCCTCGCGACCGTGTCGGCGCGACCCGACACCCGGGTCGACGAGCGTGACGAGGCGGTCCGACTGCTCCGCACCCTCACCGCCCGGGAACGCCAGGTGGTCGTGCTGAGGCACTACTTCGACCTCTCCGAGGCCGAGGTGGCGCACGAGCTCGGCGTCGCCAAGGGGACGGTGAAGAGCACCCTGGCCCGCGCGCTCGCCAAGCTGCGGGTGACCGCCGAGAACGGCGCGCCCGACTACGAGGAAGTGGTGGGACAGTGAACGACGTACGCACGGTCGACCAGCTCGAGCGAGCACTCAGGTCCGGGGAGCCCGAACTGCTCCAGCCGGACCGGCTCACCGAGATCCGCACTCGCGGCCGGCGTCGGCAGCGCGGCCGGCTGGTGGCGGTCGTAGTCGGCACGGCGGCGGTCGTGGTCGCCGCGACCGTCGGGTTCGCCGCAGTCACCGGCGGTCCCACGGACCGTACGGACGACAGCCCGCCGATCGCGTCCAAGCCGCATGAGCTGTCCGCCCTCGCTAAGCGGGCCCTCGCCGAGATCCCCGGGGCCGTCCAGGTGTCGAGCTGGCAGGTGGTGATCCCGGCGCCCGAGGATGCTCGCGCGACCAACGGTTCGGAGATGGACATCCCGGACGACCATGTCGAGTTCGGCCCCGTCGACCTGGGCACCCGCTGGTACACCGGGGTGACGACCTTCCGGCAGCAGGACTTCCCGGCCTGGCTGTACGACGGCACCTCCGACTACGAGCAGCACGTGCTCGGCAGTCCGCAGGACGGCTACCCCGTGGGCTCCATGGACGGGGGCGTCATCGTCGACGCCGGCCCGATGCGGCTGGCCTGCGTGAGCCCCCTGCGGGAGTGGGGTGGCGACGAGTCAGATCCCTGCTTCCCCGCGATGGTGAGCGGCCCGGACGGCGACCTGCAGTATCGCTGGGGGATGGGCACCGACGACTTCCTCCAACCCGGCTCCGACCTCGAGCTGTTCGACACCGAGACGTACGCCGGCGGCACGGCGCGCACCGTGTGGGTCGGCGGTGCCGACGGCACCGACGTCGCCACGGTCGACCTGGTCGCCACCGACGGCACCACGGTCTCTGCACACGTCGAGACGGGCACGTTCGTGACGGGTGAGACGATCTTCTGGGGCACCGTCGACGGCCAACTGGCGAAGGCCGTCACCCGCGATGCCGACGGCGCGGTCATCGAGGAGCACGACGTCAAGCCCTGCTCCGACCCCGTTGACTGCGAGGTGCGCTGAGCTCCTACCTCTGGGAAGAGCTCAGCAGGTCAGGTCGGCGACCAGGGCGCGGTGGTCGCTCATCGGCAGTTGCGGCGCGCTCGATCCGGTGGCGGCGATCGGCCCGTCGAGCAGGACATGGTCGAGCTGCCGTCGAGGGGCATCGCCGGGGAAGGTGGACCAGGAGCCGGCCGGCCGCAGCCCGCTGAGCCTCACAGCGCGCCGTACGCCCATGTTGAGGTCGCCGGTCAGCACCAGTGGACGCTCGGTGGAGGCGAGGGACCGGACCAGGTGGCGCAACTGGCGGCCGTTCGACCACGGCACGAAGGACAGGTGGGTGCTCACCGCGGTCACCCGCCCCTGCGGATCGTCCACCTGTGCGGCCACCGCCACCCGGGCCTCATCGATCACCAGCGTCGGCAGCCGGTTGCCAGCGAATCGATACGGCGTCCGCGCGGCGAGCCTCGGCAGCCGGAGCGCGGTCCAGGCAACGACGGGGTGCCGGCTCAGCAGCGCGACGCCGTACGCCGGCCCGTCGGGCGGCTCCGCACCGCTGGCGGGGACCCACCCCGCGCCCGGGGAGCCGGACATGGCCGCGACGAACCGGTAGTGGGCGGCTCCCATCGCCTCCGCAGCGACGGCTGTGAGGTCGGCGTGCTGCGAGCGCGGCTGGTTGCGGTCGACCTCCTGCAGGGCCAACACGTCCGAGTCCAGACTCGCGATCGCCGCGGCGAAGCGCTCGAGGTCGACGACGCCGTCCGCGGGGCTGCGGCCGTGCAGGATGTTGAAAGTCGCGACGCGCATCGGTGGTGAGGTACCCCGCCTGGCCGGGTCGACGCATGCCCGCTCACCCCTTCGGGTAGCGGTAGAGCAGTTCTTCTCGCCCAGACCCGGAGGACCGAGATGACCAGCACTGCCACCGACCCCACCGACGTCAACGGACCCGAACCCGACCTGAAGCGGGTGATGGGGCCCAAGCTCCTGTTGCTCTTCATCGTCGGCGACATCCTCGGCGCCGGCGTCTACGCCGTCACCGGCCAGATGGCCGGCGTCGTCGGAGGCATCGTCTGGCTGCCGTTCCTGGTCGCCTTCGTCGTGGCGACGCTGACCGCGCTCTCCTACCTCGAGCTGGTCACGAAGTACCCCCAGGCAGCGGGCGCCGCGCTCTACACGCACAAAGCCTTCGGCGTGCACTTCGTGACCTTCCTGGTCGCCTTCGCCGTCATCTGCTCCGGCATCACCAGCGCGTCGACCGCGTCCAACGTGCTCGCCCAGAACCTCACCGGCGGGCTCGAGGCCAATGGCTGGATCGACAGCACGCCGGGCACCGGCACCATCACGCTGATCGCGCTCGGGTTCATGGTGGTGTTGGCGCTGATCAACCTGCGGGGTGTCGGCGAGTCGGTGAAGTTCAACGTGCTGCTGACCCTCGTCGAGATCACCGCGCTGGCCCTGGTGATCGGCGTCGGGTTCTACGTGATGGCCCAGGGCGACGGCAGCATCGACCGGATCACGACGTTCCAGAACCCCGAGGACAAGGGACTGTTCCTTGCCGTCACCGCGGCCACGTCGATCGCCTTCTTCGCCATGGTCGGCTTCGAGGACTCGGTCAACATGGTCGAGGAGACCCAGGAGCCGGAGCGGATCTTCCCGCGCACCATGATCACCGGGCTCGGCATCGCGGTGATCATCTACATGCTGGTGGCGATCTCCGTGGTCACGGTGCTGACCCCCGACCAGATCGCCGGCGCGTCGGACGGCCGGGCGCTGCTCGAAGTGGTCCGGATCGGCGCGCCGGACTTCCCGATCGACAAGGTCTTCCCGTTCCTGGCCTGCTTCGCGGTGGCCAACACCGCGCTGATCAACATGCTGATGGCCAGCCGGCTCCTCTACGGCCTGGCCAACCAGGACGTGCTGCCGCGCACCCTGGGCAAGGTCTCGCCCAACCGCCGCTCGCCGTACGTCGGCATCATGTTCTCGACCGTCCTCGCGCTCGGCCTCATCGTCGTGGTCGCCGAGCGGGCCGAGGACGAGGTCGTGCTCAACCTGGCCAGCGTCACCTCGCTGCTGCTGCTCGCGGTGTTCACCATCGTCAACATCGCCTGCCTGGTGCTGCGCCGGGACACCTCGCGAAAGAGCACGTTCCGGTCGCCCGGGATCACCCCGGCGATCGCGGCGCTGCTGTGTGCCTACCTGCTCGGGCCGTGGGTCGACCGAGACGCGTTGATCTACCAGATCGCGGCGGGTCTCATGGTGCTCGGCGTGGTGCTCTGGGCGATCACCTGGGCCACCAACCGCGGCGTGCGCGCGAAGCGCACCGGGTTCCGCGACATCGACCACATGGAGGACGACCCCGGCAGGTGAGAACGATGCGGGGCGCGGGGGTCCGCCCCCGTACCCTGGTCCGGTGAGCAGCACCATCCCCGATCTCGTGGCCCTGCGCGCCCTCGGAGCCGCCCAGCAGCCGGCGTACCCCGACCGCGCGGCCCTGACCACCGCCGTCGACCGGCTCAGCACCATGCCGCCGCTGGTCTTCGCCGGTGAGTGCGACGAGCTGAAGGACAAGATCGCCGCCGTCTCGCGGGGCGAGGCGTTCATGCTCATGGGTGGCGACTGTGCCGAGACCTTTGCCGGTGTCACTGCCGACAACGTCCGCAACAAGCTCCGCGTCCTGCTGCAGATGGCCGTCGTGCTGACCTACGCCGCCTCCGTGCCGGTGGTCAAGGTGGGCCGGATCGCGGGTCAGTACGCCAAGCCCCGCTCCTCGGACTTCGAGACCCGCGAGGGTGTGACGCTGCCCGCCTACCGCGGCGACGCGGTCAACGGCTTCGAGTTCACCGAGGCGTCCCGGGTGCCCGACCCGCAGCGGCTGGTCGACGTCTACAACTCCTCGGCGGCCACGCTCAACCTGGTCCGCGCCTTCGTCACCGGCGGGTACGCCGACCTGCGCCAGGTGCACACCTGGAACACCGACTTCGTCCGCGAGTCCACGGTCGGCCAGCGCTACGAGCTGGTCGCCGCCGAGATCGAGCGGGCGCTCACCTTCATGCAGGCGATCGGCGCCGACCCCGACGAGTTCCACCGGGTCGACTTCCACACCTGCCACGAGGGGCTGGTGCTCGACTACGAGCACGCGATGACCCGCATCGACTCCCGCACCGGGATGCCGTACGACGTCTCGGGCCACTTCGTCTGGATCGGCGAGCGCACCCGTCAGCTCGACGGCGCGCACGTGGAGCTGTTCCGCCATATCCGCAACCCGATCGGCGTGAAGCTCGGCCCGAGCACCTCGGCCGACGACGCGCTGGCGCTGGCCGCGCGGCTCAACCCCGACAACGAGCCGGGTCGGCTCACCTTCATCACCCGGTTCGGCGCCGGTCGGATCCGCGACGGTCTGCCCGACCTGGTCGAGAAGGTCACCGCGTCCGGGGTCGAGGTCGCCTGGGTCTGCGACCCCATGCACGGCAACACCTTCGAGGCGTCCTCGGGCTACAAGACCCGCCGCTTCGACGACGTCATCGCCGAGGTGCAGGGCTTCTTCGACGTGCATCGCTCGCTCGGCACCTGGCCCGGCGGCGTCCACGTCGAGCTGACCGGCGACGACGTGACCGAGTGCGTCGGCGGCGGCGAGGAGTTGGCCGAGGTCGACCTGGGCTCGCGCTACGAGTCGGTCTGCGACCCGCGCCTCAACCGGGTGCAGTCGCTCGAGCTGGCCTTCCTGGTCGCCGAGATGTTGCGGACCGCCTGATCCCGCGGATTCGTCTGTCTCCTGCGCGCTCGCGTCGCCCTGCGAGCCCGCAGACGAATCGCGCCTCGTAGCCTGCGGGGGTGATCGACCTCCGCTCAGACACCCTTACCCGCCCGACCGAGGCGATGCGCGCCGCGATGGCCCGGGCCGAGGTCGGCGACGACGTGTACGGCGAGGACCCGACCGTCCTCGCGCTCGAGGAGCGGGTCGCCGGCCTGTTCGGGCACGAGGCGGCGCTGTTCACCCCGACCGGCTCGATGGCCAACGTGCTGGCCGTCGGATCGCTGGTCGCGCCCGGGCAGGAGGTGCTCTGCGAGGCCTCGGCCCACATCGCGCGCGCCGAGCTGGGCGCCCACGGCGCGATCGGCGGGATCACGATGCGCACCTGGACCCACCCCAGGGGCCGGGCCGAGCTCGCCACCATCTCGTCGATGTTCGCTCCGGACATGGGGCCGTTCTTCGTCCGCACCGCGGCCGTCTCCGTCGAGAACACGCACAACTTCGCGGGCGGCGCCGTACTCCCGCTCGGCGAGCTCCAGGAGCTGAAGGACTGGGCGGTCGGCGTCGGCGCCGGCGTCCATCTCGACGGCGCGCGGATCTGGAACGCGCATGTCGCCACCGGCGTGCCACTCGCGGAGTACGGCGCGATCGCCTCGGTCCTCTCGGTCTGCCTGTCCAAGGGGCTCGGCGCCCCGGTCGGCTCGCTGATGGTCGGCTCGCGTGACGCCGTCGCCGAGGCGCGGGTGCGCCGCAAGCGGATGGGTGGGGGGATGCGTCAGGTCGGCATCCTGGCTGCCGCCGGGCTGCACGCCCTCGACCACCACGTCGACCGGCTGGCCGACGACCACGCGCACGCGCGGCTGCTCGCCGAGGCGTGCGGGCTCGACCCCGCCACGGTCGACACCAACATCGTGGTGGTCGAGCGCAGCGACGCGCCGGCGTTCGTCGCGGCGGCGGCCGAGCACGGCGTCCGGGTCGCCACTGTCGGCCCCACCGCCGTCCGGATGGTCACCCATCTCGACGTCTCCCGGGCGGATGCCGAACGCGCGGCCGCGGCGCTGGCCGAGCTGTAACTGAGTGTTCGTGCATCTGGTCGGGTGTTTGAACGCCTATCTAGATGTCCGAACACTCAGTTACAAGGGCGTGTGTGGCCAGTGGGGCTGAGCGGCGGCGAGAACCGGTCAGCCGGTGGGCTCGCCGACCAGCGAGACCTCGCTGATGGCGGTGTAGTTGCGCGAGGCGGTGCCGTCGCCGGGTGGTGAGACCCGCACCAGCTTGACCACGACGGTGCTGGTGACGACGTCGTCGATGTCGATCATCTGCAGTTCGCGGCTCTCCGAGAGTTGCTGGCGGACCTTGGTGCCGTCGTCGAAGCGCCAGACCACTGCGTTGACGCGGCGGTTGCCGAGGTACCAGTCGAAGCTGCGGTTCTGGTCGTCGGTGGAGGTCTTGGCGTAGCCGTTGATGAGTCCGACGCGGTGGAGTTCGGTGGGCTCGCGCAGCGTGAAGGTCAGCGACATGCCGGTCGCGTCGCCGGCGGTGCGCCAGGCGGTGTCCGGCACCCCGTCGAGCATGTTGCTGGCGTCGTAGGAGACCTGGGCGCCGTTGACGTCCTCATTGGGTGGGGCGGTGCTCGGCGCCTTGGCCGACGCCTGACCGGCGACGTCCACACCGTCCTGGGCCACGGTCGACGAGCCGCCCGACGGGGGGCTGTTCGTACCGTCCGCGCCCGCCCCGCCGCCGTCGTCACGGACCAGGAACCACCAGCCGCCGGCGACCAGCACGAGCACCAGCGCGGCGATCAGGATCCAGAGCACTGGACTGCGGCGCTCCTCGTCGTAGTGGTAGTACTCGTCGTCGTAGTCGAGATCGGCCCGGGGCGCCGCGCCCGGCTCGGCGATCGCAGCGGGCTCGGCGGAGTCGGGGCCGAGGGCGTCGTACACCGCGCTGTCGCCCGACTCGTACGCCGTGTAGGCGGACGCCTCGTCGGCGTACAGCGGGTAGCGCGGGGGAGGTGGCGGAGCCACGGCCGCCGGTGGTGTCCGCGGGTCGGTCGAGGAGCGGAGTTGCGGCCGCTCGGCGGTGTCGGTCCGCCAGTCGTCCGGTGCCAGCGGGGGAGCCGAATCCGCGGTCATCGTGTCCCCGCCGTCAGCCGCGGCATCGGGGCTGCCTCCAGGGCCGCTGTCAGCGCCACTGACCTGGCCGAGGCGACGGCCCGCGGGCGCGGAGGCCTCGACGGGTGCACCGCAGTTGGTGCAGAACCGCCCGACACCGAGCTGGTGGCCGCACGACGTGCAGCTGCTCATGGGGTCACCTCCACGCAGCGGATCGTAGCCACGAGTGGTCTAGACGCAGATCAGTGAGTCCGCACCACGGACGCCGCGTCCAGCCGGCCCACGACAGGAGGCAGCCGCCGGACCGCGGTCGCGAGGTCACGCAACTCGGTGCCGACCAGTGCCTGGGGGCCGTCGCACAGGGCTACTTCGGGGTGTGGGTGCACGTCGACGAGCACGCCGTCGGCGCCCACCGCGATGGCCGCGCGGGCCAGGGGTACGACGAGATCCTTGCGCCCGGCGGCGTGGCTCGGGTCGACGACCACCGGCAGGTGGCTGGCGGCCTGCACCGCTGGCACGGCGGAGATGTCGAGGGTGTTGCGGTAGGCCGGCTCGAAGGTCCGGATGCCGCGCTCGCACAGCACGATGTCGAGGTTGCCGCGCTGGGCGACGTACTCCGCCGCCATCAGCCACTCCTCGATGGTCGCGGTCATGCCCCGCTTGAGCAGCACCGGCTTCCCGGAGGTGCCGACCGCTTGGAGGAGGCCGATGTTGGCCATGTTGCGGGTTCCGACCTGGAGCAGGTCGGCGTACTCCGCCACCACGGGCACGTCGCGGGTGTCGACCACCTCGGTGACCACCGGCAGACCGGTCGCTGCACCCACGTCCGCGAGGATCTCCAGCCCGGCGACGCCCAGTCCCTGGAATGCGTACGGCGAGGTGCGCGGCTTGAATGCTCCGCCACGGAGCAGCGTCGCACCGGCGCTGCGGGCCATCTGTGCGGCCTCGAGCGCCTGGTCACGGCTCTCGACCGCGCACGGCCCGGCGATCAGGGTGAAGGTGTCGGGGCCGATGGGGACCTGTGAGCCGCGGCCCACCCAGACCGTGGAGCGGTCGGGGTGGTGTTGGCGGCTGACCAGCTTGTAGGGGTCGGAGATGCGGTGCACGTCCGCGACGCCCTTGAAGGTGCGCAGGTTGAGGTGGTGGAAGGAGTCGATGTCGCCGACCAGCCCGATGATGGTGCGCACCAGCCCCTTGGAGACGAACGCCTCCCCACCGACCGACTCGACCCGGGCGACGACGGCGGCGATGTCCTCGTCGGTCGCGTCGGGTGCCATGACCACGACCATGGCGGCGAATCTAGGCTTCGACGCCGTCAGGCGAGACGCAAAACTCAGAGTGCGGACAGCTGTGACCAGATCGTGACGACGCCACCCCGGGCACCGGCTGATGAGGGGTGCCGGTGCCCGGGTCGCTCGTCGTTCAGACGAGCGTCAGCGTGACCCGCGACATGGCTGGCATGGGCAGGTCACACCCCACCGTGACCACGCCGGAGGCGTCGGCGGTCACGGTGCGGTCGGGTTCGAGGCGGTCGAGACGGTCCGCCTCGCGCAGCGCGGCCCACTGCTCGTCGGTCGGCCAGTCCTGGCCGTCCTCGCGCAAGCGGCCCCAGACCGCGGCGACGTCGGAGTGGTCGGCATCGACGCGGTGGTGCTGCAGCCGGTACGACGCGCCGGCGGTCAGGCCGCGTACCTCCAGTTCGACCCGGCGGGCGAGCTCCGGGTCACCGGCGGCCCTGGTCTGGTCGAGAGTGAGGTTCCACGCCAGCACCGAGACTTCGCCGTCGGGGCCGGTGGTGGCCAGCGCCTCGACCAGCGACCCGGCTCCGTCACCGGCCAGCTCGACCTCGACCTCAGTCGGGCCGAGCGACTCGAGCAGGGCCAGCGCCCACCAGCGCGGCTTGCGCAGCTCGCCGACCGTGCGGAGGCCGAAGCCGCCGTGCAGGAGTGCGGGTGGCCGGCCCAGCTCCTCGAAGTGGTCGGAGACCACCCAGTAGGACAGCGCCTCGATCCGCTCCTCGCGCATCGCCGAGGCCATGCCCCGCAGCAGGAAGGTCCCGGCGAAGACCGCGTCGCTCACCTCGTTGAAGTGGGTCGGCGTGACCCCCCACTCGGTCCACCAGATCGGTACGTCGCTCCGGCCGTAGCGGGCCAGCGTGGGCCGGAAGTCCAGTGGCGGAGATCCGTAGGTGTGGGTGGTGACGAAGTCGACCGGGCGGCCCGTCCGGTCCGCGTGGGCGAGCAGTTCCTCGACCCAGCCGGCGGCCGCTGACGACGGGCCCCCGACCCGCAGCCGGGCGTCGACCGACTTCACGGCCTCCGCGGTGACGTCGTACAGCCGGAGGTACTGCTCGGGCGTCCCGGACCAGAAGACCTCGAGGTTGGCCTCGTTCCAGACCTCGAAGGACCAGTGCTCGATCACCTCGTCGCGGCCGTACCGCTCGACCAGGTGCTCAACCAGGTCGCGGATCAGCGCGTGCCAGCGGTCCCAGTCCTTGGGTGGCGAGACGATCGCGCGGTAGTCGAAGACCGTCGTGTCGGGGTCGGAGGCCAGGTCGTGCGGCATGAACGACAGCTCGACCACCGGGTAGAGCCCCAGGCCACGCAGGTGGTCGTAGACCCGGTCCACACCCGAGAAGTCGTGGACCGGGTCTCCGCCCACCTCGCGATAGACGCCGAGGTCGTCGCCGAGGATCGCGTGCGCCCGCACATGCGTGACGCCGAGCTCCGTGTGCGCCGCCTCCAGGGCGGCGGTGAGCTCGGCCCCGATGGGGCGACCGCCGGTGGTGTCCTCGGAGAGCAGGTGGGAGAGGTGCTCACTGCCGATCATCGGCCGCCACGGCCGTGGCAGCGGACGCCGTGGGGTGGCCGCATCCACCTGCACGCGCACCGGATCGCCGGGCGCGGCCAACGGCGTCGCCTGGACCGGTTCGCTGCGCGGGCCCTCGACGTGGACGTCGGACAGCGTGGTCACGGCGTACCACCGCGCGACCCCGGGGCTGCCGGTCGTGTCGGCGTACGGCGGGTGGGGGACGGCCAGGACGTCTCGCCCGGCGTGGTCGACTGGCGCGAACGGGCCGTCGGCCGCGTCGGCGGCGTACACCTGATAGCCGACCGCGCCCTCGACCGCGCCCCAGGTCAGCGTGACCTGGTGGCCGCCGGGCTCGGCGCGCAGGCCGGTGGGCGGGTCGAGCGTCGGGGCGTGGCCGGCGAACTGCTCGTCGGGCCGCGTCTCCGTGCGCGTCCCGATCCTGGCCTCCCAGTCGGCGCGGGCATCGGTGGTCATCGGGCGGCACTCCCGAACTCCTCCATGGCCATCAGCGGCCGCAGCTTGCGCTCCATGGCGCCGCGGCTGACGTAGCGACGGAGGTCGTCGTCGGAGAGGGCGTTGCCGAGGGCGGCGATGATCATGCCCTGGTCGAGGGCGAGGTACTTCTTTGAGACCGTCCCGCTACCGACGGCGACCGCGTCATAGAAGCCGCCCGGGCCGTAGGCGTCGAAGTCCCGCTTCAGCGCCGCCAGGTTGGCCAGCGCCTTGCGCGGCGCATACCGCAACGCGAGGAACGATGCGTGCGGGGTCACCACACCCTCGCCGTACGTCGTGGGTGCGGGCTCGCCGGCCCGGTCGGGACAGCCGTCGTAGGGCTGGTCCCAGTCGGTGCGCTCCTGGTCGGAGGTGTAGCCGGCGCCGTCCATGCCGAGCGCGTCGACGCCGTACTCGCGGTAGCCACCGGCGGGGTTGTTGGAGGGCGAGAAGCCCCAGTAGCCGTAGCCGGCCTCGTCGAGCCCGTGCTCGATCTGACCGCGGACGTAGAGCGGGTGGTTGACGCCCCACGACCTCTTGCCCCACGTCTCCTCGGGGACGAACAGCGGCACCATCAGGGCCTCGAACATGCTGCCGCCCCAGGTCGGTACGACGCGCATCCCGCGATAGGGGAGGGTGCCCTCGAAGACGTCGACTCCGAGGTAGTTCCGCCACTCGCCGGAGGGCTTGGTCTCGGTCCACGACCAGTCGCAGGTCGGCGGGAAGGTGCGCTCGGTGCCGAAGTAGTGGCGCTGCGGGATCTGGCCGGCCGCGATACCGAGGTAGGAGGCCATCCGCGGCTCGGTGTTGAACGCGCCGTAGTGGTGGCAGGTGTAGTAGACCTCGGCGCCGCCGCGGTAGTTGCCGGGGGTGTTGCAGGTCCCGTCAGCAGGCGGCTCGACCCAGAACCCGCCGCGGATCTGGCCGCCCACCGGGGTGGTGGTGTCGGCGGGGTCCTTCCGGACCCCCTCGGCGGCGTTGTAGTAGAAGCCGAAGTCCATGCCCTCGCGGATCGCGTCGGCGGCCGCGGCGACCTTCCGGTCGGCCCGCGCGGCGACCAGCAGACCGGTGGCCAGCCAGCCGTTGTCGACGCTGGAGGCGAACGGGTAGACCGGGTTGCCGTTCTCCGGCCAGGTCGTGAGGGTCGCCCCGGTGGCGGGGTCGTACCAGTTGAAGAACTGGCCCGACTGCGCGTGCCGCTCGAGTCCCGCGACGGTGTCGATGGTCTGTGCCATCCGCCGGTGCGCGTCCTTCGCGGTGATCAGGCCGGTGTCGCGGGCCACGACCGTGGCCCACAGGTAGGCACCGATGTTGGTCGGGGAGGTGTAGCCGCTCCGACTGCTCGGGGCGAGGTCGCCGCCGATGTTGTCGGCCGGTAGGCCGGTGCCGGGGTCGACCATCGCCTCGAAGGAGGACCAGGTGTCCTTGAGGTAGCCGCGCAACAGCTGCGGGGTGCCGCCGGCCTTGGCCTTCGGTGATGGGGTGACCGCGGGTGCGGAGGTCGCCGTGGTGGTGGTGACGACCAGCGTCGTCGTACCGAGCAGGGTGGCGATCACCGTGGCGATCAAAGTGACAAGCAGAGTGCGTGGGCGCACGGGTGGACCTTTCGCCGAGTCGAAGGGTGGATGGACGAGTCGTTACTTGATGCCGGTCATGGCGATGCCCTGCATGATGTGACGCTGCAGGACCAGGAAGATCGCGAGCACGGGCAGCACCACGACCACGGCGCCGGCCAGGAGCAGGCCGAACTGGGTGGCGTTCTGCCCGACGGAGTAGAGCGCCAGGGCGACGGGGAGGGTGTACTTGTCCTCGGTCTGGGCGACCACCAGCGGCCAGAGGAAGTTGTTCCACGACGCGAGGAAGGTGAGGATCCCCAGCGTCGCGAGCGCCGGCCCGCAGAGCGGCAGCATCACTGAGAAGAAGATCCGCAACTCACCGGCGCCGTCGATGCGGGCCGCCTGGATCAGTTCGTCGGGGAGGCTGAGGATGTACTGCCGCATCAGGAAGACGCCGAAGGGTCCGGCCAGGAACGGCAGGATCAGTCCCAGCAGGCTGTTGCTCAACTGCATCTTCGTGACCATCACGAACAGCGGCACGAACGTGACGACCCCGGGCACCATCAGGGTGCCGAGGACGACCGCGAACAGCGCCTTCTTGCCCGGGAAGTCGAGCTTGGCCAGTGCGTAGCCGAGCATCGAGCAGAAGATCATGTTGCCCGCCGTGACGGCCAGGGCGACCACGACCGAGTTGAAGAGGTAGGTCGGGAAGTCCAGGCGGGTGAACAGGGTGTCGTAGTTGCTGAGGGTGACCGTCTCCGGCCAGAACGACGGCGGGGTGGCCCGCACCTCGGCCTCCGGCTTGAACGACGAGAGCAGCATCCACACGAACGGCACGACCACGACGACCAGACCGACGGTGAGGACGACGTACAGCCAGGCTGGCGTGCGCGTCGAGTCGCCACGGTCTCGTGGCCGACGGCCGGTGACCGGTGGCTCGTCAGCGGTGAGGTCGGTCGTGGGGCGAGCGGGGAGTACGTCGGTCACGAGGTGACCTCCTGACGGGTGCGCCGGCGGGGACGGTCGTCGCGCTCGCCGAGCCAGCGGAACTGGACGTAGGTGAGGAGCACGACCGCCAGGAAGAGCAGGTAGCTGGCCGCGGCGGCGTACCCGAAGTTGCCGAAGCCGAACTGGTCGTAGGTGAAGTAGGTGACCGACCGGGTCGCGTCGAGCGGGCCGCCCTGGGTCATCACGAACGCCTCCTCGAAGAATTGCAGGTAGCCGATGCCGGTGATCACCGCGCCGAAGAGCAGCGTGGGCCGCAGCATCGGGAGGGTGACGTAGCGGAACCGCGACCACCCGCCTGCGCCGTCGACCTCGGCCGCCTCGCTGATCTCGCGGGGGATGGTCGCGAGCCCGGCCAGGAAGATCACCATGAGCGCACCGAAGTTGCGCCAGACCGCCATCAGCACCAGCGAGGGCAGCGCGAGGTGGGTGTTGTCGAGCCAGTTGGGTCCGTCGATGCCGACCCAGCCCAGGGCGGTGTTGAACAGACCCCCGTGGTGGCGGTAGAGGAACTTCCAGACCACCGACACCGCGACGATGCTCGTCACCACCGGCAGGTAGAACGCGACCCGGAACAGCCCCTTGAACCGGTTGAGGCGGTTGATGCCGACCGCTGCGGCGAGTGCGGCCGCCATGGTGAGGGGTACGCCGAGGAGCAGGTAGAGCAGCGTGTTGAGCGTGACCTTGCGGAACAGCGGGTCCTGGATGAGATCGGCGTAGTTGGAGAGCCCGACGAACTGCACCGCGAGCGGGCTCCGGATGTCGGCGCGCCGGAAGTCGGTGAAGCTCATGCCGAGGCTCGCCAGCACCGGCCCCGCAGTGAACGCCAGGAACAGCACTACGAACGGCAGGGCGAGCACCCATCCGGCGACGGCCTGCGCGCGCCGCGTGGGGTCGACGGGCCGGCTCGGAGTGCCGCCCTTGGCGACGGCGGTAGCGGTGGCCATGGTCAGAGGCCCGTGCCGATGGACTGGGCCTGCTGCTGCATCGACTGCACGGCCTCCTCGGGGCTCATCTGGCCCTTGGTGGCCTTCTCGATGTCGCTGTCGATGGCGCTGGCGACCTCTTCCCAGGTCGGGACGGCCGGCGGCGAGCTGGCCTTCTCGAGCTGCTGCCCGAAGACCTGGAGCTGCGGGTCGTCGGCCAGGTCACCGGAGTCCCAGGCGGCCTGGACGGCGGGCAGGTCGCCCACCTCGTCGTAGAAGCCCTGCTGGGTCTCGGGTTCGGAGAGCCACTGGACGAACTTCCAGGCGCCGTCCTTGTTGTCGGCGTCGGAGAAGACGGCTAGGTCGCCACCACCGACGAAGGAGTTGCCGGGGGCGGAGTCGGTGCCGGGCAGCGGAGCGATGGCGTACTGATCCGGGCTGACGCCCGCCTCTTCGACCAGGTCGGCGTGCCACGGACCGGAGATGAACGAGCCGATCGAGCCGTCGGCCATCCCGCTCTCGAGCTCGCCCGGGTCGAGCTTGTCGGTCGACGATAGGCCGTCAGCGAAGAAGCTGGTGTAGTACTCCAGGCCCTTGACCATCTCGGGGGAGTCGAGCGTGTACTCCGCGCCGTCGGCGTCGGTCAACTCGGCGCCGGCCGACCAGGCGAACGGCATCATCGTCTGCCAGGCGCCGGTCAGGCCAGCCTGGAGCTGGATCCCGTTGGCGACGCCGGCCTTCTGCTGCAGGTCGGTGGCGAACTGGCGCAGCTCGTCCCAGGTGGCCGGCGGCTGGGACCAGCCCGCCTGCTCGGCCAGGTCGGTGCGGTAGTAGAGCGCCCGCGTCTCGACGTACCACGGCACGCCGTACGACGTCCCGCCGACCTCGGTCGACTCCCAGGCACCGGGGAAGAAGTCGGCCTCGTCGACCAGTCCCTCGGGCGTCGGGTCGATCCCGCCGGCCTCGGCGAACTCACCCATCCAGGTGGTGCCGATCAGGCTGACGTCCGGGGTCTCGCCCGCGGCGATCGCGTTGGCGATCTTGTCGTGCGCGCCGTCCCAGGGGACCGCGGTGACCTCGACCTTCGCGTCGGGGTTGGCCTCGGTGAACGCCTTCGAGAATGCCTCCAGCGCCTCGCCCTCGGTTCCCATCGCCCAGACCTCGATCGTGCCTTCGGCCAAGCCGTCGTCGATCGCGTCGCCCTGCCCCTCGGCGCCGGCGCCACCGCCGGAGTCGCGGCCGCAGCCGGTCAGCGCCAGGGCGGCGACGGACAGGAGCGCAACGACACTGTTGCGAGTGGTCTTCATGCGGGAGTTCCTTCTCTCGTTGTGCTGCTTCTCGTGGTGCTCTGCCTGACCACCAGGTGGGCGGGCAGGACCTCGTGCTCGGGGGTGGTGCGGCCCTGGATCCGTTCGTCGAGGAGCCAGGCCGCCCGGGCGCCGAGCTCGCGCATCGGCTGGCGGACGGTGGTGAGGCCGGCGTAGCGCGCGGCCATGACGTC
>DOWL01000167.1:15643-22176 GCA_003519585.1 Nocardioides sp. | reverse complement strand
GACCGAGACCTCGGGGCCGCCGATCAGCCAGGCCGAGGGCCACCGCGAGGCGGCCTCCGCCAGGTCGAGGCCGTTTGGCCCGCGGGACAGGCGCTCCATGCGCCGGCCCGGCAGCGGGGGCATCTGGTCGAAGGTGCTGGAGCCGGCGAGCAGGACGTCGTCGGCGGCACCGCGGTCGCGCAGTGCGCTGAGTACGCCGAGCGCGAGCTCGTCGTTAGCGCAGGCGATCGCGTCGGTGGGTCGCAGCTCTGCTGCGACCTCGATGCCGGCCTGCTCGTCCATCGCGCTCGGCTCGTGGATCGTCACGTGCAGGTCGTGCTCGTGCGCGCCTGCCTCGAGTCCGGCAAGCCGCTCGGCCAGGTCGGGGGTCAGCTCGGGGTCGCCGACGAAGGTCACGGTCCGCGCGCCCTGCTCGGCCAGGTGTCCGGCGAGCTGACGGGCGGACCGGGTGTTCTCGGCGTTCACCGAGTCGCTGCCCTCGAGCGCTTCCCGGGCGATCAACACCAGCGGAATGCCCCGGACGGCGAGCTGACGGAGTACGTCGTCGGCGACCGTCTGGCCGAGCACGACCAGTCCGTCGCAGCGGCCGGCGAGCCGCTGGACCTGCTCGTCGGCGTCCTCGCGCCCCCGCGTCGACAAGATGAGCACCGACCGCCCGAGCTCGGCGGCGACGTCCTCGTAGCCGAGGACCACCTCCGCGAAGTACGGGCCGGAGAGGTCGGGGAAGACGATGCCGTTGGCGGCGTGCCGGCGTTCGGCCAGCTGGCGGCCCAGCTGGCTGGGCTGGAACGCGAGCGCCTCGACCGCCCGCTGGACGCGCTCGCGCGTCGCCGGCTTGACGATCTGCGGATCCCGCAGGGTCCGCGACACCGTCGCGGTCGAGACGCCGGCATGCTTCGCGACGTCGCGGATCGTGCTCGCCATCTGGTCTCCCGAGAACCTCGTGGTCTGCTTTCGGGAGTCGTGTAACCGGTTTCAGAGCGCGTCAACCGTGGTTGTGACCCAGCTCACATTGGGTGTCATGGGTACCTGGACGGTGGCGAGTTTCGTCGGCTGGCCGACAAAACTCGCGCCTGGACGATGCAACTTCGTCGTCAAAGGTCGAGTTTCATCGGCTGGCCGACGAAACTCTCGCGGTACGCGTCGGCGCGGCTCAGACCGTGAGGTGCTGGACCTCGCCCTCGAGTGGCCGGCGTGGGCCGAGTTCGACCAGGAGCATCGCGGCGAGCACCATCGCGCCACCCACGAACATCCGGCCGGTCAGCACCTCGCCGCCGAGCAGGACCGCGAAGAACGCCGCGAACACCGGCTCCATGCTCATGATGATCGCCGTGCGGGTGGGGGAGAGCTGCGACTGCGCCCAGGTCTGGGCGAGGAGCGCGAGAGCGCCGGCGACCAGCGCCATGTAGATGATCGCGGCCCAATCGCGGCCCTGGTCCGGGAGCACCACGCCGTTGGGAGCGGTGGCGATCAGGCAGACCAGCGCGATCACGATCAGCTGGACCACCGACATGCCGAGCGCGTCGCGGGCGGTCGACCAGGCCCCGAGCGTGACGATGTGCAGCGCGTACAGCACCGCCGCGATCAAGGTGAGCGCCTCGCCGTACCCGACCGAGATCCCGTTCAGCGTGAGCACCCCGAGGCCGGCGGTGGCGAGGACCACCGCGCCCCAGGTCATCGCCGTGATCCGGGTCTTGAGCAGCAGCGCCGCCAGCAGCGGCGTGCACACGACGTACATCCCGGTGATGAATCCCGACACGCTGGCCGGAGTGTGCGCGAGCCCCGCGGTCTGCAGGATCTGCGCGATGCCGTAGATGCCCCCGACGACGATCGCTCGCCTCAGCACCTCGCGGGGCAGGGCGAGCACGGCCCGGTGGGCCACCGCGAACATGACCAACCCGGCGATCGTGAACCGCACGGCCAGGAAGTCGAGCACCGGCATCCGGTCGAGCAGGTCCTTGATCATGAAGAACGTGCTTCCCCAGCTCGCGGTGACCAGCAGCAGCGCGCCGGTCGCCAGCAGTGCTGAGCGGCGGGCGGTCATCGGCACCGCCTGGTCATCGGCGCATCCCCTTGACCAGGGCGATCTGGTCGCTGCCCGGGTCTCGGGACCCAGGCGTCTCGAGGATGAACGGCACCCCGGCGGTCGCGGGGTGGGCCAGGAGTTCGGCGATCGCTCCGGTCCCGATGTGGCCCGCGCCCAGCTTCTCGTGCCGGTCGCGCATCGAACCGCGGGGATCCTGGCTGTCGTTGGCATGCACCAGCCGCAGCTTTCCGGGGCCGGCGATCTCGATGATGCGGTCGACGGTCAGCGTCGTACCGCCGGGCTCGTCCAGAGGCTCGCCGGCGGCGAACGCGTGGCAGGTGTCGAGGCAGATCCCCGCCTTGGGGTGGTGATCGAGCGTGTCGAGGTACGGCGCGAGGTCGGCCACCCCAGCGCACAGCGAGCGCCCCTGGCCGGCGGTCGGCTCCAGCAGCAGCCACGGCAGGCTGTCGTCGGAGATCGTGTCGAGGATCGGGAGCAGCCCCTCACGCAGCCGGCGCAGCGCCGCCGCCCGCAGGCCGGGGACGTCGTCGCCGGACTGGTCCCCGGGCTGGGCGACGTACGACCCGGTGTGCACGACCACACCCTCGGCGCCGATCTCCACGGCCCGCCGTACGTTGTGGGCCACCGAGGCCACCGACCTCTCGTAGGTCGACGCCGTCGGCGAGCCGAGGTTGACGAGGTACGGCGCGTGGATGACCACCCGGATCTCGCTCTCGGCGCAGCCCTCCCGGAACGCCGCGTCCTCGGCCGGCCGGCCCTCGCTCAAGGCCCACCCGCGCGGGTTGCCGGTGAAGACCTGCACCGCCTCGAGCCCCAGCTCACGGGCGCCCTTGAGCGTCCCCTTGACCAGTCCCGGCCCGACCTTGACGTGGGTGCCGACCGGGTTCCGCAGCCCCGTCACACGAGGTAGATCGTGACCGTGGAGCCCTTGGGCAGCTCGGTGCCTTCGCCCGGGTCCTGTGAGAAGACATAGCCGAGGCCGATGTAGCCGGGGGCGTACTGGACGTCCACGTCGAAGCCCGCGCCCTGCAAGGTGGCGGTGGCGTCGTCGACGCCCGCCGCGACCACGTTGGGGACCGCGATCAGCTCGGGGCCGAGCGAGACCAACAGTTCGACGGTGTCGCCCTTGTAGAGCGTGCCTCCCGTGGGCTGTTGGGAGATGACCACGCCCTCGGGAACGCTGTTGGAGTACTGGTGGGAGACGTCGGGCTTGAGCCCGCGCTTCTTCAGGGTGGTCTCGGCCTCGTCGGCGCTCTTGCCGACCCAGCTGCCGACCTTGATCGGCTGTCGGCCCTTGGAGATCACCAGGTCGACGATCGTGCCGAAGCGCAGCGTGGTACCGCCCTTGGGTTCCGAGGAGATGACGATGCCCTCGGGAACGGTTTCGGAGAACGCCTTGGTCGACTTGCCGAAGGCCATGTGAGCGTTCTGGATCCGGTCCTGCGCCTCGTCCTCGGTGATACCGGTGAGCTTCGGCAGCTGTTGGACGGCACGACCCAACGACAGCGTGATGGTGACGTCGGTGCCCTTGAGCACCCGCTCGCCCGCGCCCGGGTCGGTGCTGAGCACCAGGCCCGCCTCGACGCTGTCGGAGTACGCCGGCTCGCCCACCTTCACGTCGAGCCCGGCGTCCTCGAGCTTCTGGGTGGCATCGGCCTCGGAGAGCTGGAGCACGGCCGGCGTGCTGGTGTAGCGCTCCCAGCCGAAGTACCACGCGCCGGCGCCCACGGCCGCCGCGACGAGCAGGGCCAGCACCAGCAGGATCGGGCCGCGTCGCCGCCGTCGGGGCCGCTTGGTGGGCGGGCCACTGCCCTGGGTCGACTTCTTGGCCGGCTGCTTCGGCGGCGGGGCTACGCGTTCGACGACCGACGTCGACTCGCGGGGGCGCTCCATCGTCGTGGTCGCCTCGCGCGGCGGCGCGAGTAGCGCAGCCATCTCGGCGTGGTCCCACGGGTCGGGGTTGGTGTCGCCGCTCCCAGGCCCCTGGCGGCGCAGCACCTCGGCGGTGTCGGCGTGCTTGCGCGGGACCAGGTCGTCGACCAGGTCCCGGTCGGATCTGACGCCGGAGGTGACCGCCTGATTGACCCGGCGCAGGTGGTGCAGGAGCACCCCCGCGTCGGCCGGGCGCTGCTCGCGGTCGCGGGCCGTGGCGCGCGCGACCAGGGCGTCGACGTAGTCGGGTACGCCGGGTGCGAGGCGCGAAGGTGCCGGCACGTCCTCGTGCACGTGCTTGTAGGCGACCTGGATCGGGGTCTCGCCCTCGTGCGGCTTCTTCCCCGTGAGCAGTTCGTAGAGGATCACGCCGACGGCGTACACGTCCGCCCGGGCGTCCGAGCGGCCCTCGACGACGAGCTCGGGGGCGACGTACGAGACGGTTCCGATGAGGACGCCGGTCGCCGTGTGCTGGGTGGTAGCGCTCACCGCCTTGGCCAAGCCGAAGTCGGCGACCTTGACCCGACCGTCGTCGGCGATGAGGACGTTCTCGGGCTTGACGTCGCGGTGGATCAGGCCGGCCCGGTGGGCCGCGGCCAACGCGGAGACCACCGGCTCGAGCAGGGCGAGGGCGCGGGCCGGGGAGAGCGGAGCTTCCTTGCCGATCGTGTCGCGCAGCGTGTGGCCCGGGATCAGCTCCATCGCGAGGAAGACGGTGCCGTCGTCGTTGCCCTGGTCGAAGACGGCGACGACGTTGGGGTGCGACAGCTTGGCGGCCGCCCGCGCCTCGGCGACGAACCGGGCCGCGAACTCGTCGTCGTCACCCAGCCCCGGGTGCATCACCTTGACCGCGACCGTGCGGTCGAGGCGCAGGTCCATGGCCTCGTAGACGGTGGCCATGCCGCCGCGCGCGATCCGCGACCCGATGAGGTAGCGGTTGTCGAGGACCCGCCCGCCGAGGTGGTCGGTGGCGTCCTGCGTGGGGTCGCTCGGCCGCTCGGCGCCGCCGCCCTGGGCGGCATGCCGGTCAGACGTCACGGCGACCTCCTGCACCCGGACGGGGAAGGATCCGGATGGTCCATCGTACGGACGCGCGACCGGTTGTGGCATTTTCCGGCGCCCGGCGAGCCGTGCGCGCCCTGGACCGCGCTCCACGTCGTGCGCCGCGCCCCGACGGATGCCAGCATGGGGCCATGACGCTCGCCGAGGCCGACCTGTCCACCTTGGTCGAGGAATGGCTGGACTGGGACCAGGCCGCGCAGCGCCTGGGGGTCACCCCCGCGAAGGTCCGGACCATGATCCGCGACCACGAGTTGGCCGCCGCCGTACCCATGCCCGGCTCCGGACCCCGGGTGCCCGCCGGCTTCATCGGCGAGGACGGCCTGCCGGTCAAGGGGCTGGGCGGACTCCTCACCCTCTTGCACGACGGCGGGTACGACGACCGCGAGATCATCGCGTGGCTCCACCTCGACGCCGACCTCCCCGGGCGGCCGATCGATGCCCTGCGTGAGAACCGCGGCTCGGAGGTCAAGCGCCGCGCGCAGGCGATGGCACTCTGATCCGCCGGCCCCTGTCGTGAACCGGCCACCGCCGTGAAATGGAACCGCCAGACGGTCACGACGGTGGTGATCGTCTTCGCGACGATCGCGTTCACCTCGTTCATCCTCAAGTTCACGATGGACCACGACGGGGATACCATCACCCTCTTCGGCGACGACCCGTCGCCGTCCGCGGTCGGCAGCGTGGCCACCGACGAGACGAGCGACGGAGTCGAGACCGGCGACATAGACCCGGAGAGCGGCCTGCCCTGGGTCCTCCAGGACGAGCTGCCGGTCGAGGCTCAGGCGACCCTCGCGCTGATCGACCAGGGCGGACCGTTCCCCTATCCCGGCAAGGACGGCTCGACGTTCGGCAATTTCGAGGGGCTGCTTCCCGACCATCCGCGTGGCTACTACGCGGAGTACACCGTGATCACGCCCGGCTCCTCCGATCGAGGCGCCCGCCGGATCATCGCCGGCGACGGCGGGGAGTACTACTGGACCGAGGACCACTACGAGTCCTTCGCGCGGATCGCACGGGCGGCAGGGACGCAGCAATGAGGAGGTTCGCATGAGCGGACTTGCGGCCATCCTGGCCCACCACCACGACCCCGGGCTGTACCGCTGGCACGCGGCGTTCCCACCTCACGAGGTCGGACACACGGTCGAACACGCCGGCTGGCGGTTCGGGTACGTCGACGGGTGGCACCACCAGACCCGGCGAGAGGTGCTGGTGGCTCTCGGCGAGGCACTCGCCTTCCCCGACCACTACGGCGCCAACCTCGACGCCCTCAACGACTGTCTGCGCGACCTCGACGGCAGCACCGTGTTGCTCTGGGACGGCTGGTGCACCCTGGCCCGAGCGGACGAGGCGGCGTTCACCTCGGTGCGGACGATCCTGGCCGACCACAGTGCCCGACTGACCACGCTGCTGCGTGGCGAGGGGCCCGATGTCGACGTGCCGTCGTTGGACTGAAGGCTGGCATCTGCAGGGATCCCAACATCTGTTGGGATCC